>PANV01000011.1 GCA_002707765.1 Fidelibacterota bacterium
TCACCAAAAATTGAACCAGCTCCAGCATATGAAACATCAGTTTGCCATGAAATAC
Source organism: Fidelibacterota bacterium (assembly GCA_002707765.1). Lineage (GTDB taxonomy): Bacteria > Fidelibacterota > Marinisomatia > SCGC-AAA003-L08 > D37C17. The sequence continues at coordinate 56 of PANV01000011.1, forward strand.
CTGAATCTTGACTTGATGCTATTTGATATAAAGGAGAGTTTGAGTATATCCACGTAACATTAGTTAAATCATCAGCTGCCTCTACAACAAACCAATAGTAATTTCCGCTATCTAAATAAACGCACAAATTTGTGGTTTGAATAAGATTATAGTTAAATGGATGATCAAAATCAATAGTATAATTCCATTGAGAAAATTCAGATATAAGTTCACCAGGCCTTCCATTTAAATCTTCCCTAATCGATATATGAATATTTGAATTATCCTCGTTCTCTGATGTCATGAAAAAGTTCATAGCCTCTAAGACAAAATCTACATTAACTGAAAATCTATTTGCATAAGAATGATTATTATCAATTAAAAACCCAGATGTTGAATCAGGTGTACCAGTACTAAAAATAATACTTCTATCTTGCGAAAAGACCAATGAAGTAAGTACTATTAATATAGAAAACAGTTTATTCATATTAAAAATTTATATATGTTATTATTAAAAGTCAAATAAATTTAATTAATTGTTATTTGATATGGCATAAGTAATTGTAGCTCATTATCTATTAAAACAGGTAATAAATTAAGAGCACTTAGTTTTGTTGATAAATCAGTTGGTAAAAAATCATCAAATTTTAGAATAGATGCAGATTTTTCATCATTTAAAAGTTTTAGAAACCTAAATGGTTCAGGTTTTGGAAACTCTTCAATATTTACTTCGGAAGTCAAATTAATATTTGCAAGATTTTTTGCTGATTCTAATGCTTCTACAATACCTCCGATCTCATCTATTAGTCCATTTTGATTAGCTGAATTTCCAGACCAAATTCTACCAAGTGCGATTTCATCTAATTGGTCAAAATCATTAAGTTTTTCTCTACCATTTATTACCTTTTCTTTAAAATCACTATACGATTCATTTATTATATTAAAAATTTTATTTTTTTCTTCTTCAGTCATTAAACGAGAACCACTTAAAAAGTCTGCATTTTCATTACTTTTTAAGCCATCAAATTTTATACCGATTCTGTTGAGTAAATCAGAAAAGTTTAATCTAACCCATATTACTCCGATTGAACCTGTAATTGAGGAAGATTCCGCTAAAATTTTATCTGCTTCACATCCTATGTAGTACCCTCCTGAAGCTGCTACATCAGACATTGAAACTATAACAGGTTTCTTATTTCCTGATGTATCGTTGATTGTTCTATTAATTTCTCTCCAAATCATATCAGATGCCAATACAGAACCACCACCACTATCTATTCGTAAAATTATAGCATTAATATTTTTATCTTCTCTAGCTTCAATAATTGCTTTTCTAATTGTCTGATCACCCATAATCGAAGAACCAAACGGACCGGGATTACTATCACCTGATACTATTCCTCCAACTGCATATATAATTGCAATTTTGGGCGTATCTTCTGGGGTCCAATCCTCTACGTAATAATTATCAGGCTGAATTTCAGACCAGTTTATTTTGTTTATTTTTTTTAATTTTATCAAATCATCAAATTGGTCTGGATATAATGACTTATCTATTAGACCAGCATTAATAGCTTCTTTATTAGAATAATATGGACCATTTTCAATAGTTCTTTTTGTTTTTTCTTTTGACCAATTTTTTGATTCAGACAAATCGTTGATCATAATCGTATAAAAGTCATTTATAAGTTGACCATAGTTTTCTTTCATTTCTTCAGACATTTTTTCATTAATTAAAGGGTCACCAGCAGTTTTGTAAGGACTTATTCTGACTACTTCTGGAACAATGGAAACTGTATCTAGAAGTCCTTTTAGAAAAGTCATTTCCATATTTATACCTTTTAGGTCAACTGAAGTATGAGGTGTAGTATAAATATAATCAGCCATTGAAATAATATAGTAATCCATATTACTAATATCATTTTTTTCACAAAATACTATAATTTCTTTGCCAGATTCTTTTAATCTCATTAATGATTTAAAAATTTCTTTTCTCTTACCAAAGCCTGCTTGAACTCTACCCAAATTAATTATTAAGCCATTAATATTATCTTTTTTGATGATTTCATCAATTTTTACTATGAAATTCCTCAATTGAATAGCTTTTAAATTATTATTTCCAAATGGTAGGAGATTAATTTCAAAATTTAAAACAGATTTTCTAACAGGTTTCTCTTCAATAAATATGCCTTGAAGATCTAGCTCTACATAATTATTACTTTTAAGATTTATTAAATTAATATCTGATTTTTGTTTTTGTGAATAGTTGAAAAAACCTATACCATTAGCTGTGATAGAATTTGAGGATTGATTTGGAGAATAATTATTTATATTTACTCCATTATTGCCAAGGTTAATAGATAAACTTAGAGAATAATTTTTTCCTTCATATTTATTGATTCCAACATTAAAACCCTTTGCAATGTCAAAATTTATAAAATAAAAATCCGTAGAATTATCTTTGCCCCAATTATCATTATAGTTAATGAGTTTATCAAATCCTATAGTAAATTTTGGTGAATATGGTCTAATAGCAAGTCCATATCTAATTTTTCTAAAAGTATTTTCATTATTAGAAAATAGCGTAAACCCTGTAGATAAATTATTTGAATATCTATAAAGCATCCCGAATGAGTAATCTTCAGATTTATTGATTGTAAAACCAGAATATAATTTATCTAAAATTTTTGTACCATATCCTAAAGACCAATGATATTTATTAATCTCATCATATCTACTTTCAAATCCAAAGCCTGATTCCCATCTATAAATAGATGAAAAAATATGATAGTTAGTATGATTGCTATCAAAGTTTCCTTGTTGGATATTAAAGCCTGATTGCTTGCCTCTATCTACACCAAATCCCGCTGGATTTAAATACATTGCATCAAGGTCATCTGATAAACTAACTGAAAGTCCTCCCCAAATATTTGAGAAATCATTTAAACCAAAAAGGGAAAGATTCATTATTAAAATAAGATTTAAAATTATTTTTTTCATTGAGGAAGCCTTTATTTATGTTTAAAATTAATGTAATAAATTTCATTCTAATTTAACATATATCGAAAAGTTTATGAAAAAAAAATATTGTATTATAGGAACTGGTCGACAGGGTACTGCTGCAGCTTATGATTTATTAGTTCATGCTGACGTTGAATCATTAACATTATTAGATTGTAATCAAAATTCTATTGATGAATGTTTAAAAAAAATTGATTCAGTTTCGAATAGTGTAAAAATTCAACAATTTATAATTGATTTTAATAAAACTGATCAATTAAAACAGTTACTTGATTCAGTTGACATTTTTCTTAGTTCTGTACCTTATAAATATAATCTAATGCTTACAGAATTAGCTATTGAAACAGCATGTTCTATGGTTGATTTAGGAGGTCATACAGGTAATGTAATAAAACAACTTAATTATGATAAAGAAGCAAAAAAGAAAGGTATTACGATAGTACCTGATTGTGGAATGGGGCCTGGAATGAATGTTTCCATGGGATTACTAGCAATTGAGCAATTCGATGAAGCTCATGAGGTTAGAATATGGGATGGGGGATTACCCCAAAATCCTGTTAAACCTTGGAATTATTCTTTATTTTTTAATATTGCTGGACTCACAAATGAATACGATTCTCATGCCTTTTTTATTAGAAATGGAAAAATTGATGAGGTGAATTGTTTTGAAGACTATGAGTTAATAGATTTTGGAGTAAAAATCGGACAACTTGAAGCATCTGTTACATCAGGTGGATTATCCACAATGCCATGGACTTTCCAAAATAAGTTAAAGGTACTTGAAAATAAAACATTAAGATATTTGGGGCATTGGGAGTGGATGAAAGCATATAGAGAATTGGGTTTATTTAATGAAGATGAGATTACTTTTAATGGACACAAAATTGTACCTAGAGATTTTTATCATCATTTACTTGAACCTCATTTAGATACTAAAGATTATAATGATATATGTATTATGCGAGTTAAAGCCATAGGAATACTAGATGGTAAGAAAATCGAAGTATTGATTGATGCTTTAGAAACTTTCGATGATAAAACAAATTTAATGGCAATGGAAAAATGGACTGGATGGCATGCTTCAATTGTCATGCAACATATAATGAATGGTAACTTAAACAGTGGAACTTTTCCTATTGAAAAAGCATTAACAGGTAAAGAGTTCTATAAGCAAGCTATGAAAAGAAATTATAAAATAACAATTAATAAAAGGAATATTAATTAGTATGATTAATAATTTTAAAAATTATGATTTTCATAATTTATTTTTTTCATCAAAATCAAAAAATTTTATAGAAAAAATAATATTGAATATCGCTTTATTCAGTTTTCTGGTTCATCTAGGATTAATAATCGCATCACAAAATTCTTTACTTGGATTTAATTTTTCATCAGACTTATTAAATAATGCTATAGTTGCAGTTTATACTCCGTTTAGTTTTATACTTTTATATGAAGTTTATTTATTAGTTTATTATTTACCTCAATCATTTACATTCTATCTTTCAAAGCAATATGAAATTATAACATTAATCGTTTTTAGGAGATTTTTTAAAGATATTGCTTCTTTTGATACATCAAATATTAGTTTAAATACTATTGTTAATTCTCAAATATTTTATGATTTAATAGCTTCTTTAATTTTATTTTTCATAGTTTATTTATTCAATAGAAATGTTGTTAGAAACAAAAATAAAAAAATATTAATTGAGAATAAAGGCCTCCGAAGATTTGTTGCTCAAAAAGAGTTTATAGCCGCATTATTAATACCTTTATTTTTTTTGATGGCTATGTATTCATTCTATTCCTGGAGTTTGGGTTTATTTTCCTATGAAGCTAATCTTCAAATTATTGATTTGAATCATATCTTTTTTGAAGATTTCTTTAACATTTTGATTTTTGTTGATATAATAATATTGCTTTTATCATTCTTCTACTCACAAAATTTCCATAAAATAATTAGAAATTCAGGATTTATTGTTTCTACGATAATCATTCGAATCTCTTTTGGTGTTACAGGTTTAACAAATTTATCACTTATTATTAGTGCGTTGCTCATTGGATTATGTGTATTAGTAATTCACAACTTATTTGAAAAGCTTGAAACTAATAAAGACTTTTGATTGAATTTTAATTTAAAAATATCAGATAATTATATATTTTCAAGGGCTAATCTAAAAATCCAAAATCGTACAGTCCTAGCAGCTATGACTAATATGCAAAGCCATGATGATGGTACTTTATCTAATGATGAAATAACCTGGCTTTTAGAAAGAGCTAAAGGTGGATTTGGTATAATAACAACAGCAGCTACTAATGTATCAAAAGAAGGAAAAGCATGGAATGGCGAATTTGGAGTATTTGAAGATTATCAAATCCCGCAATTAAAAAAACTTACATCTTTAATACATGAGACAAAAAGCATTGTTATTGCTCAATTATTTCATGGTGGCATGAAATCGCCTCAAAAGATTACAGGATTCATACCCATATCTGCTAGTAAGTTAGATTGTGATGAATCAAATACTGGTGAGACAAAATCTGCATCTCTAGATGATATTAAAAAAATAATTGATGATTTTAAAAATAGTGCGTCAAGATGTTATGAATCTGGATTTGATGGAATTGAGCTTCATGGAGCTCATGGATATTTAATATCGCAGTTTTTGGGTAAAAAAACCAATTTAAGAAAAGATGAATGGGGGGGCGATCTAAAAAATAGATCGAAACTATTAATTGAAATTATTAAATCTATTAGAAATAATGTGCCTGATGAATTTATTATTGGTGTTCGTATTTCACCAGAAATAGATAGTCTCGGTATAGATTTACAAGATACTATTGAACTAGTGGGTATATTAAAAAAAATGAATTTAGATTTCATTCATATATCATGTTGGGATGTATTTGCTAAATCAAAGTCTTTAAAGAATGATAATAGAACGTTAACTGAGGTAATAACTGAAAGTTATACAGATTTACCTACAATAATTAGCACAGGTAAAGTATGGTCAAGCTGTGATGCACATAAACTATTAGAACAAGGGGCAAATCTTGTAGGAGTTGGAAGAGTTGCGATAGGGCATCCGAATTGGGCTAATAAAGTATCAAGTCTGGATTATAATCCTAAAAGACCACCTTTTTCGATTTCTAAATTATCTAGAGCAAAATTAAATCCTAAATTTATAAACTATATGAAAAATTGGAATGGTTTTATAGAGTAATTATTTTCTTTTAAAATCTTTTTCAAAATTTAATGCATTTTTTAAAACGTCTTCCCAGGAAAAATTATATTTGATTGGATCAATAAGGTTTAGTTTATGAAATGCAAGAATTCTTTCAACATCTGATGCGGTATTACCATCAGATAATCCACTTTTATTTGGGCTATAGCTCGTTAGGGTATTTTTAAAAATAGTATTAAAATCTAGTTTAAGTTTTTTGCAATTTTTTAATGCATCATTAATAATATCTGATTTTGAAAAATCTAAATAAGGTAAGTAATATTTTATGTTCTCAGAGTCCCAATTACCAATTTTAAATGCATCAAATAATTTTTCATAAAATTCTAATCTACAATCAGGATAAATTTCATGATCACCTGAATGAACTCCAAGTGCTATATCTACATCCACACCAAGTTTTTTGTGTATAGATAATGCACATGCATAGGAAAAAGAGCTAAAAATAGCATTTCTATTTGGTACAACCGTACTTTTCATATTTTCATTTTTGTAATAACCGATTGGAGTCTTTTTCTTATCATTAGTTAAAGATGATTGAAGAATATCAAATGAGTCTGAAATATCTAAAATTTTGTGTTTAATTTCAATCCCTTTTGATTTAAAAAATTTAATATTTTCTTTTGCTTTATCTAATTCTAATATATGTTTTTGACCGTAATTAAATGAAATAGCAAATATGTCATATTTTTTTTTAATTAGATGTAGAAGTAATGATGTTGAATCAAGACCACCACTAAAGCTTATTACTGCAGTTTTATTCATTTGATGGTTGGTAAATTATACCTGTTCCAAAATCTTCTGAAACTTCAATTTTATATAAGTTTGGAAGATGAGGAATTAGATTTTCCCAAATCCAGATTGAAAGATTTTCGCTTGTGGGATTTTCTAATCCATCAACATCATTTAAAACTTTATGATCTACATTTTTGTGTATATATTTTTGGAAAATTACATCTATGTCATAAAAATCTATAACAAAGCCTGTTTTATCATCAACAGAATCTTTAACATAAACTGTGATATTAAATGTATGTCCGTGCATTTTTTTGCATATGTGGTCATCTTCTAAATTTGGTAAGTAGCGTGATGAATGAATCCTAAAAGACCTATAAACTATCATTTATTTTTTTTCCTAATTGTTTTCTCTATTAAGCTCCAAAGTTTTGAAGGTATTTTATCTAATCTGCTAAACTGTCCAGCATTATAAATCCATTCTCCTCCATCAATTGTAATTATTTCACCTGTTATGTAAGCAGAATAATCAGAAAGTAAATAAGAGCACAAATTAGCAAGTTCAGCGTGTTCTCCAACTCTTTTAAGTGGGACTCTCTTCTTCAAATCTATAAATTTTGAAAAACCAGGAGGAACAAGCCTACTCCAGGCTCCTTTAGTTGGGAATGGTCCTGGAGCAACTGCATTACATCTTATATTATATTTTGCCCATTCAGCAGCAATTGATTTTGTAAATGTTAATACACCACCTTTTGCAGCTGCAGATGGAACGACGTAACCTGAGCCTGTCATGGCATAAGTGGTTGCGATATTTAAAATGTTACCGTCTATTTTATCTTTAATCCATTTTTTACCAAGTGTAATTGTAAAATTACAGGTTCCTTTTAAAACTATATCAATAATAACACTAAATGCATTTGTTGAAAGTCGCTCTGTAGGACTAATAAAATTACCTGCTGCGTTATTTATAAGCATATCAATTTTACCAAATTTATCAAAACCCTCATTGATAACATTCTCAACATCATTGATTTCTCTAACATCACCAGCAACAAATAATGTAGAATCAGGATATTCTTTGTTAAACTCATTTGCAGTTTTTTCAATTACTTCTTTTTTTCTGCTCGTAATAATTAGTTTTGCTCCCAAACCTAAGAGATGATGTCCAATAGATTTGCCTAAACCAGTTCCTCCACCAGTTATTAAAACTACTTTATTTTTAAAAGTATCTGATGGTAACATTTTATTAATATTCATATTTGCTCCAATTTCAACTTAATATCTTGTATTATAGTATAAATAATAGATAGATTTCATGAAATAAATTATGAATAATATATCATTTTAATAAGTGGAGAATTAAAAAAAATGCAAAGTCTTATCAATTTTACTACGTCAACTAAAACTTTAAAATCACATAAAACAGATTTAATGGTTTGTGGTTTATTTAAGGGTGAAAAATTTACAAACTCTTTTGGTAAGAATGTAGACGATGCTATTTCAATTGAGTCATTTAAGGGCGATTATAACAAGAAAATTTTAGTTTATGGGGACAATTTAAAAAGAGTCTTAATTATTGGTCTAGGCAAGAAGAAAAATGCTACAAATTTAAGATTTAGAGAAATTGGTGCAGCTGTTGCAGGTTATGCTAATCAACTTAGTGTAAAAAATATTTCATTAGATTCTAAATCTTTAAAACTTGATAAAAATGAGCTCGCAGGATCATTATATGAAGGAATAGTCTTAGGTAATTATCAGTTTTTAGATTATAAAACTATGGACTCTAAGCCAAATTCATTAAAAAAGGTTACTGTTGTTGGTCCATGTGATAAGAAAACTTTAGAAGCTTCGGTAGTTATTGCAAATAGTGTAAATTTTGCAAAAGATTTAGGTAATCATCCAGCTAATATACTAACACCTACTTATTTAGCTAATGAATCGAAGCGAATTTCTAAAGCAAAAAATATGAAATGTACAATTTTTGATGTCAGTAAATTTGAAAAAATGGGGTTAGGCAGTTTTTATGGTGTTGCTAGGGGAGCAAAAGAACCTGCAAAAATGATTATTGTTGAGTATAATGGCGGATCTAAATCTGATAAGCCGATTGCATTAGTTGGAAAGGGTTTAACATTCGATACTGGCGGAATTTCTTTGAAACCAGGTGCAAGAATGGATGAAATGAAATTTGATATGTGTGGAAGTGCAACTGTTATGGGTGTAATGAATGCAGTCTCGATACTACAGCCTAAGGTAAATATTCTATTTGCAATAGGGTCCACAGAAAATATGCCTGGAAGTGATGCTCAAAGACCTGGTGATATTGTAACTGCATATAATGGAAAAACAATTGAGGTTTTAAACACAGATGCTGAGGGTAGATTAGTTTTAGCTGATGTTTTATCATATGTAAATAAAAATTATAAACCAAAGTTCATGATTGACTTTGCTACATTGACAGGCGCAGTTTTGGTTGCACTGGGCCATAGAGCAACAGGTTTAATGGGAAATGACGAAAAATTAATTAATAAAATTAAAAAATCAAGTGAAGCAACAGATGAAAAAGTTTGGGAACTTCCACTATGGCCAGAGTATTCAAAAGATATAAAAGGTAAATATGCTGATATTCAAAATTTAGGTAAAGCAGGTGCTGGAACAATTACTGCAGGTGCGTTTTTAAAAGAGTTTGTTGGAAATACTCCATGGTGTCACTTAGATATTGCTGGTACAGCTTGGGGACCAACAGAACCTAGTTATCAACCGAAAGTTGGTGCTACCGGTGTTGCAGTAAGGTTAATTTATCATTTAGTTAATAATTAGTTTCAAAGGCGGCGTAGCTCAGTTGGTTAGAGCACCGGAATCATAATCCGGGTGTCCGGGGTTCGAGTCCCTGCGCCGCCACATTTTTTGTATAAAATCAACTCTTCAGATAGGAGAATATTTTGAAAACATTTTTATTACTTTCTATCATTTTATTATTCTCATGTTCAACAAATCAAAATATTGAAAAATCTTTTTACGATAACAATCAAATGAGATATTCATTTGAGAAAGAAAATGGAAAAAAACATGGATTGTCTAAATATTGGGACGAGGAAGGTAATATTATTAATACTGTTGAATATTTTTACGGAAAAATACATGGTGAGTGGATTAGATACTATTCAAATGGTAGAATAAAATCTATAACTATGTATGAGTTTGATAAAAAAAATGGATACGAAAAAACCTTTTATGAGAATGGTAATATAAAATCAAAAGTTTTATACAAAGATGATAAAAAGGTATCCGAGGTGAGTCGTTGGAATGAAAATGGAATTTTGATGAATTAATACTATCTTCATTGTAATAATCATATGAAAACTACAAACGAAAACTGGAGCCTTCAAAATAGTTATATAGAACTTCCAAGTTCTTTCTATAAGAAAGTTAAACCCAGTAAAGTTAAAAATCCTAAATTAGTATATTTTAATAGAAAGCTTTCAAAACAGTTAAATTTAGAATTTCTAAATAATGATTTTAGTAAGATTACTGGTTATTTATCAGGAAATATCGTGCCGGATAACTCAAATCCTATCGCACAAGCTTATGCAGGTCATCAATTTGGTCATTTTACTATGCTTGGAGATGGTAGAGCAATTTTACTTGGGGAACAAAAAGCTTCAGATGACAGATTTTTTGATATTCAGCTTAAGGGATCTGGAAAAACTCCCTTTTCTAGAGCAGGTGATGGTAGAGCGACTTTGAGTTCTATGCTTAGAGAATATTTAATGAGTGAGTCAATGCATTTTTTAAATATTCCAACCACTAGAAGTTTAGCGGTTATTAATACTGGTGAAAGGGTATTTCGAGAAAAAATTAATATTGGTGGGATATTAAGCAGAGTTTCATCAAGTCACATAAGAGTAGGAACTTTTGAATACGCAAAACATTTTTGTTCAGAAAATGATTTTAAAGATTTTATCGATTATGTTATCAAACGATATTATCCAGATATATCAAGTAGTAATTCACCATGTACTGATTTATTGAAGACAGTTATGAGAATACAAATTGATTTAGTTATTAGTTGGATTAGAGTAGGATTTATACATGGAGTCATGAATACAGATAATATGAGTATTACTGGAGAGACAATTGATTATGGACCTTGCGCGTTCATGAATAAATATAATCCAAAAACCGTTTTTAGTTCAATCGATAGATATGGTAGATATGCTTTTGGAAACCAGCACAAAATAGCTTATTGGAACTTATCAGTTTTTGCAGGTACTCTTTTACCCTTTATTCATAAAGATCAGAATGAAGCTATTGATTTAGCTCAAAGTATATTAGACGAATTTTCTTCTTATTTTACAAATAATTGGTATAGAATGATGTTTAGTAAAATTGGAATAACAAATCCTGAAAAATCAGATGAGAAATTTATTAATGATTTATTAGAGCTTATGGAGTTACATAACGCAGATTATACGAATACATTTTTAAGTTTAACATTAAATGAATCAAATAAAGATTTATTATTCCAATCTCCTGATTTTAAAAATTGGTTAAAAAAGTGGAAAGATAGAGTTAAAAATGATAAAAATAGTCAGATAATTATGAAAAAGAACAATCCTATTTATATTCCAAGAAATCATTTAGTAGAATCTGCATTAAATAATGCAATAAATGGTAATAAAGAAGAGTTTGATAAAATATTACATCAAATGTCTAATACGTATGAATATGATGTAAAACTCGATAAGTTTCAAACTACTCCTGATGGATTTGATGAAACTTATAAAACATTTTGTGGAACCTAACTATCTAGATTTAGTATCTTTGTTTGACTTAGTTAGATATTAATAGGTAAAAAATATTTATGATTGATTTTCTAGAACTCATTAAGTACAAAAAAAATAATAAATTTTATAACTCAAAAGAAATCAGTTTTATAGTGCAGTCATATTTAAATGATCAAATAGATGATCATAGTATGACTTTATGGCTAAAAGAGATTTTTAAATATGGAATGAATATTGATGAAACAGCGCTTTATACCGAATCAATAATTAATTCCGGTAAAAAAGTTGAATTTGATAGCCTTGATGGATATGTTATTGATAAACATTCAACAGGAGGTGTAGGGGATAAGGTCTCTTTAATTCTAGGTCCTATTTTAGTTGCATGTGGGTGCTTCGTTCCCATGGTAGTCGGTAGACATTTAGGTCATACAGGTGGTACTTTAGATAAACTTGAATCTATACCTGGATATAATGGGTTAATTAATTTAGATAAATTTAAAAAAATTGTAAAAAAAGTAGGCATCTCAATAATTGGGCAAACCAATGAAATTTGTCCAGCTGATCGTAAAATTTATTCGTTAAGAGATAAAACCAATACTATTGCATCCTTACCACTTATATGTGGAAGTATAATGAGTAAGAAAATATCTGAAGGTATTCATGGTTTAGTATTAGATATTAAATTTGGGAATGGTGCTTTTTTAGAAACTAAGAAAGATGGTCAAAGATTAGGGAAATTATTATCTTTGATTGGCAAAAAGTTTAATGTTGATGTGAAATATTTGGGTACCGATATGAATCAACCTCTAGGAAATTTCTCCGGACTAAATTGCGAAGTAATTGAATCAATTAATTGCCTTAAGGGTCGAGGACCAGATGATTTAATGGATGTTGTTTTTGAACTTGGTAGGATTGCATGTTCACTTGCAAAAATAGATAATTCAAAACAAAAAATGATTGATGTTATTAATAATGGTAAAGCATATGAGATTTTTGAAAAGATGGTATATGAACATGGTGGAGATATTAATAGGATTAATTGTGATTATACAGATTGTATTGATATTAAAACTAATGAATCTGGGAATATTGAATTTATTGATACAAAAAAAATTGGAGATGCTGTTAATTATATTAATAAATTAAAAGGTACTAGAGATAATAGTTCAGGTGCTGAATTTTTAAAAAAAAATAATGACAAAGTAAGCAAAGGAGATGTGATTTTAAGACTCTTTTCCAATGATTTAAATAAGTTAAAAATTGCAGAGAGATTAGTTAGGAGATCATATATAATTAAATAAAAATGATTTATTTACTAAATCCATGTTTCTTTGTCGACTGTTAAATCACTCTCTGCATCACCAGTATTAATTACACCTTTAGGTTCAATAATAAGAATTTTACATTCTTTTTCTGCGAAAGGCTTATGTTCAACACCTTTGGGGACAACAAACATTTCACCTTTAGATAATTTTACTTTATTATCTTTAAATTTTATGACCATCTCTCCCTCAATTACTAAAAAAGTTTCATCTGTATCTGTATGATTATGCCATATGAATTCACCTTTGATTTTAACGACTTTAAACTGATAATCATTCATCTCTGCAATAATTTTAGGAGACCAATGTTGTGTAAATTTTGAAAATTTTTCTTTTAAATTGATTTTTTTTGAGGACATTTTATCTCCTTTAAAATAATTATTTTCTAGCAAAAAGGTTATATAAACTAGTTTTTTCAAGAGCAGGTTCTTGAATGATTTTAATTTTAAATCCTAATTTTTTTAATTTATTCTCGATGTATTTTAAACGACCATCAATATTATTTATCTCAATAATTAACTGATGTATTATTGACCAATTCTCTTTATTGATTCCATTAATAACTTTATGTTCATTTCCTTCGCAGTCAATTTTTAAAAGATCTATTTTTTTTAGTGATAATTCTTCAATTACTTTAGAAAGTGGTTTAAGTTTACAATTAATTTTTTTCTTATTTCTTACAAGATTTTTTACGAAAAAAGAGTAGGTGAATTTTGGTATGAATTTTTTCCACCACCAATTTGAAGGAGCATTCTGCATACTACCATCAAATGCCTTAATCAAATCTTTTTTAGAATTCCATATTTCATCATTAGAACTAGATAAAGCAGGTGCATTTGGGAAATATATCATATCTATTGATTCATTTTTATCTGAAATTCCAAAATTATAAGATTTAAAGTTTTTGTTGTTACTCAAATTTGTATTAGCCTTTAGAACTGAATAAATATCTTCTATAGGTTCAAAAGAATGAATGTTAATTGTTGGATGTTTTCTAGATAATTCTAAACCAAGAATACCAATATTTGCTCCTATATCAATTATTGTATCTGCTTTTTCAATAGTAATAAAGTCACCAAAATATCCGTTGATATGCTCATGGAGCATTTGAGCTTCAAGAGAATTTATGCAAAAAATGGTATTACCATTAATTAAAGTTGTTTTTTTCAATTTTTAATGTACAAATCTGTAATTGTTTTAGCTAAAATTTCTGACGCATTTGCAAACGTTTCACTGAGTGTAGGGTGAGGGTGTATTGTTAAACTAATATCCTCAATATTTGCACCCATTTCAATGGCAAGCATTGCTTCTGATATAAGCTCGCCAGCATTATTTCCTGAAATACCTACTCCAAGTATTCTAGAATTATCTTCAGACGCTAATATTTTTGTTTTTCCAATTGCATGACCATTTGTCATTGCTCTTCCACTTGCAGACCAAGGGAATATGCCTTTATTATACTTTATTTTTTTAGTTTTTAAATCTGATTCAGTATATCCTGCCCATGCTATTTCAGGATTCGTATAAATCACAGAAGGAATTGCAATTGGTTCAAAAACTGAATTATGTCCAGCTATATTTTCTGCTGCAACTTTACCTTCGTGAGTTGCTTTATGAGCGAGCATTGGATCACCCACAATGTCGCCAATAGCATAAATATTGGGAGTTATAGTTCTCATTTTATCATTAACAGGAATGAAACCTCTATTATTTAACTTAATTCCTGCTTTTTCTAAATTTAAAAATTTTGTATTAGGAGTTCTTCCAACTGAAACTAAAACTTTATCAAATGAATCTTGAAAAATTATATCATTTTTTTTGAATTCAACATTAATCATATTCTTAATTTCTTTCAAATCAATAACTTCTGTTGATAAAAATATATTTTTAAATTTGTTATTTAAACTTTTAAATAAAGGATCAACCAAATCTTTATCAGCCATTGGTAAAAGTCTAGATGAAAATTCAGCTACAGTGATTTTACTTCCAAAAGATTGAAATGCACTTCCTAGCTCGAGACCTATATATCCACCCCCAATTACTAACATTTTTTTAGGAATTTCATTAAGTGAAAGTGCTTGGGTAGAATTAATCACATTAGGAGATTCATTAGCAGTAAAATTTAGTTTTGAGGGAGATGATCCAGTAGCAACTATACAATAATCAAAATTAATATTAATTATCTTATCTTGATTATCTTTAACCGATAATTTGTTTGCAGATAAAAAAGAAGCAAGGCCATTGATAACTTTAATTTTTCTTTGTCTTGCAAGTGTTTTTATTCCAGAATTAAGATTATTCACTATGGAATTTTTCCATTCAAATATTTTTTTGATATCTATTTTTGGCTTTTCAAAAATTACACCAAAATTTTTTGATTCATCTGCTTCATTTATAACATTAGCTAAATGCAGATACGCCTTAGAAGGGATACATCCTCTATTTAAACAAACACCTCCTAAATTTTTATCTTTATCTATTAAAGTAACATCTAAGCCTAAATCTGCAGCTCTAAATGCAGCAGTATATCCACCTGGTCCAGAACCAATAACTACAATTTTTCTTTTAATATTATTAGTATTATTCAAGTCTGAAAGATCTATTTTAAAAGAGAGGTTTTATTAACAATTTCACCAAAAAGTTTTGTGAATTTAGCTGCATCAGCTCCATTGATGACGCGATGGTCATATGATAAAGATATTGGCAGCATACTTTGAGAACGTAATTTTCCATTATGTTCAACAATTTGTTTAAATATTTTTGAAACTCCTAATATTGCAACTTCTGGTGAATTAATTATAGGTGTAAAAAATTTGCCTGATATATTGCCAAGACTAGAAATAGTTATACAGCCACCAGTCATATCATCCATTGATAATTTATTATCCATAGCTTTGTTAATTAAACTATTAAATTCTATTGTTATATGTTTAATACTTTTTTTATCTACGTTTTTAATAACTGGAACAAAAAGACCTCTAGGTGTATCAACAGCGAAGCCAATATTATAATAATACTTTTTAATAACAGTTTTTCCGTCATGGTCTAATGATGAATTAAAAACTTCTAGTTGTTTAAGTATTAAATAAACAGCTTTAATAAAGAAAGGAATATACGAAACTTTTGATTTTGGATTTTTGTTGATTCTTTTTAATAACTTTATTAAATCACTTAGCTCATCTATATTAACTTCATCAAATTGCGTTACATGAGGTATGTTAGTCCATGATTTATGTAATCTAGCAGCAGATGTACTTTGAACATTATTTAAACTAACTTTTTTAATTGGACCTAAAGATAAAAATTGATCCGTAAAACTTTTTTTTGGAGTATCTTTGATAGTAGAATTATTACCACTAGTATAATTCAATACATCTTCCTTAGTTATCCTGTTATTTGCGCCAGAGCCAGAAATATTTTTAATATTACAATTCAATTCTCTCGCAAACTTCCTAACTGATGGACTTGCATTAATGCTATCACCTGTTTCACTTTGTGCTTGTGAAGAAACTACATTTTTTTCTTGAATACTTTTTTGTGATATAAAATTATCATCTAGTAAATTTGATGTTCTTTCAGTATCAATTTTATCTGTTATTTCATTCTTAGATTGATTTTCAAAGTTAGATGAAGGAACCTCTTCTTTAGTGTCTAAAGATTCAGATTCATCTTTTTGCAATGCATTCTTTTCTTGAGATAAAGAATCATTTTTAACATCAATATTTTTTACTTTAAGTATTTTTTGTCCTGGGGAGATGGTATCTCCCTCTCGAACTAAAATTTTCTCAACGATGCAGTCCTTATCAATAGGTATTTCCATTGATGCCTTATCCGTTTCAACAAGCAAAACTGAATCTTTAGCTTTTATTTCCTGATTTTCTTCAACAAGAATTTCACTAACTGAAATATTATCGATACCTTCACCTATATTTGGTAGAATAAAACTCATATATTAATATATTTAATTGTTTTCATAATATACATACAATCAAACCTTATTTGGATTAGGTTTATCAATATCAATTTTATATTTTTTGATACATTTAGAAACTAATTCTTTTTCTATCTTTTTCTCAATAAATAGTTTATCAAGTGCATAAAGAATGATATAATATCTGTTGACTTCAAAAAAATCTCTTAATTTGTCACGGGTATCACTTCTTCCAAATCCATCAGTTCCTAAAGCAACGAAAGGACAGTTTATATAAGGTAAAATTTGTTCAGCTACAAGTTTCACATAATCACTCGTTGCTATCACAGGACCATTTTCATTTATAATTTTTTTCTCAACATAGGATTTTCTTGGTTCTGATTCTGGATGTAAAATATTCCATCTTCTAACATCTTCAGCTTCTTTATGCAGCTCTGAATAACTTGTTACACTCCAAACACTAGCATCTATATCCCAATCTTCTAATAAAAGTTTTGAAGCTTCAATTGCTTCATTTACCATTGGTCCAGAAGCTAAAAGCTGAACTTTTAAGTCGCCCTTTCCTGAGTGAGGTTTAAGTTCATACAAGCCTTTAATTATTCCATCTTTATCTGCATTCCCCAATGGAGGGTGAGTATAATTTTCATTTTCAACAGTAATATAGTAAATCATATCATTTTGCCATTCGTACATTTCTTTCAAGCCATGATGAATAATTGTGGCAATTTCATATGAAAAAGCAGGATCATAAGCCCTAATACTAGGAACAGCAGATGCCATTAAATGACTATGACCATCTTGATGTTGTAGACCTTCACCAGATAGTGTAGTTCTACCAGCAGTTCCACCAATTAAGAATCCTCTTGTTCTCATATCTGATGCAGCCCAAATTGAGTCACCGACTCTTTGGAATCCAAACATTGAATAGTAAATGAAAAAAGGAATTAAATTAACTTCATAATTTGAGTAGGCTGTTCCTGCAGCAATGAAAGATGAGATGGCACCTGCTTCACTAATACCTTCTTCAAGTATTTGACCATCTTTAGCTTCCTTATAATATAAAAATTGTTCAGAGTCAACAGGATCATATTTTTGACCTACATGCGAATAGATTCCTAATTCTCTAAAAAGAGGATCAATACCAAATGTCCTAGCTTCATCAGGAATAATTGGTACAATTTTTTTACCTAAATCATTATTTTTAGATAATAAGGTTATTAGCCTAACAAAAACCATTGTGGTAGATACTTCACGATTATCTGAACCCTTCATTAATTCTTCAAAAATATTTATATCAGGTATTTTTAATGACTCCGCATTATTAGATCTTTGTGGTAAAAAACCACCTAGTTTTTCTCTTCTTTCTTTTAAATAAATTATTTCATCACTATCCAAAAGTGGTTTATAAAAAGGTGCTTTTATGCAATCAGTATCACTTATTGGAATATTAAAATGTGTTCTAAAATTTAAAAGTTCTTTTTCATTAAGTTTTTTTTGTTGATGAGTAATGTTTCTTCCCTCTCCAGCCTCACCCAGTCCGTAACCTTTAATAGTTTGAGCTAAAATAACAGTGGGTTGCCCTTTATGATTAATTGCTTGATGATATGCTGCATATACTTTAGCTGGATCGTGTCCTCCAACTTGTAATTCTTCAAGATCTTTATCAGATAAGTGTTCAACAAGTTTTTGGAGTTCCTCATTTTCAGACCAAAAATGTTTTCTAGAATATTCTCCACCTTCTACAATATATTTTAGGAAATCTCCATCAACACATTTTTCTAATCTGTCTCTGATTAAACCTTTATTGTCTTTTTCAAATAATTCATCCCAATTAGAACCCCATATGACTTTAATGACATTCCATCCAGCTCCTCTGAATGCACCTTCAAGTTCTTGAATGATCTTACCATTACCTCTAACAGGACCGTCTAATCTTTGTAAATTACAGTTTATAACAAAAATTAAATTGTCAAGTTTTTCTCTAGATGCTAAAGTCAAAGCTCCAAGTGATTCTGGCTCATCCATTTCACCATCACCTAAAAATGCCCATACTTTTCTACTTTTACTATTAGCAATTTTTCTATCATTAAGATAATGCATAAATCTTGCTTGATAAATTGCCATTATAGGCCCTAATCCCATTGAAACTGTCGCAAACTGCCAATACTCTGGCATAAGCCACGGATGTGGATAAGAAGACAAACCCTTGTCTTTACCACTTTCGAGTCTAAAGTTTTCTAAATCTTTTTCGCTTATTCGACCTTCTAAAAATGATCTAGAATAAATACCAGGTGAAACATGTCCTTGGAAAAAAACAATATCACCTCCATCATTATTTGGGCCTTTAAAGAAATGATTGAAGGCTACTTCATAAAGTGTTGCTGAAGATGCGAATGATGAAATATGACCTCCAATTCCATCATTTTTAATATTTGCCCTAACTACCATTGCCATAGCATTCCATCTGATGATAGATTTTATTCTTCTTTCTATTTCTCTATCACCTGCGAAAGGTTCCTGTTCATTAAGTGGAATTGTGTTTACATAATCAGTATTAGCCTGAAAAGGCATTCTAATACCATTTCTTCTTGAGAAAGAAATTAACTTATCTAAAATGAAATGAGCTCTTTCTGAGCCCGAGTGATGAATCAATGATTTTATTGAATCAATCCATTCTTGGGTTTCAATAGGATCTAAATCGGTTTTTTTATTGGAATTTTTCATTTAGTTAATTTATATTAAAAAATCACATATAAATTTACAAAAATATGTATATAATCTTTTGATTAATTATTACAAAAATCATAATATTAATTAAACTTAATTAAAACTATAAGGTAATTACATGAAATTGAAAATAGGTTTCTTGACTGCAGGTGGTATTGCACCTTGTCTTTCTTCATCAATTTGTGCTCTAATCAGTGAGTACAATAAAATTGAAAATATAGATTTTGAATTCATTGGATATTTAAATGGATATAAGGGACTTTTAACAAACCATAAAATAAAAATAAAAAAAGATTTTAATTCCGAGGCTTTATATTCCTTTGGAGGATCTTTTCTAGGAAATAGTAGAGTAAAATTAACAAATATTAAAGATTGTGAGGATAAAGGTTATATTAAAAAAGGACAGAAACCACTTGAAGTTGCATCAAATCAATTAAAAAATGATAATATTGATATTTTACATACAATTGGAGGCGACGATACAAATACAACAGCAGGTGATTTGGTTGATTTTTTATTTAATAACAATTATAAATTAAAAGTTATTGGAATGCCAAAAACTATTGATAATGATGTTTACCCAATAAATCAAACACTTGGTGCTATTACAGCAGCTGAACAAACAAAATTATTTTTTGAAAATATTGTAAATGAAAATACAACTAGTTCTAGACAATTAATTATTCATGAAGTCATGGGAAGAAATTGTGGATGGCTAACAGCATATAGTGCATTTTTATATCAAGAGAGCTTGAAAAATAAAATTTTTATTCCAGAACTATTAGTTAATAAAGTTAAGTGGGGTATTCATGGGATTTATATTCCTGAGCTTGATTATGATTTTAAAAAAGAATTTATTAGGCTAAGAAAAATTATGGATAAATACGATTGTGTAAATGTATTTTTTAGTGAGGGTGCTGGATTAAATGAAATTATAAATGATATGAAATCAAATAAAAAAGAAATTAAATACGATGCATTTGGACACGTTCGTTTAGATGAAATAAATCCAGGGAAATGGTTTTCAAATATTTTTAAAAAAGAGCTAAATGCAGATAAAGTTCTTGTGCAAAAAAGTGGTTATTTTGCAAGATCTGCTAAGCCAAATAAAGAAGATTTAAAATTGATAAAAGATAGTGCTTCATTAGCAGTAAAATGTGCTATTCAAGGAAATAAAAGTGGAGTTATTGGCTTGAAAGACCATTTAGAACTTATTGATTTTAGATATATAAAAGGAGGTAAACCTTTTGACTATAATGAAGTATGGTTTAAAAAACTAACTGAAGAAATTAATCAGATTGATTAATAAAAATTTGAATTTGTTCAATTCTTCTAGCTGTTGCTTTTTTAATTATTATGTGGCCTATATTCAAGAAGATATGTTCATTTTCATTTGGGATTCTATCAATTTCTTTAATTATATACCCACCAATTGTTTCGTAGTCACCATTTGGAATAATATCATTATATTTTTTATTAAAGTCTTCAATACTAATTTTAGCATTAGTTGTTATTGAACCATCCTTATTTATAAAAGATTGAATGTTTTTATAATCAAATTCATCATCAAATTCTCCAAAAATTTCTTCGTAAATATCCTCAATTGTAATTAATCCTGTGGTATCACCTTTGGAGTTTATAGCTATAGCTGTTGATTGATTATTCTTTTTGAAAATTTTCATTAAATCTTCAATTAATTTGTCCTCTGAAATAAAAATAACTTTCCTGATTATATCTTTCAGACTAATTGGTTTAGAGTAGAGGTCATAAATATAAATAATTCCTTTAACATCGTTCAAATTCTTATCAAAAACAAGAAGTTTTGAATGACCAGAATCAATAAATTTATGAGCTAAATCATCAAGTTCAGCACTAAACGAAATGCAAGATATTTCATCAGTAGGAGTCATAACATTTTTAACAATTTGGTCCCTATAATCAAAAATTTTTGAAATAATACTATGTTGCTCTTTATCAATATTGATAGATTGATCCCCCTTATGAAATATACCCTCAAATTCATTTCTTTTTTCTTCAATTAGGTCTTTTTTACTTATTACAACGTTGTTATTGACTACATTAATTTTATTAAATAGATAAACTATAGGGTAAAATATTACATAAAAAAAATAAAGAATTGGGGAAAATACTAACAGCATTATATTAGAATATTCTCTAATAATGGTTTTTGGAAGGATTTCACCAAAAACTAAAATAATTAATGCAATCGGTAAAAAAACTATGTTTTCATTAAAAAAATTATATTTACTCATAATCTGGATTAGGTAAACAGTGGCAAATGATGATGCTAAAATATTCGCTAAATTTGTACCAATAAGAGCAACAATTAAAAATTTTGATTTATTTTTAATTATGAAGCGTGTAAGGTTAGCAAATTTATATTTCTGTTTTATCCAAACATCAATTTGCAATTTATTTGCAGATATAAGTGCTATTTCTGAGCTAGAAAATAAAATAGAAAAAAACAAACCAGTTATTGCTAAATTTATTTCTAACATTTTTGTAATAATTGTAATTTAATAAACACATTATAATTTAATGGATAATATAACTGAAAAACAAAACTCAAAATCAGAAAAATTAAATCAATTAAATTCATTGGATATTTTGAATTTAATAAATGATGAAGATTCTAAAATTACTTCATCAATAAAAAAAAATATTCCTAAAATAAATTTCCTCATAAGAGATATCATCAAAAAAATGAAAAATGATGGAAGATTATTTTATGTAGGATGCGGAACTAGTGGAAGATTAGGTGTTCTTGATGCATCTGAGTGTCCTCCAACTTTTGGTGTTTCAAAAGATACAGTACAAGGATTAATAGCAGGTGGAGATTTAGCTTTAAAAGAATCTGTAGAGAATGCTGAAGACTCAAATGTAGATGGATTAAAAATTATTAAGGAAAAAAAAGTTAGTAAAAATGATACAATAATAGGAATTAGTGCATCTGGTTCAGCAAAATATGTTCACGGGGCGCTTAAAGAAGCTAAAAAAAGGGGTGCAACTACAGCAATGATATCATGTAATAATATTAATTATAGAAAATATTTTGATCATTTGATTATTGTAATTCTTGGACCAGAAGTAATTACAGGATCAACAAGAATGAAGGCTGGTACTGCAACAAAGATGATATTAAATATGATTTCTACTACAGTTATGATCAAATTAGGACACGTTTATAATAATTTGATGATTGATTTAAAGTTAAAAAATAAAAAATTATTTAATAGAGCATTAAGGATTATTATGAAGATAGCAAAAGTAAATGTTGAGGTAGCAAAAAAATCACTTACTGAGTCAAAAGGAAATATAAAAATTGCAATTGTTATATCAAAATTTAGTAAAGGTTTTCATGAAGCTGAAAAATTATTAAAAGAAAATAATAATAACTTAGATAGGATTCTTAAAAGTAAATGATAATTTTGGGTTTAATGTCCGGTACTTCAATGGATGGACTTGATTGTTGTTTAGCAAAAATTTCAATAAAAAAAGATAAGTTCGATTTTGAGATTATTAAATCAACTACTTTTAATTATACTACTCAAACTAGAAAAGTTCTTTTAGAATCAGTTTTTGATAAACGGTATGATAAGAATTTTTTAGATAAATATTTAGGCAAAGTTTATTCTGGATTTATCGATATTTTTTTAAATTCAGAAAGAGTTGATTTGATAGCAAATCATGGTCAAACTATATCACATATGGACAAAGTGTATTCAACCCAAATATGCAGTCCCTCAATTTTATTTAATAATTTTAAAATACCAGTGGCTTATGATTTTAGAACTAACGATATTAAGGTTGGAGGTAATGGTGCACCATTAATGCCATTATTAGATTGGTATTTATTTAATAAAGAAAATACTATAACAATAAATGTAGGAGGTATTTCTAATTTATCAATTGTATTTTCAAATCAAAATAAAAATTCTGTTATTGGTTTTGATACTGGACCAGGTATGTGTTTAATTGATTTGTATGTTAAAAAATATTGGTCAATCGAATTTGATTTTAATGGAGAACTGGCCTCAAATGGTGAAGTAGACAAAATTTTATTGAATTATTTGATGAGTAGAGACTTTATTAGACAAAAGTATCCCAAATCTGCATCGACAGAAATGTATGATATTAAATATTTGACTAAAATTGAATCAAAATTTTCAAATATTAATAGTTATGATTTTTTGAGAACTTTAGTAAATTTTACCGCGGAATCTATATCTGAAAATTTAAAAAAAGTTGTTAACTTATCTGAACTACAAAACTATAAGATTTTAGCAAGTGGTGGGGGAGTTAAGAACAAAGTTTTATTCAATGATCTAAATAAAAATCTTTCTGATAAAGTAGAATTACTTGATTACATGAATTTGAATATTGATAATAAAGAATCTTTTTTAATGTGTTTAATGGGATACACATGTTTTAAAAAAATAAACAATAATATGCCCTCTGTTACAGGTGCAAAGAAGCCAGTTGTTTGTGGAAAAATTTATGAATAATAATATCTTCAGAGAATATGATATTAGAGGAATTGTTAAAGATGATTTTCCTGACGAAGTTGTATATTCTATTGGAAGAGCTTTTGGTCAAATCTTAGTATCGAACAATCAAACTAAAGTTTCTACAAGTGGAGATATCAGGCATACTACGAATCATTTAAAAAATATTTTAAATAATGGCTTGATTGATGCAGGTTTAAAAGTCTTTGACATGGGAATACTTCCTACACCTATTAATTACTTTAGTTTATTTCATACGGATATTAAAAATTCAATTCAAATTACAGGAAGCCATAACCCTAAAGAATATAATGGTTTTAAGTTTTCAATGCATGGGAAACCGTTCTTTGGTAAACAAATAATAAAAATCAAAGAAATTATTAAAAATAAATCTATTCAAACAGTTAAGCAAAAAGGGAATATCCAAAAATTAGAAATAATTGATGATTATATTGAAATGATTCAAAAGAAAATAAATATTGATAAGAAAATAAGATGTGTCATGGATTGTGGCAATTCTGTTGCTGGGATTGTGGCTCCAAAAATTTTCAAAAACCTAAATATAGATTTAAAAAAAATCTTTTGCGATATAAATCCAGATTTTCCTAATCACCATCCAGATCCAACTGTAGATTCTAATTTAAATGATTTGGTCGAATGTGTTAAAAAAGGAAACTTTGATTTAGGTGTAGCCTATGATGGAGATGCAGATAGAGTAGTAGTTATCGATGAAAATGGGGGGATAATAAGGTCTGATATTCTAATGAGTATTTTTGTAAAAAAAATAATATCANAAGAGGATAGTGTNATTTTTGATGTTAAATGTTCTAGGGCATTAGAATCAACANTTAANAGTNTAGGTGCNNAGCCTGTAATGTATAAAACTGGACATTCATTAATCAAAAATAAAATGATAGAAATNAATTCAAAATTTGGAGGTGAAATGAGNGGCCATATTTTTTTTAATGATAAATTTTATGGTTTTGATGATGGNATTTATGNTTCATTGAGAATTATTGAAATTTTNTCTAGTTCTTNATNNAGTCTTTCACANTTAGTANCAGANATACCTAAATANTANTCTACTCCNGAAATCAGANTAGATTGTGATGATGATAAAAAATTCGAAATTGTAGANAATNTTAAGAAATTTTATGTTGAAAAATATNATTGTAATTTAATTGATGGAGTNAGAATNGAGTTTGATTANGGATGGGGCCTANTAAGAGTNTCTAATACNCAGCCAATAATAGTATGCAGNTTTGAGGCAAANTCTGAAAAAAATCTTGATAAAATAAAACATATNATTTTTGATCANTTAAAAAAACATGGAGTNATCATAAANAATGAAATTTAAAGATGAAATAAAACTNTATAAAAGTATGATAGANGAAAANTTGAAGAAAGTTTATGANTCAGGTCCTNTTAATATTAAGGAGCCAATNTACCATATTCTNAAAGGNGGAAAAAGAATAAGGCCTATNCTTTCATTAATAACTGCNGATGCATGNGGATTAAATCCTNAAGAGGCTGTTANTGCATCTATTTCTATTGAGTTATTACATAATTTTACTTTAATTCATGATGATATTATGGATAATGATGATCTTCGTCATGGAAATGAAACAATTCACAAAAAATGGAATGACTCNATTGCAATTTTATCAGGGGATGCAATGTTAGCNATAGCATTATTAAAACTAAANGAAATCCCAAANTACAGTTCATCAATATTAAAAAAATTCAATGAAGGNTTAATAGAGGTATGTGAAGGNCAAGCATTAGATTTATANTTTCAAGANAAAGAAATTATTAGNGAGGATNATTATCTAACCATGATACATAAAAAAACTGCTTTTATGATNGGNCTAAGTGCTGAAATNGGTGCAATTTTAGCTAATNCAGATAAAAATATTCAGAGTAAAATGAAAAAGTATGGTTTTTTGATTGGTAGAGCATTTCAGATTCAAGATGATNTNTTAGAGGTTATTTCTGATAAAAGTAAAATGGGAAAAACATTAGAAAGTGATTTTTTGCTTAATAAAAAAACTTATTTGAGTATTAAGTCNAGATTNATTGATAATGAAAAAATTAATACNTTTATTGATATTGCAAAAAANGATTATAAAAANGGNTTTATGTNTTATAAAGAATTTTTACAGAAAAATAATATAATTAAAGAAACTGAAAAAACTATATNAGAAACACTTGATAAGGCAGATAAAATTCTAATTGATTTAGANNTTGANAGGAAAAATTTGTTTAATTANACAAAATTNATTTTAAATAGGAAGTATTAATGGAAAAAATTACTAAANATTGTTTAAAAAAATATGATTTAAATGACTTTTNNGGAATGCTGAAAAGTTTNCCTNATCAAATTGTGANTACTATTGAAAATGATGATTTTATCAATGATTTTNTACAANCAAAATCNAATATTNNTAAAATTTTNATTTGNGGTATGGGTGGATCTGCTGTNGGTGGAGATCTTTTGAATTCACTAATTTNTAATAAAAATTATGATAAATGTCCNCCAATTTATGTAAANAGAGATTATTCTGTNCCAGGATGGGTGGATTCAAATACATTAGTTATCTTTTCATCTTATTCAGGNAATACAGAAGAGGTGCTGAAATGTTTTGAAAAATGCAAAAATAAATNNGTGATATCTTTTATNATTACNTCTGGTGGAAAGCTCCTTGAAATTGCATTNCAANATAAAATACCTTATTCTTTGATTCCTAAAGATTTTATGCCTAGACAAGCATTAGGTTTTTCTATAACTATTTTATTAAAATTTTTAAATAAGATTAACTTAATTGATCAAGTTTTAGTTGACGAAGTTTNTGAATCTGNAAAATCTCTTAAGNAACAAGCAGATTGTTTTTCAGATTTGAATACATCAAATGANTCAATANATATGGCCNNTAGAATTTATAATAAATTTAATATTATTTATACAAGCTCAAAAATGGAGGTNGTNGGTTCAAGGTTTCGTGCTCAGTTAGCTGAAAATGCCAAAATTTTATCTACACATTTTACTTTTCCAGAACAAAATCATAACGAAATTGAGGCATTTGAAAATCTTCATGTTAATAATTTTAATATTATATGGATTAATGATTCTGGAAATNATCTTCAAATNTCNAAAAGAATGAATATCACAANTGAGTTATTAAAAAATATNGAACATNTCAAAGTAAGTTATAATGATTCTNGTTATACAACTAGAGTTCTAAAACTCATNAATNTTTTTGATTGGGTTAGTTATTATGCTTCAATAATGAATAAAACAAANCCATACCCAGTAAATACAATAACAAAACTTAAAAAATTACTTTGAAAATNATAGAATTATATAAAGTTATATTCTGNTCAGTAAGCAAAAAATATAAGATNATTTTNAGAACTTTAGAAAATGANAAACAATTTACTTTATATTTTGAATCTCAGTATGCAAANAATATAGCAATGGCATCTGAAAATATAATGAGNATATCTCTNAGTCAATATGAATTATTTTTAAATCTATTAGATGANTTAAAATTAAAAATTGATAAAATAGTTTTNAAANAAAATGACAGTANTNNNAGTTTGAATTGTTTTTTNAANATAAGAAATAGCAANAACNAATTTATGGAAATNNTNTCTTTTANAGGAGANGGNATTATTNTAGCATTAAAAACTTTTTCNAATATTTATATTCAAGAAAAATTTTTAGAAAAAATTTCANATGNAAACANTNNAGATTTNTTCAATGATNTAGATTCAAATAAAATTTTTAATAAAGAAGTTTTAAATAATAAGGAATCAACTAAAGAAAAAGTTTACAGATTNAAATCAGCTCTTAATGAAAGTATAAATAATGAAAATTATGAAGCTGCNGCTTTTATAAGNGATAGAATCAGAGAATTAAAAAAATCNTGAAATATATATNTNTNTATANATTTTTATTATTAATATCATGCTCNNAATTTANTANTAATATANTAGGTACTTGGATTCAAAANGATTCATTGTTTGATTTAGAATCAAAAAAAATAGATAGACCAATGGGAAATTTNTCACAAGCTTTTGGAGAAATAAAATTAGTTTTCAAAAATGATTCGACTTTTAAAGCTTATTTTGATAATCAAATTAATCCTGGAAAGTGGAAAATTNAAAATGATTCAATNTATATGACACAATANAATAATGNAACAATTTGGAATTCATTTAAATATAANNNGGTTNATAATGAATTATATATTTACTCAGATCCCTGGTTGATGGCNCTNAANAAACAAAATTAAATTTATAAAATTATGGAAAATGTATTTATTCAACATNTAGGATATATCTTTACATTTCTTGCTTTATCTGTTAAAGATGTTTTATGGNTAAGAATTATTTTAGCAACTGCTCAAATTACATTNGGTATATACTCATCTCTNGAGCAAAGGTTTGATGTTTTATTTTGGAATGGGGTATTTACNTTTGTAAATCTTTANCATATTAATNGAATTATTAATGAAAGAAAACCTGTAGTCATNCCAAATGCAATAAAAGATATTTATGAAAATATNTTTTATAATTTAACGACTAAAGAGTTTATGAAATATTGGGAATTAGGNAAAATTTCTAAAGGAAAAGATGAAAACATTATTAATGAAGGTGAAAAACAAAGTAATTTATTTATGATTCTNGATGGAGAAGGTTTGGTCACTATTAAATCTAAACAAATTGCTAGTTTAAAAAGAGGTGACTTCATNGCTGAGATAAGNTTTTTAACAGAANANCCAGCNACNGCAGATGTTTTTTTATCTAAAGATGTAAAATATATTAAATGGAATCAAGATTTAATTAGAGATTTTCAATCAANTAATTTAGGATTTTGGTCTAAAATACATCATGTGCTTAGTAGAGATTTAATAAAGAAAATTAAAGTNTAGATTTTTNATAAAAATNNTAGGCTAATTGCGCTGATTTCATNTCAGCATTTTTCTTNCTTNTATCGAAACCATAAAAATAGAATCCATTCATTTCAATTTTTGATANATATANNTTCTTATCTNTTTTATAAATNATTGTATCTAAANAGAATTCTTTAATCTTTCNTTTNTTAAATAAAGAAATTAATGTNCCTTTAAAATCATAAATTGTATTTGTTTTAATAAAATAAAATGAAATGTAATTCATGATTTTTTTTACTTCNCTGTANCTTGAATCTAAATAAATTGCTCCAATTAAAGATTCAAATAAATCGCAATGTATTCTNTCTGAGATATTAATATTATCGTCAATTTTAATACTTTTATATAAATTTAATTTTTTTGAAATATGAGATAAGTTTTTTTTACTAACTANTTGAGATCTTCTTATAGATAAATTGTTTTCTTTTTCATTATTAAATTTTTTGTATANCCAATCAGTTACATAAAAATTTATTATTGNGTCTCCAATNAATTCAAATTTTTCGTAATTTATTTGTGGATTAACTGATTTATGTGTGAGAGACTGAGAAAGTAATTTTTTATTTTTAAATTTATAACCAATAAATTTTTCAACTTCATTCATATTGTTTAAAAATTAANGATGCATTGTGNCCTCCAAATCCAAAAGTATTAGACATGGCATATTTAACTTTTTTATTTATTGATTTNTTAAAAGTATAATTTAGGTCACATTCTGGATCAGNATTCTCAAAGTTAATAGTTGGTGGAATGAAAGATTCATTAATCGCTTGAATACAGCATATGGCTTCAACTGCTCCTGCNGCTCCAAGTAAATGCCCAGTCATNGATTTAGTTGAACTAATACTTAATTTGCTAGAGTAATCTTTAAAAGTATTTTTAATTGCTTTTGTTTCATTTTTATCATTGAAAGGAGTNGAAGTTCCGTGGGCATTTATATAGTCAATTTGNGTTGTTTTAANATTATTTTCATTTAGTGCAATTTCCATTGCNTTNGAAGCNCCTATTCCNTTAGGTNCAGGACTTGTTATGTGATATGCATCAGCAGTTGCACCATAACCTACAACTTCACCTAAAATTTTAATATTTCTTTTAATTGCAGATTGTTCANTTTCAAGAANAATNATTCCTGCACCNTCTCCCATTACAAACCCATCTCTTTGAATATCAAAAGGTCGGCAAGCTTTATTAATATCAGAATTTTTTGTTAATGCTTTCATATTTGAAAAACCTGCAATTGACATTGGNGTTATGGGGGCTTCAGATCCACCACAAAGTATTATATCAGCATCCCCATNCTTTATTTGTTTGTAAGCATCNCCAATTGCATGACTTCCAGTAGCACATGCTGAAACAATACCATANTTANNACCTTTAAANCCATGNTCAATTGANATTTGGCCNGCAGCAATATCNGAAATCATNGATGGTATAAAGTAAGGNCTNACTCTTTTTGGGTGTTTTAGTAATCTTTTGTGTTGAANTTCAAATGTATTTATTCCNCCAATACCTGANCCAACNATAACTCCTATATTNTTNTCGNCTNTNGGATNANTNAGTTTGGCTTGTTTTACTGCTTGTCTACTAGCAATTAANGAAAANGCTGTAAATCTATCAANTCTATTNANCTCTTTTTTATCAAAAAAATNNTCAAGTCTTANTCGATGATTCNGCNGCAATATTTACATTAAAATCNCTGGTATCAAATAAAGATATATTACCNACACCATTTATACCTGATTTNAGAGAATCAGTAAATGNTTGNAGTTNATTACCAATAGGAGAAANAANNCCNATACCTGTTATAACAACTTTATTAGTCAATTTNNANTTATTATTTTCGATATAATCTACTGCTTGAGATACTGATAAAATTTTNTCAGCATCTTCATCNGGAATTTCTAGACCAAATTCATCTTCAAATTCCATTATTAATTCAACTGTATCAAGNGAATCTGCACCAAGGTCATCAATGAATTTTGCTTCTTTAGTNACTTTAGATTCNTCTACACCTANCTTATCNACAACNATTTCAACAACTTTACTTAATGTATTATCTGACATTNTNTTNTCTCCTTATNAATTTTAATTTATTCCACCATCAATTGTTATTGTTTGTCCCGTAATATAAGATGNATCATCAGATGCAATAAAACTTACNAGTTTTGCTACTTCATCTGNAGAACCAAATCTNTTTAANGAAATATTATTTAGAAANTTTTNTTTATTTGAATCTTTAAGTTCTTCAGTCATATTAGTTTCAATAAAACCAGGAGAAATTGAATTAACAGTAATATTTCTAGCACCAACTTCTTTAGATAGTGATTTTGTTAAACCTTTTAAGCCTGCTTTTGATGCAGCATAATTTATTTGACCACTATTTCCATTTGAACCAATTATAGATGAAATATTTATTATTCTTCCATATTTATTACGTATCATATTTTTAATAATATGTTTACAGCAATTAAAGTATCCTGAAAGGTTAATATCTATAACCTCTTGCCAATCATTTTCAGTCATTCTAGCTAATATACTATCTTTGGTTATACCTGCATTATTAACAAGTATATCAATTTTATTTTCAATATTAAAAATTTTACCAAATATATCCTTTACTTCATCAAAATTTTTTATATCTGCAGAAAAAAAATGAACTTTTACATTGTAGGTTTCCAATATTTCTTTTTTGGTTTTTTCCAAATCTTTTTCAGTTCTACTTATTAAAAATAAATTACAACCATTCTTTGCTAAATCAAATGAAATTGCTTTTCCGATTCCTTTAGATGCACCTGTAACTATAGCAGTTTTATTTTGTAAAAAATTCATATCTAAAAGTTAATCATATTAAATGTTAAAGTTTTTGATTTTTTTAGAATTTTATCATTAAGTTTTTTTAGTACTTTACCATTTCCAACTTCAATGAAATCTAAACTATTGTTATCTTTTTCCATATTATTTATTATATCTACCCATTGTACAGGATTTTCGATTTGATTAATCAAATTTTGTTTAATTTTATCACCGATCTTTTCACCTACTGGATTTGTATTTTGATAGATAGGTATGGTTGCATCGTGAAATTTAATTGAATCAATTATTTCTTTTACTCTTTTACTTGCAGATGACATTAGTGGTGAATGAAAAGCACCCGAGGTTTTTAAAGGTATTGCCTTTCTAATACCGATTTCTCTACAATTAATTATTGCATTTTCTATTGAGTCTTTATCACCTGATAAAACTACTTGGTCATATGAATTGTAATTGGCAATTACTAAAATTTTTCCTTTATTACATATTTTTTTAACCTGTTTTTCAGTTGCACCAATAAGTGCGAGCATTTTTCCAGGATTTTCTATACCTGCATTTTGCATTTCATATGATCGTATTTTAATAATTTTTAAGGCATCTTCAAAGTCTATTACATTAGCTGATACTAAAGCAGAATATTCTCCTAGGCTATGACCAGCTACAGCATTTGGAAAAATATTGTTTGCAAGTAATAAAGATTCTCTAATTATACTATCAATAAAAATTGCAGGCTGAGTGTATAAAGTTTCGTTAATTTTTTTCTCATCATTTTTAATAACATCAAGAATATCATACCCTAGGATTTCACTTCCAACATCATAAAAAGTTTTTAATTTAGGAAATTGATTTAGAAGGTTAGTTCCCATACCTAATGATTGTGAACCTTGACCAGGAAATATAAATAATGTTTTTTTAAGTTCTTTAATATTCATTATCATCTAGGTTTAAACTATTAAGTGAAATTTTAATTTTTTCAATAAAATTATTTTCTACACATTTTTTAGCATAAAGAAGTCCATTGTAAATTGCTTTATCACTTGATGAGCCATGACATTTAATTACAATACCGTTAACACCTAGCAATGGAGCACCACCATGTTCCTCATAGTCAAAGTTTTTTTTGATATCTTTGAAAACAGGATAAAGTAAGGGTTGAGCTAATTTTGAGACTGAATGCTTATTAATACTTTTTTTAGTCCATTTAATCATTTTATTTACGGTTCCTTCAATCAACTTCAAAACAATATTTCCTGTAAAACCGTCACAAATAACAATATCAGCTTTATTTTCCAAAATATATCTGGCTTCAATATTACCTATAAAATTTTTTGAGTATTTTTCTAAAAGTTCATAAGTTTCAATTGTTAAGTTATTACCTTTATTTTTTTCAGCTCCTATGTTAAGTAAGGCTACTCTAGGATTTCTAATATTTTCTAAATACTTAATATATGCTTTTGCCATTAGAGAAAATTGTAATAAATGAATCGGTTTATTATTTGAATTTGCACCAACATCACACAAAACGAATCCGCCTTTTTCTGTTGGAATAAATGCTCCTAATGCAGGTCTTTTTATAGCATCTATTTTTCCTAAAATCATTAGGGATGAAGATAGTAGTGCAGCAGTATTTCCTGCACTTACAATAGCATCTACATCTTTATTTTTTAATAAATGGATACATTTTATTAAAGATGATTCAGGCTTTTGTTTAAATAGCCTAGTCATTGAATCATCATCTGATACTTCTTGTTCAGCATAAATGAATTCGTAATTAGAAATTTTCTTTGATATAAGAATATTTTTTGCTTGATTTAGGGTAGATTTCTTACCAACTAGAAAAATCTTGTCATTGGGATTTTTTATTAGATATCTTATTGCACCATTTACGTTTGATGAAGGAGAATTATCTCCATTCATTACATCTATTGCAATTTTCATTTTAATGGATTAGCTATTTTTTGCTAAAATTTTTCCTTTATAATAAAGAACACCATCTACTTTGTATGCTCGATGTCTTAAATGAGATGTGCCAGTTTCTTTGCATGTAGATATACAAATAGTATCTTTCAGTTTCCATTGTGATCTTCTTTTTTTACTACGTGCCTTAGAGTGTTTTTTTCTTGGTACTGCCATATTTTTTTAAACTCCGTTAATATCAGGCGCTAATTTATTATTAAAATTTTGTATAAAACAAACAAAAATTATTTGATATATGCTATCCAAGGGTCTTCCCCTCTAAATTCAGATAATTTATTTTTAACTTTAAGGGCAAGTTCCTTATTTTTAAAACTTCCTATTCGAACTCTCCATCTTTGAATATTATTCTTACTATCATAAAACTCTTCAATATATGTATCAAAACCAAGTTCAATAAGTTCAAACATATCTTCTTTAGCCTTATCCTTTGATGTCCATGATGCAACTTGAATTGTATAAATATTATTAATTATAATTTCATTTTTATTTTTTTTATCATTTACGACTTTATTCGCTGATACATTCTTTTTTTCATTGATAACATTGAAAAAAAATATTTCTTCATGAACTTTTTCTTTCATCATGTTTTCTATTTCAAGAGTTATACGATATTCACCATTTGAGATAGGGGTAAATAATAATTTATCATGATTGATATTGTAATCCATTTTAGATTCATTTTTTCCAATTGGTTTTGACCATTTGTAAATATAATTACTTGAATTAGTTATATTAAATTTTTTCGGAAAAACTTTTATGGTTTTACCTGACTCAATTTCTTGCCATATTTGTTGTTCATTACAAGACAACAAGACAAACATTGAGCAAATAATTTTAATTATTTTCATACTTAATTTTTTTTTATACATTTAATATAAGTTCTGAATCAGAAAAGAAAAAAGCAATTTCTTTTTTTGCGTTTTTATCTGAATCTGAGCCATGAACTGCATTTTCACCAAGACTATTTGCATAAAGTTTACGAATTGTTCCTTCGTCTGCTTCAGATGGATTAGTTGCGCCTATAACTTTCCTCCATTCAGATACGGCATTATTTTTTTTTAATGCTAAAACCATACATTTACCAGAAGACATAAATGACGTTAATTCCTCAAAAAAAGGTTTATCACTATGAATTTCATAAAATCCTTCGGCCTGTTTTTTTGTCATTTTTATCAACTTAGCCGATAAGATTTCGAAATTTTTTGATAAAATATAATCATAGATTTTACCTGTATAATTATTTTTGACTGCATCAGGCTTAATTATTGCAAAAGTTAAATTATTCATATTATTATTCCTTATATAATTTCTTTCATTTTTTTTCCAATTTCTGATGGAGATTCACAAACCTTTATACCACATTTTTCCATAATGTCCATTTTAGCTCTTGCAGTTTCATCTCCTCCAGAAATAATTGCACCAGCATGACCCATTCTTTTACCAGCTGGAGCAGTTTGGCCAGCAATGAAACCAACAACAGGTTTTGATACATTATCTTTTATCCACATTGCTGATTCTATTTCCATAGTGCCTCCAATTTCTCCAATGATAACTATTCCCTCGGTTTCTTTATCTTCTTCAAATAGTTTGACAGCATCTTTCATATCAGTTCCAATAATTGGGTCGCCTCCTATTCCCAGTGCAGTAGTTTGGCCAAGATTATTTTGAACTAATTGATAAATAGCTTCGTATGTTAAAGTGCCTGATTTTGAGATGACTCCAATGTTACCTTTTTGAGTTATAAATCCAGGCATTATTCCAAGCTTACATTCATCAACAGTAATAACTCCTGGGCAATTAGGACCAATTAAACATATATTTCTTTCATTAACGATATGTTTAGCCTTAATCATATCTCTGGTAGGAATTCCTTCGCTTATACAAACTATAGTATCGATTCCAGCTTCTGCAGATTCTATGATTGCTGATCCTGCATAAGCTGGTGGAACAAAAATTATTGAAGCATTAGCATCAGTCGCTTCTTTAGCATCCAGAACACTGTTAAAAACATCAACTTTTCCATCTACTGCTTTTGTACCTCCTTTACCTGGAGTAACACCAGAAACAATATTGGTTCCATATTCAATCATTTGTTTAGAATGAAAAGTTCCTTCAGAACCCGTAATTCCTTGTACCAATACTCTAGTTTTTTTATTTACAATTATAGACATTAATTTTTCTCCTTTATTGCAATATTTACAACTTTATTAGCTGCATCTTGCAAATTATTAGCTGGAATAATTTCGATATTTGAATTAGATAAAATTTCTTTAGCAATTTCAGCATTAGTACCTTCTAGCCTAACAACAACAGGGATATTTAAGCTTAAGTCGTTCACAGCTTGAACAACACCATTTGCTACTCTATCACATCTAACTATACCACCAAAAATATTTATGAGTACTGCTTTTACATTTTTATCTTTTAATATTATTTTAAAACCATTTTTTATAGTATCAGCATTAGCTTTTCCACCTACATCAAGGAAGTTTGCTGGTTTACCACCAGATATTTTAATGATATCCATTGTAGCCATTGCTAATCCAGCTCCATTTACCATACAGCCAACATTACCCTCTAGTTTAACATAGTTTAAATCAAATTGACTAGCTTCTAATTCAGATGGGTCCTCTTCATCTAAATCTTGCATTTTTAATACATCTTGTTGTCTAAAAAGAGCATTGCTGTCAAAATTAAATTTAGCATCTAATGCGACTATTTTTTCTTGTTCAGTGACTACTAAGGGATTAATTTCTAATAATGTAGTATCCATATCCTTGTAGCATTTATACATATTCTTAAAAATTTCTATCGCATCTTTCTTTAAGTCATCACGAAGATTTAATCCTATCGCAAGTTTTTCAGCNTCCTNAGTACTTAAATATTCCATTGGATGNATNCAGGTNTTAATAATTTTTTCNGGTGTTTTTTCTGCAACTTCTTCAATATTTACTCCGCCTTCTGTNGAAACCATAAAAACATCCATTTTTTTACTTCTATCCAGNGTAATTGCNGCGTAATATTCTTTNTTAATATCATATGCTTCAGTTATGAATACTTTTTTAACTAGTTTTCCTTCTGNNCCAGTTTGATGAGTTACTAAATTCATNCCTAGAATATCTTTTGTATANGAAAGTGCTTTTNTAAAGTTAGATGCNTATTTTACACCACCACCTTTTCCTCTTCCACCAGCATGGATTTGTGCTTTAACAATTACATCTTCAGTATTAAAAGTTTTTTGTACTTTATGTATAATATTTTCAGCATCTTTAATATTATTGACAATAAATCCATCTTGAACAGGTACATTAAACTTTGATAATATTTTTTTACCTTGATATTCGTGAATTTTCATTGATTAATCCTTTATAATTTGTGTTCCAGCATTTCCATTAATTGCTTCTCTTAATTTATCAATTGATGTAATAACAACTTTTTGACCATGATGCTTAAGAAAATATAGCGCTGACTTTATTTTTGGTTCCATAGAACCATCACCAAATTGACCTTCTTCAAGCCATTGACTGATCTCAGAAACATTTGCTTTAT
Organism: Fidelibacterota bacterium; assembly: GCA_002707765.1. Classification (GTDB taxonomy): domain Bacteria; phylum Fidelibacterota; class Marinisomatia; order SCGC-AAA003-L08; family D37C17. The sequence continues at coordinate 37,615 of PANV01000011.1, forward strand.
TAATTTTTTTCTGTTTATCAGTTTTATAATTTATAAAAATATTATCAACATCTGTTATAATAAAATATTCATTTGCTCTAATTATTCTTCCAAGAAGAGCTGCAGTTTTATCTTTATCTACTACTCCATCAATTCCTTTAAGACTACCATTTTCAGTATTGTAGGATGGAATTCCTCCACCGCCACCAGCAATTACAATCGTTCCAAAATCAACCAAATGTTTTATAGATTTTCCATTAAAAATATATAATGGATTAGGTGATGGAACAACTCTTCGCCATTGACCTGTTTCTTGCTCTTTTATAGTCCAACCATATTTCTTTGATAGATCAAAAGCTTCTTTTTCGGAAAAAACTTTACCTATGAATTTTGAAGGATTTTTCAACGAAATATCATCTTTATCTATTTTCATTTGAGATACAAAAGTTACAACTTCTCTATTTGTTTTTTCCATGTATAAAGCATTCTGAAGAGATTGTTGAATCATATATCCAATTGCTCCTTGAGTATTAGCTACTAAAACATTAAGTGGAAGTGGGGGAATAATGTTCATTGACAATTCATTTTTAGATAACTCTGCACCTACTTGAGGTCCATTACCATGAGTGATACATATATTATAATTTAGTCTGACAAAATGCATCACTGCTTTTAAGCTTTCTCTAGTGTGCTTAAATTGTTGTTCTATAGTTCCAGATTCATTTTTAGGAGATATTGCATTTCCTCCAAGAGCTATGATTACAGTTTTTTTCATTTTTCTAACCTGAATAATGGCAGAGTCAAACATCTCGGACCACCTCTGCCTCTAGATAGTTCTGAACCATTAAATGTAATGATTATTTTTTTCTTAGATAAATTATATTTTTTATAATTATTGATATATTCAAATGAATCTATTTCAATATAGCCGGCTTTTTTTAGTTCTTCAATCGTTCTTTTATTACAGTCATATCCAATGATTTTACCAGGAGATAGTGCAAATGCGTTTGCTCCATCTGTCCATTGTTCCCTAAGCTGATCGATTATATCATTTGAGCCACATTTTATAAAATTCATTGATAAGCCGCTATCTGAAAGTACATCTAAAATATTTTTTGATATTTTTTTTGGCTCAAATTTACCATCCGAAAATTTAAAAATCGTATTGAGTTTATTTAAGTATTTTTCTTCAAGTATAGGAGGAAAGATTAGCGCTTCATCAGTATTGATTTTAGTAAAAATTGTATCTAAATGCATAAGAGCTCTTTTTTTTGGTAGATCTATAGCAAAGATTGTTGAAAAATTTTCTTCATAAAACAATTTTATTAATTTTTTTATAGATTCTAGTGGTGTTCTTTCGCTAATTCCAATACAAACCCTCGATTCATCAAAAATCAAAATATCTCCTCCTTCTATTGTTAAATCAGGAAAATTTTGATGAAAATCAAAGACTCTCATTGATTTGAAAAAAATATGATTTTCAAAAACATGTTTAGCTAAAATATTTTCTCTCTTTCTCACATCTTTTTTGCTCCATGTAATTAAAAGAGTATTTCCTATGCATACAGCTATATCTCGGGTAAAAATTAAATTTGGAATAGGATTTTTAAAAATTTTTTTGTTGTTATTATATCCAGTCAGTAAAACTTTAATTAGATCATCTGGTGTCAGAGTAATTAATATGTTACGCTCAATTTTTGAATCATATAAATCTTCTTCAAGTTTGATGCAATCAGTTATTAATTTTTCTTTATTTTGTTTATCTGATATTACAACTTTTAAAAGATCTAAAAATTCAAAACAATTTCCATCAGTGAAGTGATGCAAAATATTATAAAGTTGTCGATGTTCATCTCTAGCTTTATCTGTTTGAATCAGATCATCAAATAGTAAGTAGCTATCATTATTTTCATTTAGATTTTCAGGAGTAACGTAATCATGTTCAATTCCTGGTGTATGAGTAATTACAAATCTTAATGGTCCATCCTCTGAATTAACTTTATATTTCATCTATTTTTTTTCCATAAATGGATATCTATAATTTGTTGGAGTATTAAAAGTTTGCTTTATGGTTCTTTGAGATGTCCATCTTAACAAATTAGCTGGAGCACCAGCCTTATCATTAGTGCCAGATGCTCTAGAACCACCAAAAGGTTGTTGTCCAACAACTGCACCTGTAGGTTT
>PANV01000012.1 GCA_002707765.1 Fidelibacterota bacterium
TACTAATAATCATGTTATTGAAGGCGCTGAAGAAGTAAAAGTTGTATTATTTGATAAAAGAGAAATTGATGCAACAATTGTTGCTACAGATCCGCTATCTGATATTGCTGTTATTCAAATAGAAACTGATAATCTTCAAGAAGCCAACCCAGGAAATTCAACAAATTTCCAAATTGGTGAATGGATAGTAGCAATCGGAAGTCCATTTGGTCTTCATTTAAATCATACAGTAACTGCAGGTATTGTAAGTGCGACAGGTAGAAGTGATGTAATCTCAAGATTAAATTTTGAAAATTTTATCCAACATGATGCAGCAATTAATCCAGGAAATTCAGGAGGTGGCCTTTTTAATTTGTATGGAGAATTAATTGGAATAAATACAGCAATAGCTACCGATGGCTTTTCAAGATCAAATGCAGGTGTAGGCTTTGCTGTGCCAATTAATCAAGTTATGAGAGTTGTGGAAGATTTAATTGATGGTGGGAAAGTTAGAAGAGGGTTTTTAGGTGTAACTATTGGAGCAATTGATGAAGATATGATGAAAGCTCTTAAACTAGATTCTAAAAAAGGTGTGCTTATATCTTTTGTATCTAAAGATAGTCCTGCTGATTTATCGGGCTTAAAAGAAAAAGATATTATTACATCAATGAACGGAATAGAAGTTCAAAACGTAAATGAACTAAGAAATAACGTTTCAAATGCAAAACCAGGCGATGTAATAAATTTTGGTATAATTCGAGATGGATATATAAAAAATATTACTGTTACCTTAGGCCTAAGACCAGACCAAGATGAAGTAGTAAATATTTTCTCAGGTTCAAGATCAAATAGTTTTGACCTGCTTGGTTTAAAAGTCAAATCTAATGATAAAGGTGATGGAATAGTTATTACATCAATTGACAAATCATCTAATGCATATGAAAAAAATATAAGGACGGGTGATATTATAACAGAGATAGGTAGTACAATCATAAACTCTGTTGATGATTATAATTCCATTATTGAAAAATATAATTCAGGTGATGCAATCATGCTAAGAATTATTAGCAATGGTAATGCTAGATACGAAGCATTTGAAATTAATTAATAATGATTAACCCATTACCAAGTAAAACTAATCAATCATAGTCGAATAAATTTGTTACATGAAGACAGTTACAGTTAGTTCATATTACGAATATGACCCAGAAGATTTTTGGAGACTAATTCAAAAACCATCGACCTTGAATTTCATCACACAGGGTTTTGTTTCTTTTGATTGGTTGGATCCTCTGTCGGAAGACTGGATAGAGGGAGTAGTTTATAGAGTTCGTTTCAAGATTTTTGGAATTATTCCAATGGGTGGAATTCATAGTTTAAAAATAGAAAAAATTGACCACATCGACAAGATACTACGAAGTCAAGAAAGTAATGACCTCATACAAATATGGAATCATGACCTAATCGTTCAAAAAGAAAATGACTTGACCAAATACACTGACCGAATTGATATCGAAGCAGGATTCCTCACATCTTTTGTTTGTATCTTTGCAAAGTGTTTTTATAGACATCGCCAGAGGAGATGGAATCTTTTGATCGATAAATCAACTTAATGTAGAGATTAAATTGAGTTTCTCCTCTGTTTTTCAAAAGTATAGTCATATTTTTTTGATATATTTTCCCAATTAAATTTATCAAAAGTTTTTTGACTTACTTCTTTAATTGTAGAAGTATAATTTTTAATATTTTTTATCACTGATACTAATTTATCTTTTAACTCTAAATCAGAATTATAAAATAGAAATTTATTTTTTTTGTAATTAAATAAATCTGGATAAGTTAATCTTTTGGGTAATATTGGATAGCATCCATATGAAACTGCTTCAACAATACTTATTCCAAAAAAATCTTGATGTGAAGTGACTGGAAGAATATTAGACATTTTTAAATATCCTAAGTATTCAGTATAATTTTCACAATATCCAAAATGAATAATTTTATGTTTTAATCTATCTTTAGCAGTATCAAATATTTTTGGGTATTCACTATAATTTTCTCCAAGGACAATTAAACTAAAATCTATTTTCAAATCATTTAATTCAAATAATGTTTCAAAAAATAATTTAGGATTTTTATCATACTCCCATCTATGATTCCAAAGAATTACGGGATGTTCAATTTTCTTTAAAATATTTTTAATTAAATTGCACCCTATAGGTAATACTGACGATTTTTTTTTAATTATATCTATGGATTCTAAATTTCTAAAATCTGGCATTTTTTTTAAATATTTTCTTAATCCATCAATGTAACTATCTAAATGGTATTGGGAGTTAAAATAATTATGATTACTTATTAAAGATGAGGTATAATTAATATAATAGTAATTTAAATCTCTATCCAATTTTAAATCTTTATCATTTGGTGACCATGGATATGATAACTGATTTTCATGAAAATACATTATAACTTTTGATTGTGCTAAATTATCCTCACAAAGAGATTTAAAAACTGGCAGGTTTAACATATCAGAACATAGTACAATATCAAATACGCTATTCTTATTATTATATTTTTCAGCTAAAGAAATTGCACCTCCATGCATACGCCATTTCCATTTTTTACCAGGTAAAGAGAGAATTTCTATGTTATGATTTGAAAATTTTGAATAATCATCAATCCATTTTTTGTGTGAACCTGAATAAAATGGTTCAACATATAAAATATTTAATTTATTGCCTTGCATATTAATCTATGAAAATGATGGACACCAATCTCATGTTGTAATGAATATCTTCCTCTATTATAGAATTTAGATTTAATACCTTTTTGAACGCTTAATACAATATCTTGATCTTCTTTTTCAACTTTATCCAAACTAGCACCAGAGTTTGAGGGTTGCTTTTTCCCGTTTATTGGATAAGATAAAAATCTTATTTTTGTTCTTTCTTTATTTATTGGTTCAATTATATTCACTGAAATACCCCAATTATAGAAATTCAACATTATATTAGGGAAAATCCAATAATAGTATGCATAAATATCCTCATTACTATTTAAAAAACCATTAGGAATCTTAAGAGCTTCTTTTTTTGTTTTTGATAATGTATATTGCAGTACTCCATTTTCTAAAGTTTTTGTTTTATAGGTACCTAGTTCAATATCATCATTAAGTCCTTTATGCACAAAAGATACATGAAAACCTTCTAAATAATTTTCACAATATAATGACCAATGTGCATCAATGATATATTCATTTGAGGCAGAGTTATCAAAATTTAACTGATTAAATGGATACCAACCTAATCTATCATTTATATCTTTAGTTATCTCTGAAATATCGATTTTTGGATTTAATGATATAAAAATAAAATTTTTCAATTTTTTTAATGGTATTTGAGTCAAATTATCAGATTTTAAAGGAAAATTTTCAACATTATTAAATCCAGGGGCAGATAACATTCGACCTTTTAAGTCAAATACTCTGCCATGATATTGACATCTTATATTTCTAGCATTGGTTTCATTTTGACACAACAAACTTCCTCTGTGAGGACAGACATTACTTAAACAAAGAAACTCATCATCAATTTTAGTTAAAATCAAAGGTTCGTTTAATGAATGATTAAGTAAGGTAAATGGATAAATTTTTGACTTTAAAGAATTAATATCTGTAATGAATTGCCAGCTATTATTAAATATTTTTTCTATTGATAAATCATAATATTCTGATTTCAAATAAAAATAAGATGGCATTGTTTGAGCTAAACTAATATTTTTATCAATAAATATTTTTTCTAACATCTATTTATCAGATAAAAAATCAGTTTTTTTTATATGAATAGTTCGTTGTGGAAATGGAATTTCAATTCCATTTTCATTAAAAGCATTATAAATTAAAGTTGAAAGTTCATCTATCACTCTTCCTCTAAATTCAGGCTTTTCAATCCATGCTAGTAACTGGAATTTTAAACCTGATGCAGCAAACTCTCTAAACCTTACTCTCGGATGTGGCTTTTTACATACATTTTCTGATGATATAGCAATTTCATTCATTATATTTTTTACTCTATCAACTTCAGTACCATAAGCAACTTCAACAGTAATTCTAATTCTTTCTTTTTCATGAGTGCCTCCACTTTCATTAATAATTTTAGAATTTGCTATAACTGAGTTAGGTATAGTTATTTCTATATCGTCTCTAGTTTGTATTCGAGTACTTCTAATTCCAATATCTCTAACATAACCTCTTTCACCTGAATCTAAATTTATATAATCACCTTCCTTATATGGACTATCTGCCATAATGAAAATGCCTGCAAATAAATTACCCAATGTATCTTTTGCAGCAAATCCAAGTACAACACTTATAATACCTGCTGATGCAATCCATGCTGTAACATTAATTCCCCAACAAAGCATAACAAAATAAACTGAAAATAAAAAAATTATTATTTTACCTAGATTATCAAATAAAGGTATTGTTTTCTTTTTTATAAACTTACTATCGTCATCTTTTTTTGAAGCCCAATTTATTATAACTAGAAAAGATCTAAAAATTGCTAAAGACCAGTAAACCACGATTATAGACTTTATTAAACCTTTTACAATAAAATCTAAATCTTGTGGAAGAGTTATTGTTTTAAACGCAAAATAGAAACCTAAATAAAGTATGGTTTTATATACAGCAGGATGAATGGTTTCAATTAGTTGATCATCAGTATCATTTTTAGTTTTTAAAGCTATTTTTTTTAAAATGTAAATGAAAACTCTATCTATTATTGAGGCTAATAGATATGATAAAAAAATTAAAATTGAGAATAAAACAATTTGATTTTGTTTTATAAATTCAAAAAATGTAAGGTATGATACTACTTTTTCCATCTGATAAATTTTAATTATTTTATTTATAATAGCATTTTAATATACAAAACATAAAAGGTTTGAGAAAGAGGCTTTTAGTCTCCAATTTTTTTATAAAAAATATTAAATAAAAAAACCCCTCTACAATGAGGGGTTTTCTAACCGCTCCGGCACCTGGACTCGAACCAGGGACACGTGGATTAACAGTCCACTGCTCTAACCAACTGAGCTATGCCGGAATATACTTTTTTAAAACGACCAAGTAATTTACACGATTTTATAAAATATCAATAAATTTATTTATGCCAATTTTTCAGTAAATCAGATGATGATTGGATTTTTCCTCCACCTAGTCCCCAAATTAAATCTATATTGTTATCATTACAAAATTTTATCTCAGGGGTAGTCTGGTTTGTCCTATCACCACCATTACCAAAAAAAATATTATATTTATCAGAAAACTCAATATCAATTTTATGAATCAATTTACATGCAGTATCGTCACTATCATCAAAACTTTTTACTAAATCAATATATTTAATAGACTCTAAAATTTCTTTTCTTTCAACAAAAGGCATAAAAAATTTACCTTTTTTACGAATCAACCATTCATCTGAGTTTAACCCTGCTACTACCATCCCATTCAAACTTGCTTCCTTAAACATTCTAATATGACCTTTATGAATAGGATCAAAACCACCTGACAAAATAATCATATTTTTTTTTGCATTCATAATTCTACTTAAAAATTTATTAAAATTGAGTTAGACCAATTTGATCTGATGTAAACAATTTCTTTATATTCAGAAAATTTTGCTGCTTTTTTTAAAGGATCTAAAGTTCCTGAAAAATAATCTTCGCTAACTAAATTTATATTTTCATACACCCAAACTTTATAATATCCAGGTTCTAATTTACTAAATACAAAATTATTATTAGAAATTAAATCAGTGTAAGTTTTTTTATTATTTATATTTATTGCTTTTACGATTAAATCATATTTACCATTATAATCTATAGTACCAGATAATTTTCCAAAATTCTGATTTTCTAAGTTACTTTGTTTATCTTCAGTTTTTAATAGGATAATATCTTTGCATAAAAAATTATCATTTAAGTCCTTAATTTTATCACATTCAATATATATAGAATTATTAACTAATGTTCTTAAGGAAATTAAACTCGGATTTTCATAATTATAATTTAAATTAAACTTTAATGAATCTTCGTTCATTGTATAGAATGGATAGATAAAGAATCTATATAAATAGGTTCACTAAATTGTAGAAAAAAATTATTATTAATATTTTTTTTATCAATTATTGAAGGAGGTAAAGTATCAATTACTGATTCTAATAATTTAAAAGAGTTAGAAATATCATATTCCTCTACTTGATTTGATAATTTTAAATTAATTTCTAATGAATCTTTAAAATCATAATTTTTAAAAATATAATTATCTTTATCAAAACATAACTTTTTAAAAAATGGTTCATTTAAGATTAAAAAATATTTTTCACCATTAGTTAAAATTATCTCTCCATAATTTTTATTTATTAAAGTAATATTATTTATATCAAAAAATCTTAAAGGTTCTGAAATATAAATGGAATTATTATCAAAATTAATTGGCTGATTGGATAAACCATAATTTTTAAATCTAATTTCTTCATTGAAATTTTCAGAAGATTGTTTTTCTATTGCAAGAATTATATTATTAGAATAGTCATCATCTTGTATTAAAAAATTAAATTTTCCATTTATATTGGATTCTGTTTTTGAAATTATTGATAAATTTTCATCTAATAAATAAATATGGTAAAAATTTAATGTATCAAAATTAAATAGTGAACCTTTTATATCATTAAAAGCAATTGAATTTTCTCTTGAAAAAGGAATTTGAATAGGGTTTTTTAAACTATTTCTACTATAATCAGTTAAAGTTCTGTTTATAGATATTTTAAATTGTTTTGGCCATTCTTTTTTGGGTCTGATTTCTACATTATTATTTTTAATCTTAATTAATATATTTATTTCAGGCTCAATACTTATGGCACTTATAGCAGTTGATGGATATAGCCTTTCATTAAACGGCAAAATTATTTTTTGATAAGGTTCAATATTTAAAGTTGATTTTGGATAAATTTTATTACTTAAAAGAATTGGAGGAGATAAATCTTTTGGACCTCCACTGGGAGGAGAAATCGAAGCGCACGTAGAAAAAATAAATATTAATATTATATAAAACAAAAAAAAATATGTTCTTTTATTCATATTTTAAATTAATCTGTATTTAGTTTTCTTTTTTTCTTTCTTTCTTCTCTACCTTTAGGGTTTGGTATAGGTATTGCATTTAAAAGACTTTTAGTATAATCATGTTGCGGGTTCTTAAAAATCTCATTAATGTTATTAAATTCAACCAAATTACCATGATACATAACAGCAACTTCTTCAGAAATATGTTTCACAACAGATAGGTCATGAGCAATAAATAAAATTGTTAAATCAAATTCCTCTTGTAAATCCATCATTAAGTTTATTACCTGAGCTTGAATAGATACATCAAGAGCTGAAACTGGTTCATCTGCAATGATAATTTTAGGTTCTGTTGCTAAAGATCTTGCAATACCAATTCTTTGTCTTTGACCTCCAGAAAACTCATGAGGATATCTAAATGCCTGTTCTTTTGATAAACCTACTTTATCTAAAAGCCAAAATACTTTTTCATCTTTTTCTTTAATAGTCATATTGGTATGTATGTCTAATGGTTCCTGAATTATATTTTTAACTAACATTCTTGGGTTTAAAGATGAAAAAGGATCTTGAAAAATCATCTGAATATAAGGTCTAATTTCTAATGTTTTTTCTGCATCTTGATTTAATATATTCAAAAACTTATTTTTATATTTAAACATGATTTCACCATTAACTCTTACATCAGGGGCAGTTAGTTTTAAAACATTTAAAATTGCTTTACCCAAAGTAGATTTTCCAGAGCCAGATTCTCCAACGATACCTATAGTTTTACCTTTATCCACTTCTAAATCGAAATTTTTAACAGCATGTACTGCAGATACTTCTTTCTGGAAAATACCTCCAAAAATTGGAAACTCAACATTTAAATTTTTAATTTTTAAAATTTTATTTTTTGGCATTTTTATTTTTTAAGATTTTAGGATTACATCTAACAAAATGACCTGGTTTTACTTCAAATAATTCAGGTTCTATATTTGTACCTCCACAAGCACACTCAGAAGGTTCAAATCTACCCCAAAATTTACATCCATCACCCATTTCTAATAATGACGGAACCATTCCTTTTAGTGCTTTGAGACGTTTTTGTTTAGATTCCATTTTTGGCATTGAATCCATTAATGCCTTAGTGTAAGGATGTAAAGGATTATTGAATAATTCATTAATTTCTGCTATCTCTTGAATTTTACCACCATACATTACTATAACCCTATCACAGGTTTCCGCAACGACGGCCAAATCATGAGTAATTAATAAAATTGCAGAATCATCCCTTTTGTCTTTTAAGTCCATCATCAAATCTAGAATTTGAGCTTGAATTGTTACATCTAACGCAGTAGTCGGTTCATCAGCAATTAAAAGAGATGGATTACATTGTAAAGCCATTGCAATCATTACCCTCTGTCTCATACCTCCTGAAAATTGATGCGGATATTCATTCATTCTATCTTCTGGGTTTGGAATTCCAACTGCATCCAACAGTTCAATACTCTTCGTGGTAGCTTCTTCATCAGTCATATTATAATGTCTTATTAATATTTCGTTCATTTGAGTTTTTATTGTTAAAACCGGATTCAAAGATGTCATTGGTTCTTGAAAAATCATTGCAATATCTTTGCCTCTATAATTTCTCATTTCACTATATGACAAATCCAATAAGTTAATTCCCTTATACATAACCTTGCCGCTAACTATTTCTCCTGGAGGCGACGGTATCAATCTATTTATAGAAAGTGAAGTTACTGATTTACCAGAACCAGATTCTCCTACAATTCCTAAAACTTCCCCTTTATAAATATCAAAGGATACACCATCAACTGCTTTAGCAGTACCAGCTTCAGTATGAAAATATGTTTTTAAATCTTTTATTTCTATTAGTTTTTCTTTTTTCATTTTATCTAAGTCTTGAGTGAATTTTAGGATCAAAGGCAGCTCTAACTCCTTCACTAATTAGAGTTATTAGGAATAATGTGACTGCAAGAAAAATCAAAGGGAAAACAACCAAGTGCCAATTTTGTAAATTGCCAGCAGCTTGATTTATCAACTCTCCCCAACTTGGAGTAGGTGGCTGTAAACCAAAACCTAAATAATCAAGTGAAACTAATGCAGATATATTCCCAATTAATGCAAAAGGAGCATAAGTTACAACAGGTGTTAATGCATTTGGTAAAATATGCTTAAACATTACATTCCAATGACTCTGTCCCATAGCAACAGCAGCTGAGACGTAATCTTTTGATTTTTCTCTATAAAACTCTCCCCTGACATAATATGTAATTCCTACCCATCCAAAAATTATTAATAAAAGAGATAATAACATTAATGATGGTCTAATAAATGTAGATAAAATCATGATTGTGAACAAAAATGGAATAGAAGCATATATTTCAATTAATCTCAATCCATATAAATCCAATCTACCTCCAAAATATCCTAAAGTTGCACCAACTGAGATTCCAATCAAATAAGAAAATGTTGCAACTATAAGAGCGAAAGAAATAGAAATTCTAAATCCATATATTGCTCTCGCTAAAACATCTCTTCCTTGACTATCTGTTCCCATTATATGATATCTATCCGGAACGGTTGGCGGCCTATATTCATCTCTTAAACCATTATTATTATTATCGATTAATGGTTCTCCAATATCCCAAATTCCATTATTATTACTATCAGTATAATCTTCATCTAATTCTGTTAAAACTTCCTCATATGGATCAAATGGATATAGAGGCATAATAACATAATCACCATTATTTTTATTTTTTAATTGTTGTTTTAAAATTCTATAGTGAGGCTTACCAAATCTTTTTTTACCTTTAATAAATTCTTGACCAAAAAATGAAGCTTCATAGTCTAAGTTTTTATATATTTTTTTAAATAATGGGTAATAATATTGGGGTTTATCAACATGACTTTCTCCTTCATCCCAAACTTTATTATTATTCAAATCAACAAATTCTTCACCTAAATCATATACGTTATTTGTGTACTTAACCATTAAAGCTGTACTATTTACAAAAAAAGTAGCTGATAAGGAAAAAATATAAGCAGAAAATAGAATTATCAATGAATAATAAGCTCTCTTAATTGTCTTAAATTTTCTTAATCTTTTCTTAAGTATGGAATCTGATTTATTAATATTTTGATTCATTATTTAAACCTTATTCTAGGATCAACAAGAGCGTAAGTTAAATCCGAAATTAAATTACCTACTAATGTCATAAAAACACTTATAACAAGTGTTCCCATAATAATATCATAATCTCTATCAATTAATGCACTATATCCAAGTAGTCCTAATCCATCAATACCAAAAGTTTTTTCAATTAGATATGAACCTGCAAGAAATACGCTTATTATACCACCTATTCCAGTTGCAAGCGGGATCAATGAATTTCTTACTGCATGTTTAAAAATTACCCTTCTTTCTGATAAACCTTTAGCAAATGCAGTTCTAACATAATCTTGGCTTAAATTTTCTAATAAAGAATTTTTCATTAAAACTGTTAATGTAGCAAATGAGCCTATCATATAACAAAGCATTGGTAAAAATGCATGGTGCAGCTGATCTTTTACTTTTCCAAAGAATGTAAGTTCATTAAAATTTGAAGATCTCCATCCATGCAGTGGAAAATAATCACCTCCAAAATAAACCAAAAGTACAATACCTAAAATATATCCTGGAATTGAATAACCAGCAAAAACAGCAATACTTGTTGAAACATCGAATCGACTTCCATTTTTAATTGCTTTCCATATACCTAAAGGTATACAAACAGAATAACCTAATATTAGACCTGTTAATCCAAAAAATAATGAAATATGTAGCCTCTCTCCTATAAGAGTGCTCACATTTTTACCCTTCTTTTCGGAATAACCTAAATATCCTTGTAAAATACCTTTAAATTCTTTTTTTACCAATGTAACTAAATTTTTATCACTGTCAATTTTTTTAATTATCCAATCAGACATATACCAAGTTTTAATAATATTCTCATTTGATGGTAATTCTTCATAGAATTCTTTAAAAGTAGAGTATTTCTCAACATCGAAATTATCCTTTAATTCAGGATTTTCAACTTCTGGAACATCAAATTCTAAACCAACACCGGTTTCAATAACGACTAATTCATTTTTTTCATTTTTAACCACTTTAACATATTTTTGAAGTAAATATTCTTTATAAGTATCAAATTTTAAAACATCAACAGATTCACGGAAGGATTTATTTATTTTTATTATTTTACTTTTTGATTCCTTTGGGTATAGACCTAGCCATATTAAATACCGAACTAGAATAGGTTTATCTAAACCGTATTGCATTCTTAGTTTCTCAAGTAATTCAGGAGTTAGTTCAGAGCTATCACCAGAAATATCTGATGATGCCATTGATACTTCACCTGCTCCTATATTGGCTTGCTTTATTTGTCTTACTGCTCTTTCAAAAGGACCATCAGGTGCTAATTGAAGAATACAAAAAACCATTAAGGTAATTCCAATCCCGGTTGGAATCATTAATAAAATTCTTCTTATTGTGTACTCAAACATAAAATTATTTTTTGTTTAAATTATTCCAATAATCTACTACTTCAGGTTCAATAGGTATTTTATTACCACTTTTAATTGCATCTTTAAGTCTTTCTTTCTTATCAGGATCAATCCACCACATACTAATAGGTGCGAGCCATCCACCGGCATATCCAACACCGTTGTCAGGTATACCAAACTTATCCCAATTTAAGCATCTATAACCATATGGAGCAGTCCAACTAAAAATCCAATGATATTCTCTAGTAGCTAAACTATCTAAATTTTGAAGAATTCCAATTCTTTCTTCCATATTCCAATTTAAGTTATATTCTTCGATTAATTTATCTATTTTAGGATTTGCCATACCTGTAATATTTGTGACATCTAATTTTTCGGAATACTTTGAATGAAGCATTCCTTCTGGACTAGGTAACAGAGAACCAACCCATCCACCATTATATAATTTAAATTTCCTATTCATAGCCATCTCAAAAGGATTTTGAATGACAACAAGATTTAATTTTATACCTATACTTTCTAAATCTTGAACAAAATAATTTAAAATTCTATCCCATCCTTGATAAATATGGAACTCTTTAATTTCAAAAATTTCACCTGTTTCATTTGTTAGCCATGAGTCTCCTTCTTTTTTTGTCCAACCTGCTTCTTCTAAAAGCTCGAGGGCATAATCAGGATTATAATCTTGAATAGGATTATCTGGATGTTCATATTTACTTCGAGGAAAATAAGAATTTTTTCTAACATACTCATTGAAGAATAATTTATCCATTAATTTTTCAACATCCCATAAATGACAAAAAGCTTCTCTAACTTTTATATCTGAAAAAGGTTCTTCTAATGTATTAAATGCAATTCCACCAACTCCTGCTGGAGCAAAATTTATATATTTTTTTCTCTGAATTAAACCACTTTCTATTTCAGGATATTCTTCTGCTACAAATCTTTGACTCCACCACTGAGCTCTACCCACAGAATAAGTATCATAATCACCTGCAAAAAATCTTTCTACTTCTTGAGTTTCATCATTAATAAAAATAAATTCAACTGTATCAAAATTCCATAGTCCAGTATTCCTTACATGACTTTCTGCCCAATAATCACTTCTTCTATCGAGCACTGCTAAGCCATTATTTTCTTGAGTAGTTCTTTTAGTGTTTAAAATATAGGGTCCTGAACCAGGCATGAGTTCAAATTGATATTTTTCAACATAGGTAGACCCATCAATTTTTTCTAAATAATAGGATGGGTATATAACTAAACTCGAAAAACTATAAATATTTCTCCATTCTTTTTTCTTTGATTTAACACTTACAATATATTTACTTTCTGCTACTGGCCTTTCAAATTTATCACGCCAATAAGTATAAACATTTGGATCTCCATGTCCTTCATCAGTTAATATATCATATGTAGCTACAACATCTCTAGATGTTACTTCTCTACCATCCGAAAATCTTGCTTCTGGATTGATTCTAAAAAGAAAAGTCATTGAATCATCTAACACTCTCCAATGGGTAGCTAAAACAGGCTCTAATTTAAATGTTTCTGCATCAAAATTTAATAAAGGTTCATAAACCATTGATTCAATTAAACTATTGAGCTGGCTCCTCGTTTCTTTACCAAATGCTCTTAGAGTATTAGGGAAAATATCTCCAGCTAAAAATTTGAGTGTATCACCTTTTATAGCATTAGGGTCACCAATAATATTTATATCAATATTTGTTTTCCAGCTTATTAATTCTGCAATTTCCTCAAAACCTGGTCCACCTGACCATCTTGAATCATCAAGCTTACTTTCAGATAAAACATTTGTTTCAATTAGGTCAAAAGTCTTGTAAACTTTTTTTTCTGAATCAAAAAATCCCGCTATTCCAAAATTAAGTATCAAAATAAACGATAAATAAATCATAAACGCTCCAAATTGTATGCAGAATAATTTATGATTTATAATTTATTTTTCTCAGTAATATTTCTTAATTTTAACTTCTCAATAAATCGGAATTTTAATGGAACAAATAAATTTAAAAAAAGCTCTTCAAAAAACTAAAATCAAAGCTGANTGGATTGGTTTAAGAGAAGTAAAAGAAATTTCTACACAACGATTAATNCGTGATTTAAANCCTGGNTCTAANCANACAACNATNGACCATGGTATTATGGCAGANGTTCTTTCAAATGGNCAATTTGGCTACTATGCTGTAAATGATATTTCATACGAATCTATAAATNTTGCTATTGAAAAAGCTCATAANCAAGCACTNAAAGCTTCAAAATATTCTTTANATTCATTTAATGAAAGNGTAAGACCTAAATCCGTAGGAAGTTATCAATCNCCATACAAATTNAAAAATATGGAATTGGAACAGTTAATGGATATATTAATGAAATCNAATAAAGAACTTAAAAATTCANATAAAATTGTTTCTGCAATATCAATGGCTAGAATTGTTGATATGAATATGAAATTTGTTTCAACAAATGGAAGTGATTTTGAACAAAATTTCATGTATGTTGGTCCTGGTTTCAGAGCAATAGCACAGGATGGTAATATTGTCCAAAGTAGATCCTATACAGACCAATGTCAACAATCTGGAATGGAAGTCTTTGAAGAAAATAGAGTTTTAAATAGATGTGAATCAATTTGTAAGGAAGCAGTTGAACTATTAACAGCAGAAGAATGTCCAACAGATAAAATGGATTTAGTACTTCATTCTGATCAGATGCTACTACAAATACATGAGAGTATTGGTCATGCACTAGAGGTTGACAGAATTTTAGGAGATGAAAGAAATTATGCAGGCTGGAGTTTTGTAAATCCTGAAGATTTTGGAAAATTAAAATATGGATCAGATAAAATGAATATTACTTTTGATCCATCTATCCCTGAAGAATTTGCATCATATAAATACGATGATAGTGGCATGGAAGCTAAAAAAGAATTCATTGTTAAAGATGGTATTTTACTTAAAGGCCTTGGAGGATTAGAAAGTCAGGAAAGATCTAATATTCAAGGCGTTGCAAATTTCAGAGCATGTTCATGGAATAGAGCACCCATTGATAGAATGGCTAATCTTAACTTAGAGCCAGGTGATTCAAGTTTTGATGAAATTATTAATTCTGTTGAAAAGGGCATTTTCATGCAAACAAATAGATCATGGTCAATTGATGATTTCAGAAATAAATTTCAATTTGGTTGTGAATATGGACAATTAATTGAGAATGGCAAGATAACTAAAACTGTTAGAAATCCTAATTACAGAGCAGTTTCAACACCATTCTGGAATAGCCTAAAGATGGTTGGTGACAAGAGTACTTTTGGTGTTTATGGAACACCATATTGTGGTAAAGGAGAACCAAATCAAAGCGTTAGAGTAGGACATGCATCACCCACATGCTTATTTGAAAATATTGAAGTATTTGGAGGAGCTTAAATATGAATGAATATTTTAATAAGATTAATAATACCCTTTTTGAAAATCTAAAAGGAAATGAAATCCTTAAAACTAGTATTTGGGGTGAAAACAGTCAATTCATAAGAGTTAATGGTGCAAAAGTTAGACAAACTGGAATCGTAAACGATCTTACGTTTAACATAAAATTATTGAATAATAAAAAACAAGTTTCTTGTTCATCAACAATAACGGGTGTTTTTGAAAAAGATAAAAATATTTTATTAAATATTATTAAAAACTTAAGAGATGATATAATCAAAGTACCTAAAGATCCTTTTATTGTTTTCCCAACTTCTAAAAAATGTTCTGAAGAAACATTTAAAGGAGATTTATTATCACAAGATGATGCATGCGATATTTTATTAAAACCTATGCAAGGTATTGATTTGACTGGACTTTGGGCATCTGGAAATATTTTTACGGGTGTTGCAAACTCTATTGGACAACATCATTGGTTTGAAACTGAGACTTTTTCACTTGATTATTCATTAATTAATAAAGATAAAAAAATGGTAAAAGATTGTTTTGCTGGAACCCATTGGAATCAAAAAAAATATGAAGATTATATTAATTCNTCTAANAAACAANTAGANTTAATGNATAAAGCATCTATAAAAATTGANCCTGGAAATTANAAAGCNTATATAGCTCCNGCTGGTGTATCTGANATAGTAGGGATGCTTTCTTGGGGTGGCATAAGNGAATCTTCTNTACANCAAAAAGATAGTGCTTTANTNAAGATGAGGAATGAAAATATTAAACTTTCTCCTTGNTTTAGCTTNAGAGAAGATTTTTCAAATGGAATGGTTCCTAGATTTAANAGTGAAGGTGAAATTGCTCCTGAAAAATTACCTTTGATAACTGGTGGCTCATTAGAAAACACTTTAGTAAGTACCAGAACTGAAAAAGAGTATGGTATAAACTCTAATTTTGCTGATAGNAGTGAAAGTTTGAGATCACCAAAAATTGAATTAGGTAGTTTAGATGAAAAAGAAATTTTAGAATCAATTGATAAAGGTGTTTACTTATCGAATTTACATTATTTGAATTGGAGTGATCGATTAGGTGGTAGAATAACTGGCATGACTAGATATGCATGCTTNTATGTNGAAAATGGAAAAATTATTGCACCAATTGAAAACATGAGATTTGATGATACNATTTATAANATCTTTGGNAAAGANTTAAATNCAGTTACAAACTTTGATCAATTAATNCCTGATGTTGGGACATATAGTAAAAGAAATTTTGGAGGAACNTATTCTCCAGGGATACTCCTAGATAACTTTAGATTAACCCTATAGAATTTAGTCCTGCTTTATTAAAATTCTAATTACTTAAAATAATTTCTACAAGCATAACAATGTCAGAAACGTTTATCATTCCATCTTGATTAATGTCTGCTGAATCAGGTGCNTTATCATTAAAAATCATATCNAGTAGCATAACAACATCGCTAACATCTACACTATTATCAGAATTTATATCACCATATAAGTCNTCAGGTCCCAATTCTGTTGAAAGAATTGAATTTATCCAATCTAAATGATAATAAATATTCTGAAATCCTGCAGNTCCCCAATAATCTTCACAANCAGACATAGAAAATGAAGATACACCTACAAGGCTAAATTCAANGCCATCTCTATAATTATTATTATTAGGTGTATTCAATTTTATTCTAGTATTAGATGAAATTGATTTTATTTTATTATTAGATGTATTAAACGATTTTATTCTAGTATTTGATGAAATTGATCTTATTCTATTATTAGATGTATTAAACCATTTTGTTCTAGTATTTGATGAAACTTGTCTTATTTTGTCATTCGATGAAACTGGTCTTATTTTATCATTTGATGATAATACCCCACAATCACCACCATCATTATCATAACATGATAAATCTGCACCAAATTGCTGTGTTATATCATCNCANNANCCATCNCCAATNNANNNTTCNGGNNNACANTCACCNNNACCATNAGCAATCANNNANTTGNCCATCNGGACATNNNCCTTCAGCAAGACATTCNTCANCANTAGCNGCACATCCAGTNCCATCTNCAGANNCNNNNTCACAAGTAACTAAGCCTTGGTCTTCACAAGAAAGGCAATCATAAAACTCATCTTCATAACATGATAAATCAATATTATCTCCAACATCGCAGTCTCCATTACCTATCCAAATTTGTGGCCAGCAACCTGTACCATCACAATCATGTACTTGACCATCAGGGCACTGTCCATATTCTAAACATTGATCTAAATCAACAGCGCATCCAGTACCATCTTCAGACTCAAATTCACAAGTAATTAGGCCTAGTAATTCACAAGGCACATCTCCAGGACATGCACAACCAGAACAATTCCAATCAACACTGAAATTTTCTTCTAACTCAGAACAAGTGAAACCAAATTCAATAAATGCATCATCACAGTTAGATACGCCTTGAATACCTAAGTATGAATAATCAAATTCACAACCTCCAGCACAGTCACCACCATCATTATAATAAAAACCATCTATGTTAGTATAATAACATGATAAATCTGCACCAAATGGCTGTGTTATATCATCGCACCATCCATCGCCAATCCAACTTTCATCATGACATTCACCTGTTCCATCGCAATCAATAATTTGGCCATCTGGACATTCACCTTCAGCAAGACAATCATCAGCAGTAGCTGCACATCCAGTTCCATCTGCAGCGTA
The DNA here is from genome assembly GCA_002707765.1 of Fidelibacterota bacterium. Lineage (GTDB taxonomy): Bacteria > Fidelibacterota > Marinisomatia > SCGC-AAA003-L08 > D37C17. The sequence continues at coordinate 17,821 of PANV01000012.1, forward strand.
TCCTGAAGGCTGAACTGCTACACCATAATCACAAGTAACTAAGCCTAGGTCTTCACAAGAGATATCACCTGGGCATGCACAGCCAGAACAATCAAAGCCATGGTTACTTTCTAGAACTTCACAATTTACACCAAATTCAAACCATGCTTGGTCACAACATGCAAAATCACCAGCAGTAGCTGATGTATAATCATTTAAACATGAGCCACAATCAGCTTCAATTTTAAAAAGTGGTCCACCACTATCACCTTGGCAAGTTCCTTGATTATTAAAGTTATTTATTGGTTGTCCGCTAGCAATTATTAAATCTGATTCAGGTGTCCAATATTCATCACCAATTGGTGATGTTGACATATTAGCCACTACTAGCGATCCAAAATTACCGGTTTCTGTATAGCCATATCCAGTAACTTTTAACAAGTCAAGGCCTTCTGGTATGGTACTTGAAAGTGAAATTGGTTGAATCGCTTCATTAAATTCAACTGGTTCAATTCTAAGAAGAGCAATATCATTTTGGAGGTTAGGGTATGGTTCATATAAAGGATGTATAATTATTTCTAAAATTTGTTTCACTGTACGTGTTGTTTCATTACCAAAATGAGCATCTATTGTGCCCATAACAGCAACTGGGGGGAAACCCTCTTCATAAGATAAATTACCATCAATATTACTAACACCATAATCTTGATAATCTTCAAGACAATGTGCTGCAGTGATTAACCATTCTTCATCAATTAATGACGCACTACAAAAAGTATACGCATCCCATTGGCTAGTTAACCACTGTATACCTATGGCAGCATTAAATGGATATTCATTAATAGATTCAACAGGTGTTCCAAAGGCTATTCTTGAATCTTCAATAGGTAGATTTTCTTCTAATAATTTATGTTCTACTGCAAAAGAAAATGTTAAAAAAATTAATATAAATAGGTTGTTTTTCATTTAAAACTCCAGTTTTTATTTTAATAAATACTTTATCAAATATTACATATTTAAAAATCAAAAAAAATTTAAGCTTCCCCTGGTTTACCAGTCAAATCATTCAAACTCATTCCAAGTAAAGAAGAATAAATATCCCACTCATCATCATTTTTATTATCAAAAATACTCTCAGTATCTTCAGGCACTGGAATGATAAGCCAATCACCATTTTTAATCTCATCTTGTAATTGATTTTTACCCCATCCTGCATATCCTAATGTAAAAATAAAATCATTAGGCCCGCTATCGTGTTCAATATCTTG
>PANV01000013.1 GCA_002707765.1 Fidelibacterota bacterium
GAGCATGCCGGAGTGCTTCTCTAGGGCCAGCCATTCGCAGTGCTAAAGGTAGCAGGCTTAACATAGTAGTTCCTATTGGGAAATATTTTAGAATTCTTTGATAACATCTAACTCTTGTATAATGGTCGATATCTCCTGGCTTTGTTGGTCCCACAACAGGGTGTAATAATAGATTTGCCCCATTTTCTTTAGCTGCTGTAAAAGAAATTTCTTTGTGAGCTCTATGCATGGGATTTCTTGTTTGAAATGCAACTACTTTATCCCATCCTAATTTTTTAAACTGTTTTTTTAATTCTGAGGGTGAATGTCTGAAAAGTTGATAGTCATAATGTTTTGGTAATTCATTTAATTCTAAATCTCCACCAATATAATATTCTCCTACATGATTGAATAAATAATTTAATCCGGGATGATTTTTATCAGTAGTATTATAAACTAATTTTGCTTCTCTATGTTTATCAATTTCCCAAATACTAGATATTTTTAAAGTTGCAACTAGAAAACCTTCTTTATCTCTTAAAGCAACTTTAGAATTTAATTTAAGATTTAGTGATTTTTTTTCTTCTTTAGTGACATCTAAAGTTATTGGAATTGGCCATAGCTCTCCAGAAGATAAACGCATATTATTTAAGACTGAATTATAATTTAATTCATCCATAAAGCTATTAAGGGGATGGAATGCACCACTTAGTAATAATTCCAAATCACAGATTTGTCTATCATTCATTACTAAATTTTTTAGTTCAATTGCCATATAATCATTGTCCTTTCAATACAAATTTTCAATATAAGAATCAAAAATAAAACATTTATATTTTATCATTATGTAACTACGTAAATTTATGCATGAAATACTTCATTTTTATATTAAAATTAGAAAGTATAAAAAAGAAAAAATTTTATTTATCTTTATTTGGAGAAACCAATGAAGGTGAATTAATTTTAGTAGACTACAGTTGGTAGTATTTATAAGTTAACAAATTAGAAAAAAAATTTTATGTCATTTATCAAAACAAAAACAATTGCTACCTTAGGTCCAATTTCAAAATCTCCGTCAATAATTACAGAATTAATAGATGAAGGAGTAGATGTTTTCAGAATAAATATGAGCCATTTTAAAAATGATGTTGATTTTGAAAATACTGTTAAAATCATTAGAAAAGAATCTAAATCTAAAAATAAGTATATTGGAATACTAGTTGATCTTGCCGGACCAAAAATTAGAATTGATTTAAATAAAGAAGAAAGCTCAATTAAGATAAATAAAAATCAAAAATATACTTTGGGATATTCAAACACAAATGACATAACAATTAATGCAAAAATAGATTTTAAAAATATATCTTTTAAGGATGCTTTTGTAAAAATTGACGACGGTAAAATAGTTTTTGAAGTTTTATCTAAAGATAAAGAATCTCTTGATATTAAAGCAACTGATGATGGTATAATTTATAATAAGAAAGGCGTTAATTTTCCAGGTATAGAATTAAATATTAAATCTCTAACAAATAATGATAAGCAGCATTTACTTTTAGCTGCTAGAAATAAAATTGATTGGTTTGCATTATCATTTGTTAGAGAAAGTAAAGATATTAATCCAATTTTAAAAATATATAAGAAAGAGGGTTTCTCTTTTCCTGTTATTGCAAAAATAGAAAAACCTGAAGCTATAGATAATTTAGATTCAATTATTGATACTTTTGACGGTATTTTAATTGCTAGAGGTGACTTAGGCGTCGAAATGCCCTTAGCTAAATTACCTAGTTTGCAAAAGTTAATAATAGAAAAATGTAAAAAAATAAAAAAACCAGTAATTGTTGCTACTCAGATGTTAGATTCAATGATTGAAAATCCATCTCCTACTAGAGCTGAAGTAAATGATGTAGCTAATGCAGTTTACGAAAGAGTAGATGCAGTTATGCTTTCAGGAGAGACTGCAATTGGTAAATATCCATTAAAAGCAGTCAAAATCATGCAGGACATATTGCTTAATGCGGAAGAGGAAATTGAAAAAAATATAACCTTACATGAAGATTCTGTTGATATAAATAGAAATATTAGATCTGCAATTGGTGAATCAGTTAAATTAATTTCAAGGCACCTAGAAATTGATGCAATCGTCGTTATGACTGAATCTGGAAGTACTGCTGTTGTTGTTTCACATTTTAGGCCTATGAATAACATTTTTGCACTAACCCCTAACGAGTCAACATGTAATAAGTTATCTTTGGTGTGGGGTGTTATTCCATTACATACTAAACAATTTTCTTCAACTGATGAAATGATTGAAGAATCAGAAAAAATATTGAAAACTAAAAAGTTGTTAAAAAAGGGAGATACTTTTGTTTTAACATCTGGAGTTCCTGTAGCTGTTACAGGTACAACTAATATGTTAAGAATTCATAAAATTAGTTAACATAAGTAAGCCATGATTCGTACTTGGGTTCTTTACCTCTAACGATATTATAATATAATTCTTGAATTTTTAAAGTTAGTTTGCCTGCTTTTCCATTAGAAAAAGTATGTTCATCAACTTTTCGTATAGGTGTTATTTCAGATGCACTTCCTGTAAAAAAAGCTTCATCAGCATTAAACAAATCATCTTTTGTTATATTAGATATTTTATACTTCATACCTAAATCATTAATTAGTTCTAAAACTGTTTCTCTAGTTATACCCATTAAAATATTAGCATCTTTATCATTAGTATGAAATATTCCATTTTTTATTAAGAAAAAATTTTGTCCTGAACCTTCTGCAATAGTATCGTCCAAGTTAAGTAATAAAGCTTCATCAAAACCTTTTGATTTTGCATCTTGAACAGCGAGCAATGAATTTAAATATGTACCAGAAGATTTAGTGCTTGCTGGAAACGATTCTGATTGATATTTTTTCCAAGGACTGATAGTCACCTTTGCTCCTTTTTTTAGAGCTTCTTTACCAACGTATGCTCCCCAGTCCAGTGTTCCAATTGCTACTTCTACAGGACAATTCTTAGGGTGTACTCCGAGCGTATCATATCCATAATATGCAACAGGTCGTAAATAACAATTATTTAAATTATTAGAACGAATTAAATCAATAGTACCATTGCACAACTTTTCAACAGAAAAAGGAATTGACATTTTATAATTTTCAGCTGATTGGTGGAGACGTACCATATGCTCTTTGAGTTTAAAAACTGCTGGCCCATTAGGAGTATTATAACACTTTATGCCCTCAAAAACACCAGTACCATAATGGATAACATGAGACAAGATATGAATTCTTGCTTCATTAAAAGGAATAACCTTTCCATTAAACCAAATATTTTGAGAATAGTTTGACATTTATTACTTAAATAATTTACAATCAAATGCTTTCAAATAAAATATAAATTAGAAACTTTTACATATAATTTCTTTAAATTATGTTGCTATAATTCAAAAAAAAAAAATAAGGAAATTGAAATGGAAAATTTAAAGGAAATTGCTAATCAAATGGTTTTAAAAGGAAAGGGTATTTTAGCTGCAGATGAAAGTACTCCTACCTGTGATAAAAGGTTTGATTCGATAGGTGTAGAAAAAAACTTTAATAATAGAAATGAATATAGAGATCTTTTATTTAATACTCCTGATATTGAAAAATATATAAGTGGAGTAATTTTGTTTGATGAAACCATTAGACAGTCTACAACTTGTGATAAATCAATTCCATTTACTGAATTATTAAAATCAAAAGGTATTATCCCTGGCATTAAAGTTGATACTGGAGCTAAAGATTTTTCAGGTTTTAAAAATGAAAAAATTACAGAAGGTCTGGATGGTTTAAGAGATAGGTTAAAAGAATATTATGGAATGGGTGCTAGATTTGCTAAGTGGAGAGCTGTAATTACAATTGGAGAAACAATTCCATCTGATGCTTGTATTCATTCTAATGCTAATGGATTAGCTCGTTATGCTTCATTATGTCAAGAAAATGGTTTAGTTCCAATTGTAGAACCTGAAGTTTTGATGGATGGTAGTCATACTATTGAAGATTGTTATGATGTTTCACAAAGGACATTAAATGTAACTTTTGAACAGTTGATTATGCATCACGTTGATTTGAGTGGTATAGTTTTGAAGCCTAATATGATTATATCAGGAAGTGATTGCGATACACAAGCAGATATTGATAAAGTTGCAGAGCTTACTTTTAAGTGTTTAAAAGATAATGTCCCATCCGATGTACCAGGAATAGCATTTTTATCAGGAGGTCAAAGTAGTGATTTAGCAACTGCTCATTTAAATACAATGAATAAAAAATATATGAGTGAAATGCCATGGAATTTGACTTTTTCATATGGAAGAGCTTTACAGGAAGATGCACTCAAAGCTTGGGGTGGCTCAAATAGAAATGAAGGACAAGAAGCATTAATTTTTAGAGCTAAGAATAATAGCTTAGCTACGAAAGGTGAAGCTTAAGTTTAAAATTTTCTTATGAAAAATATTAAAATTCAAGCGCCTGCTACCGTTGCAAATTTATCATGTGGATTTGATATCCTGGGTTTATGTCTCGATAAGCCTTTTGATGAGGTTGAAGTAGACAAAATAAATCAAAAAAAAGTATTAATTGAATTAGTTGAATCAAAATATTCTAATATTCCTACTAATCCAAGAAAAAATACTGGCGGTTTACCTGCGATTCAAATAATTGAAGATTTAAAGTTAGATTTTGGCTTCAAAATTAAAATTAAAAAAGGAATCCCACTTTGCGGTGGAATGGGTTCTTCGGCAGCTACCGCTTCAGGAGTAGTATTTGCAATTAATAAAATATTAAATGAAACACTAACTGATAAGGAAATGTTAAAGTATGCTCTTATTGGAGAAAGTGTATCAGTTACAAATCCACATGCAGATAACATTGCTCCATGTTTATTTGGAGGTTTAACTATAATTAGAGATACTAAAACTCTTGATATAATTAATATTAATATTCCAGATTTATATGTTTGCTTAATACATCCAGATATCTCAGTAAGTACTCAAGATGCTAGAAATATGCTGCCAAACAAAATTAAACTTACCTCAGCAGTTAAGCAGTGGGGCAATATAGCTGGATTAGTTACTGGTTTTGCAAATGGAGATTTTGAGTTGATTAAAAGATCAATGCAAGATGAAATCGTTGAACCTGTAAGAGCTCCCTTAATAAGTAGATTTTATGATATAAAAAATAAATCAATAGATTTAGGAGCTCTTGGATGTGGTATTTCTGGTTCAGGACCAACAATTTTTGCGATTTGTGAAAATAAAATAACTGCAAAAAAAATTATTGATTTTTCTAAAAATTTTTATAAGAATTGTGGTATTGATTGTGATGTATATATATCGAAAGTTAATCATACCGGTCCGAAGACACTCAAATGAAATTCTACAGTACAAACAATAAAGATTTAAATGATAATTTTAGAACAGCTTTATTTAAGGGAATGCCATCAGATAAAGGTCTTTATATGCCTCGACTGTTACCTGATTTATCTAAGTTGTTTAATCAAGAAAACAGAATGTCTTTTCAAGAGATATCTTTTGAAATTTCAAAGAAATTTTTGGATGAAGATTTATCTAAAAATCAAATTCAAAATATTATTGAATCATGTATAACATTTGATGCACCAAATAAAAAAATTGAAAAAAATCTTTATTGTTTAGAATTATTTCATGGTCCTACTCTAGCCTTCAAAGATTTTGGTGCAAGATTTATGGCTCAATGTATGCAAAGGTTGAGAGATAATTCATCAAAGAAAATTAATATTTTGGTTGCAACATCTGGTGATACAGGAGGTGCTGTTGCTAATGGATTTTATGATGTTGATGGTATTAATGTCATAATTTTATATCCGAAAGGAAAAGTAAGTGAAATTCAAGAAAAACAATTGACAACTTTAGATAGAAATGTTTTTGCTTTAGAAGTTGATGGTACATTTGATGATTGTCAAAAACTTGTTAAAAAAGCATTTTTAGATGATAAATTAAATGAACAAATTAACTTATCATCAGCAAATTCAATTAATATTGCCAGACTAATTCCTCAGTCCTTTTATTATGCTCATTCATATATGCAGTTAGATAATAAAAAGCTCCCAGCAATATTTTCAGTTCCATGTGGTAATTTTGGGAATATAACGGCAGGTTTGTTAATCAAAAAAATGGGTCTACCATTTAATAAAATAATTGCATCAACTAATTCCAATGATGTAATTCCAAAGTTTTTAGAAACTGGTAAATTTTCACCAAAGCCATCAATTCAAACAATTTCAAATGCAATGGATGTAGGAAATCCAAGTAACATCGTTCGAATAATGGATTTGTATCAAACAATAGAAAAGCTTAAGATTGATATGATTAGTTGGTCATTCAATGAGATAGAAACTTCTAACCTAATAAAGGAATTTTTTTTAGAAAAAAAATATCTATTAGATCCTCATACATCAGTTGCTCTTCTTGGTATTTTGAAATATGAAAAAAAACAATCACAAAATTTTAATAAAATTTTTCTTGGTACAGCCCATCCTGCTAAATTTATAGATGTTGTAGAAAAAAATATAAATTGTAGTATTAAGCTACCTAAGAGGTTAAACAAATTATTATCTTTAGAAAAGAAGTCAGTTTTATTAAAAAATAATTATGATGAATTTTATGATTATTTATTGTCAAGTTTTCAATAAATTAAACATGAGTTAATTTTTAAAATGAAAGGAATTTAAATTGAAATTAGATACAAAAATTGTTAGAGCATCTACAAAGCCTGATGAAGCAACTGGAGCTGTAGTTCCGCCTATTTTTCAAACTGCTACGTATGTTTTAGAAGAAGTTGGTAAAGATAAGGGGTTTGATTATACAAGAGCATCAAATCCAAGCAGGCAGTTACTTGAACAGCATCTTGCAGATATTGAAGGTGTTGATTATGGTGTATGTTTTTCTAGCGGAATGTCTGCAGTTGATAGTGTTTTAAAATTATTAAAAGCAGGTGATCATGTCATATGTTCAGATGATGTTTATGGAGGTGTATCAAGGCACTTTAATGAAGTACTGATTCATTATGGTCTAGAATTTACTTATGTCAATTCGTCCAATCCTGAAGAGGTAGAAAAAGCAGTAAAAAGTAATACTAAATTATTATGGATAGAAACTCCAACAAATCCTTTATTAAAAATTACAGATTTAAATGCGATGAATGATATTGCCAAAAAAAATAATCTATTGTTTGGTGTTGATGCAACATTCTCTACACCTGTTTTCTTAAGACCAATTGAGTTTGGTGCTGATATTGTGATGCATAGTACAACTAAATACCTTAGTGGTCATAACCAAATTATTGGTGGTGCAATTTTAACGAATGATAAAAAGATTTTTGATAAAATGAAATTTATTCAAAAAACTATTGGAGCAGTGCCTAGCCCATTTGACTGTTTTTTAGTAATGCTTGGTCTTAGGACATTACATTTGAGAATGAAATGTCATAATTCAAATGCGCAATCAGTTGCAGAATTCCTAGAATCTCATCCTAAAGTATCGAGAGTTGCATATCCAGGCCTGAAGTCAGACCCGGGCCATCTTATAGCAAAAGAACAAATGTTAGGTTTTTCTGGAATGATTTCATTTGAGTTGAAAGGAGGGATACCGTCGGGTAAAAATTTAATGAATAGCGTTAAATTATGTTTGCTCGCTGAAAGTCTTGGGTCAGTCGAAACTATGATAACACATCCTGCAACAATGACTCATGCTGATGTTCCTGCTGTTGAAAGACATGCAAGAGGTTTAACCGATGGTTTAGTTAGGCTTTCAGTTGGAATTGAAAACAAAGAAGATATTATAGATGATTTAAAACAAGCTTTAGAAAAAGCATAATCATTGATTCATCAATATAATAAAGATTTAAATTATTTAAATTCAATATATGATGTCATTTAGAAAATATTTACAAAAGTTTTTCTTTAATTCTCTATTTCTCATTATAATATCATTCACTTTCCAATCGTGTAGTCTTCAGGAAAATATTTCAGAAAGTCAAAAATTAAAAGAAAAATTTCAAAAAGCTAAAATTAGAAAAGATAGAAAATCTAATAGTAATTTTTTTGCTTACTATAATAGTTATTATTTAGCAAAAGTAAAATTTAGAGATGCTTTAGAACTTAGCTATCAGGAAAAAGTCTCAGGTAATCAAAGAAACTCTAAAGCTTCATCTGAAAAACTTTTTGACGATGCTATTAAATATTCTTTAATTGTTATAAATGATTTTGAAAATTCAAACCTTTATGAAGATGCTGCATATATTATTGCAAGATCAAGTTATAATAAAAATCTTTTATCTCCAGCTACTTACTATTTTAAAGAAATTACTAATAACGATAAAAGTCCTTATTATTATGATAGTTTGATAAGATTAGGTTTAATCTATTTAGAATTAAATAATAAAGAAGCACTTGAATTAGTACTAGATAAACTTGATAATAATTTTGATAATTTTAATAAAAATATTTTTGATTTAAAGAAGAAGATACCATATGTTTTTCTACTAGAAGAACTTCAAAATTCTAAATCAAATTATTTTATTTTAAAGGCAAAATACTCATCATTAAAAGATTCTTCAAGTGCATTAATTGAAGAATTTTATTTAAATGCAATTAATAATGCAATCAATGATACTCAGAAAAAAAATATATATTTTAATCTAATTGCTTTTTTTGAAACATTGAATGATGAAGTAAAAGTCCTAAATTACTTAAATGAATTAAAAAATCAATTTGAAGTTGATAAAGAAGTTGTTGATTTAATGCAAAATTGGTTTGATTATAATAGAAGATTAGGTTTTTATAATGAAGTTTTTGATTATATCGATTACAAGTTAAATACTGATTTAGATGATGATAAATATATTTATTACAATATAGAGAAAGCAAAAACTCTTATTAGTAGAAAAGATTTTTCAAAATCAGAAATTCTATTAAATGATTTATTGGACAAATTCGAACAGAAAATAAATTCTCACAAGATATCTTTTTCAGATGTTTATTCAATGTTAGGATTTATTTACCTTAGTGAATTTAAGGATTATGAAAAATCTTTGGACTATTATAGCTTAGCTGTTGAAAAAAATCCATCAAATTTAGATTTAAAAAATAAATTTATTGCTTTAGAAAGTTTTGTTGAAATTTATAATCAGTTTTTAGTTTTAGATCTTCCCAATAAAAATGATTCAACATTTGTTTATGATTTGGAAATTGATTCAATTGCTAATAAAAATATTTTGTTGCCAGATGATTATCGGTATGATTCAACATTGATTGATAGTTTGATATTTGATATGAGTTCTATTCTATATTTTAATTTAAATCTTCCTGAAAATGCACTTGAAAATCTTAATTTAATTAATGAAGATAATAATGCAGACTTCATGAAAAAAGTTTTTTATTTTAAGTCAGAACTTGATGCAAATTTTAATATTGATAGTACTTTAATATTCAATGATTTATTAACAGAAAAAAATAATTCAGACTCAATTAATACAGAGGCATTTAGAATGATGGATTCTTCAATATCAGATGCCTTAAACATATTTAAAAAAAATTATGAAAAATATAATGATCCTGTTTCTTTGTATATGGCTGGATTTATAAATGATTACTACTTAAATGATATTGAAGAAACTATTCATTTTTATAAAAAATATATTGATTCAGATAATGGATTTTATATTTCGGAGGTTTCTAAAAGATATAATGAAATTAAGAAAAATTTTGAAGATCAAATACAATATAGAAAAAATCAATTAATTTTAAATCAAAGCTTGAATTATATCCAAAATATCACTGAAATACTGCCCAATGACTCTCTTCTAAAACAAATAAATGAAATTGAAAAAAAAGTTCAAGGTAAAGATAAAGTTTATGTTAATGATTTTTTGAAAATATTTAATTTTCCATCACATATTATGTTGCGTGATACACTTACTCAAAATGAGAATTATCATTTTCAATCATATAGTAGAAATAGAAAAAATATGATTAATCTGCTAATAGAGGTTGCAGATATTTTATATAGAAAATATAATCCTGAATTAGGAAGTGAATATTTTCAATTAATTGCAGATTTTTATAAAGATGAGATTTTTTATGGAGAAGCTATGTTATCATTATCTCAATTAGATGAAAAAAGAGATAGAGTTTTAGAATATGTTGAAGTTGAAAAACAGAAATTTTTAGAATTGGATAAACTAAAACCAAGAAATGGTTCTGAAGTTATTAATGCTGTAGAAAGTTTACCCCAACCACTCGATATTGATTATGAGATAATTATAAAAAGTAATCAGCTAGACTCTTCAAAGATAAATAAAAAATTTAATGTTAAATATAAAAATGAATTTACTTCATATGATGAAGAAGTTAGTGCAAAAATAGGATTTTTAGATGCAGGTGAAAATATTCAATACTTTATTTCAGATAGTAAAATTTTTAAAAACAAGAATTCAATTATTGCAATAAATCCAGATTATTCAAATACCATAGAAATTTCAGAGGATAGCTACTATTTTGATAAGGATTTCCCAATTATTTTTCATGAAATATATGATGAAATAAATAATAGTAAATATAGATATAATATAAATAATTCGAGTTCTGATTGTGAATATCTAGGTCAAAGTTTATCTTGTTATGAAATTGATTATATTCCATCTGATGGTAAAAATCCAAAAACAGCATGGATATTAGAAGCTGACGATAATATTTTTATCAAAATTAAAGAAATAGAATTTGATAACAATGGTTCTTTATTATTTGAGAAAAATTATGAATATTTAGAAGTTGATTTTTATAGAATAATTAACAAAATTAAATTGATGGATTTCAATTCAAAAACAGAAAGAGTATTTTTAAGAACAAATATTAAAGTTAACCAAGGAAAATTTGGTTTAAATAAAACTCCAATTATTGATAATAAAAAAATGGATTACTCGAATAATTTTTTCTTTAAAAAATCTTCGAAAAAAAATAATTTTGTTAATGATTTTCAAGGTATTGAAAAACTAGAAATTCAATATGAAAAATTATTTTCTAATAAAGAAGTTAATTTAGAAGAAGATAATCCATTTAATTATATCCAATCTATTAATCAATATTTTTATTTCGTTGAGGATGCAAGTTTTAATGGAACTGAATTATCTGAATCTGACTGGTTAGTAGCTTATAATGGTGATGTAATAGTTGGTGCAAGGAAATATGTATCAGGTGCAAAAATAGATATACCAATTATGGGTTATGATAATTCATCAGAAAATACTAAAATATCAACAGAAGGGTATTGCAAAACAGGTGATTTACCAATAATTAGATTGCATAGGTCAGATGGTACAGTTTTAGATTTAGATGTGATTTCTGTGGAAGGAGATCTTGAATTTAAAAATATTGGCCATTCAACAGTTATAATTAAATAATTAGTAAATGATTATAAAAAAAAGAAAATCTAAATTCAAAATAATTTGGTCAATGAGAAAATGGTCATATGATTATATTAAGTGGAGATTAATTACTGCATATCCAGGTGGTATGAAATATGCTATTAAACATCCTATTGAGTTAATAAAGGATTTATGGAATTATTTAAGTTGGTGTCAAAAAGTTGATCAGGATTTAAGTTAAAATGCTTAAGACAAAGATTAGAAATATAGAGTTTGATTCTCCTATAATTGCTGCAAGTGGGACATTTGGATATGGAGATGAAGTGAAAAAATTTGTTGATTTATCTAAATTAGGTTGCGTTATTACTAAATCAATAACCTTGGAACCCAGAATAGGAAATCCTTCACCAAGAATATTTGAATCAGAATCGGGTATGATTAATGCTATTGGTTTAGCAAACTTGGGAGTGAAAAAGTTTTGCATAGAAAAATTACCTGCTCTGAGAAATATTGATACAAATTTTTTAATAAGCATAGCTGGTTCAAATTTTGATGATTATATTAAAGTAATGGAGGAAATAGAAAACTGCGATGGGAGCCACGTAGGTTATGAAATTAATATATCATGCCCAAATGTTAAAGAAGGAGGAATGGAGTTTGGTGTTGATCATGAAGTAACTTTAAAATTAACCTCTGAGCTTAGAAAATTAACACATAAAATTCTTATTATCAAACTTAGTCCAAATGTTACAAGTATTGAAAAAATTGCTTTAGCGGCTCAAGATGGAGGAGCTGATGCAGTAAGTGCTGTAAATACTTTTGTAGGAATGGGGATTAATTACAGAACTGGAAAAATGACCTTGAGTACTAAATTTGGAGGAGTTTCAGGCCCACCAATAAAGCCATTAGCTCTTGCTAAAATTCATAAAATATATAATGAAGTTGAAATTCCAATTATTGGAATGGGTGGAATATCAAATTTTGAAGATGTTGTAGAGTTTATCAGAGTCGGTTCAACTATGGTTCAAGTAGGAACTCTGAATTACAGAGATCCATCACTTATATCTAAAATGAATGATAAATTGAAAAATTTTTTAACGATCAATAAAATAAATAATATTTCAGAATTGATTGGCAATTATTGTGAATAGAATATTAATTCAATTTATGTGTTTATTATTTTTTTCTTCTTGTACTGTATCTCCTAGATACTCCTCCTCAAATCACTCAATTAAGAGTGGTAAATTAGAACAAAAAAAAAATACTGCTAAATCTTCTAAAAAAAATGATTTTAAAACAGGTGATGTTTTAACAGGTATTTCATCGTGGTACGGTCCTAACTTTCATGGAAAATTAACAGCTAATGGTGAGGTTTATGATCAATATGGTGTCACAGCAGCTCACAAAACATTACCTTTGGGAACAGTTGTTAGAGTTACTAACTTAGATAATGAAAAATCAATAATTTTGCGAATTAATGATAGAGGACCCTATGTTGGAAATAGGATTTTGGATTGTTCGTATGGAGCTGCAATAAAATTAGGGTTTAAAGATTTAGGCACCGCAAGTGTAAAAATTGAAATAATTGAATTAGGAGATGGTGTATACATGCACCACAATAATTAAATGAAAAAAAATAATGATTCTCGTTTATTAGTTAATCTTATTGGAATACCTTTGCTTTTATCAGCTATCTATTATGGAGGATTATTTTTTCAATGTTTAATATTTGTATCTATTTTCTTTTCTACATATGAATTAGAAAAAATGTGTTTATTAAAAAAAATTAATATTCATATTATTCCACTTTATCTTTTTTATACTTATCTTTTTTTAAATCATTTAATTGAAATAAATTTATTCAATAAACAAAGTTTTATGATAGAAATAATTATAATTTTATCTATTGTAATTCTTACGTTTGAATTGTTTCGTGATAAAGAAAAACCAATTGAAAATTTAGGTGTAACATTATTGGGTGCAATTTGGATAGGAGTTTTTTTAGACTGCATAGTCAGTATCAGAAATATGGAGTTTGGAATGAGTTGGATTTTTATAATGTTTGTATCAGTTTGGATTTGTGATTCAGCAGCTTTTATTTTTGGTTCAAAATTTGGTAAAAGAAAAATTTTAGAAAGAGTAAGCCCTAATAAAACATGGTTAGGGAGTATTTCTGGTTTATTGTCTGTATTTATTTTCATTTTTATTGTTTCTACAAATCAGAACCAATTATTTGAAAAGAGTTTTGTTAATTTATTTTTTTTAACAATAATTTTTGGCATGATTAGTCAATTTGGAGATTTAGTAGAATCTATGATTAAAAGACAATTTGGAGTAAAGGATTCAGGTAGATCACTTAGAGGTCACGGTGGATTTTTAGATAGAATGGATTCTTTGATGTTAGCTGCTCCAAGCTTATATTTATATTTGAGTTATTTATGAAAACTGAAAAAATTAAAACTATACTTGCAACAGATTGTGGTTCTACCACAACTAAGGCAATTTTGATTGAATATGTTGAAAATGAATATCGTTTGACTTTTAGAGGTGAATCTCCAACAACAGTTGAGGCACCATTTGAGGATGTCACTAAAGGTGTAATTAATGCAATAGTTGAGTTAGAAGAACTTTCAGGTAAAATAATTTTAAATGACGATAAAATTATTTCACCATCTGATAGAGGTAAAGGAGTAGATATTTATATATCTACAAGCTCAGCTGGTGGAGGACTTCAATTAATGGTAGCAGGTGTTGTTAAAAATATGACCGGAGAAAGTGCTGAGAGAGCAGCATTAGGGGCAGGTGCAATTGTTATGGATATACTTGCATCTAATGATAAGAGGCAGTATCATGAAAAGGTTAAACGCATTAGAGAATTAAGACCAGATATGCTACTTTTATCTGGTGGAGTTGATGGAGGAACTAAATCTCATGTTGTAGAAATTGCTGAAATAGTTCAGTCAGCTAATCCAAAACCAAGGTTAGGAATGAATTACAAATTACCAATAATTTTTGCGGGAAATAAAGATGCAAGATCTGCAATTAAAAATAGATTATCTGATATCTCTGACCTTTCAATTATTGATAATATTAGACCCACATTAGATGATGAAAATCTAAAGCCAAGCAGAGATAAAATTCATGATTTATTTATGGAACATGTCATGGCACAAGCACCTGGATACAAAAAATTAATGAGTTGGACTCATAGTCCAATAATGCCTACTCCAGGAGCAGTTGGGGAAATTATAAAAAAAATAGCTTCAATTGAAAAAATATCTGTTATTGGAGTAGATATTGGAGGGGCAACTACTGATGTTTTTTCTGTGTTTAATAAAAAATTTAACCGAACAGTTAGCGCAAATTTAGGAATGAGTTATTCAATATGTAATGTTTTAGCTGAAACAGGTGCTAAAAATGTTTTAAAATGGGTACCATTTGAAATTGAATCTGATGAACTTACAAATAGAATCGCTAATAAAATGATTAGGCCAACAACTATCCCTCAAAGTTTAGATGATTTACAAATTGANCAANCTTTAGCNAGAGAAGCTTTAAGCTTNTCATTTATACAACATAAAGAGTTTGCAGTATCACTTAAGGGAATCCAAAAGAATAGAACAATATCCGATACCTTTGATCAATCAATTAGTGGAGAAACATTAGTTGATATGATGAANTTAAATTTAATTGTGGGTTCAGGAGGNGTTTTATCTCATGCTCCAAAAAGAAATCAAGCTTTTAGGATGTTNATTGATTCNTTTCTACCNGAAGGAATAACAGAAATTGCAGTTGATTCAATTTTTATGATGCCACAATTAGGNGTTNTATCTTCTATNCATCCTGANGCTGCNGTTGAGGTTTTTAATAAAGATTGTTTAATAAGATTAGGTACATGTATNGCTCCAGTAGGNAATTATGTCAANGATAAAGAAATNCTTAAATATAANATTAAAACTAATAAAGAAAATTTAGAAGGTGAACTTCNTTGTGGNGAAATAAAATTAATTTCTTTAGAAGAANAAGAATGTGAGATTATTTGTCATCCTANTAAAAATTATGATGTCGGACTTGGAAATGGTAATTNNGTTACAAAAATAATTANAACNGGAGAAGTTGGANTAATATTAGATGGNAGAGGACGTCCNNTNATTTTTAATGATAANGAAGATNTTATNAAATGGTCAAAATCAACTNGAGAATTCGATTAATATGTCAAAGTCNTTTACCCCNGGTTTAAAAATTTTGNAAAAATTTACAATTTTAAAAGATCGTATTTTNCCNATAAAAGGTAGTACCAAAGTTTCANTGAATGAAATTGTATCATCAGATAAAATNGTNGCTTCTTCAAAAATTCCAGGTAATGTGANAATGGTTAATATTGCAAATGAATTAAATATAGATTCAGANANCATTAATCAATGTTTAACAGTTAAAGTTGGTGAAAAAGTAAATAAAAATCAAGTTATAGCTCAAAGTAANGGGCTTTTTGGATTATTTAAGGCTGAAGTTAAATCACCTATNGATGGAGAAGTTTCNCAAATATCAGATGTAACNGGTCANTTAGTGATTNTNGAGCCTCCNGAACCAATAAATATTGATGCTTANATTCCTGGTAAAATNTGTAAAATATATGAAGAAGAGGGTGTCCANATTAANTCTAATGGTACATATGTTCAAGGAATNATAGGANTAGGNGGTGAGAANAAAGGAAAGTTAAAAGTTATTTCTAANCCAAATGAATCTGTTAGAATTGAAGATATNAATTCTGANCANAAANACTGNATCTTNGTAATAGGTTCTTTTTTAGATTACNAAGTTTATCAAAAAGCAAAAAGNGTAGGTGTATCAGGTATAATTACAGGTAGTTTTAGTTACAANTCATTATCTGAAATTTTAGGTTATCCNCTTGGNGTAGCAATTACTGGNACAGAAGAACAATTAACTATAATTATTACTGAGGGTTTTGGTCATGTNGAAATGTCTCAAAAAACATTTGATNTACTATCAGTAAACGATAATAAATATATTTCTATAAATGGTTCNACTCAAATTAGAGCAGGTGTTTTNAGACCAGAAGTTTTCATTTATNANGATAAAATTNNAGATGATGAATCAAATCAAAATATTGATGATTTAGTNATTGCTTTAAACTCNAGGATAAGAGTTATTAGAGAGCCTTTTTTTGGAAANTTAGGTACTGTAATAGATTTACCACATGAATTNCATAAAATGGAGTCAGGNACTATGACTCGTGTNGCAAAAATNAAATTTGATGATAGANNTGAAGAAATNATTCCNAGAANGAATTTAGAAGTGATTTTATCTAATTAAAAGTATTAATTTAGATTATGGATAATAATACAAAAGTACAANTNGAGANAGCTGCACAATTTATACATAGTAAGGGAATGAGTGTTCCTTCAATATTTATTTTAGAAAGTACAAANTATTTATCTTTCTTNGGAAACCAATTNCTTTATGCATGTGGTCCTTTATTTACTTCATTTGTNAANGANACGAAATATTATAATATTGNAAATATTATGGAAGATAAACAAAATATNGAGTTTTTNATTGAAAAAATTGAAGATTTAAATTCNAAAGATTTAAAATGATTTTTTTCTTATCCATATTACCATTTTTAATGATTCTNTTTTATTTATTATTAATGTTATNTTTTGTAATTGATGATAAAAAAATATTTTATAAATATTTTCTTTTTCCATCANTNATAATATCNATTTATCTTATTAATCCATTTTCAATGTTTNTCATTGGAAATGAATTATCTTTTTTTTCAATNATTGTATCNTGTTTTTTGATAGAATATTTCATTCAGAAGGCTGCAAATGGAGAAGAAATTTATTTGAGACCAATTGCTGGAATNAATGCTATGGAAGAAGCTGTTGGCAGATCAACAGAAATGGGCAAGTCAGTTCTATTTGTTCCCGGAATTTCAGGATTAGATCAAATTGATACGATAGCTGGTTTGACTATTTTAGGNCATGTGGCTGGAATGACTGCAGATTATGAAACAGATTTNCATGTNCCTGTTGCCGTACCTATTGTTATGGAAACAGCTAAGGAAGCTTGCAAGGAAGCCTATTTAAAGAAGAATAGAACAGATTTGTATAGAGAAGACATGGTCCATTATGTAACAGATGATCAGTTTGCATATGCAGCTGGTGTAAATGGAATTATGCTTAGGGATAAACCTGCTGCAGTTTTTTATCAAGGTAAATTTTATGCAGAGTCCCTAATATTAGCTGAAACTGGTAATTCNATTGGTGCAATCCAAATTGCTGGAACAGGTTCTTCTTCTCAAATTCCATTTTTTGTAACTGCATGTGATTATACTTTGATTGGAGAAGAATTTTATGCNGCTAGTGCATATTTATCTGGGAGTCCTGAAATGATAGGTAGTGTTAAGGGTCAGGATTATGTTAAATTAATTTGTATGNTTTTTATTTTTTTAGTNATCAGTTTTTCTATTTTGGGCTTTTTAAAAATTAGTCCATTTACAGAACCGGATTTTTTGANTAATNTNTTTAGAATAAATAAAATTTAAGTTATGATTTTTTTTAAGCGACAATTTGCTACNTTTGTNTTAATGNTTATGGGTTTTTTGGCTCTAATNGGTAATTTTATNAATAATAAAAATCTAAATGANTTCATTNATAAAGATGCAACTCAATGGTATGAAATAATTGCTGGCTTTGCAGCTTTCTTAGGGGTATTAAATTTAATGAAATTACATCTAACTAAAATATCGTATAAGAGAAAAAATTGGCAGTATAGTATTCTGACCTTATTATCATTTTTCATAATGATTTTCTTTGGATTCTTCTACAATGATTCACAAGTCCCATATGGTTCTCATTTGAAAGATGAAAATTCTACGTTTTATTGGATTTTTGATTATGTATATCTACCTTTAGCATCAACAATGTTTGCATTACTTGCTTTTTTTGTTGCTTCTGCCTCTTACAGAGCATTTAGAATTAGAAATTTTGAAGCAACATTATTGCTCGTATCAGGTATACTTTTAATGATTGGAAGGGTCCCAGTAGGTGCTTTAATTCCTTGGTATGTTGTTAATTTAATGTATGTAATTTTTATTTTTATTTTGTTTGGTCATAATATTAAAACCAAACGAAATTATTTTTTGTCATTTTTGGTGCTTAGTTTATTATCATTTATACCAGCAATTTATTTAAAATGGTATTTAAATCCACCTGCATTTCTATCAATACCATTGATACAAGAGTGGATTTTTGCGGTACCAGCTACTGCAGGAGCGAGAGCGATTATGATAGGTATTGCGCTTGGAACAGTTGCTCAATCGTTTAGAATAATAACTGGTAGAGAAAAAACAATTTTAGGTGATTAATTTAATTCTTATGAAAAATATTTTAATTAAACTCGGTGAAATAGATAGAAGATATATATTTATCTTGATAGCTTTATCTGTACTAATTCCGCTTGTGAAATCTGATTGGATTAAAATGCCTATAAAAACTACTCAGAATACACAAATTGTTTTTGATGAACTTTCAAAATTAAAAGCAGGTGATAAGATATTAGTTTCTTTTGAGTATGGAGCAAGTACAAAACCTGAAATACATCCAATGGCAATTGCACTGTTAAATCAAATGTTTTCAAAAGGAATAAAAGTATATATTATCTCTTTGTGGCCAGAAGGTGTCATTATGGCAAAAGATGTTGTCACAAATGTTATCAATTCTGAAGTTTTTGAATTAGTCGATGGTGTTGATTATGTCATGTTTGACTATAAGGTAGGAGGTGAAATTGTTATAAAAAATATTGCATCCGATTTTAGAGGTGTTTATATGCAAGATATTAACAAAAAATCAATTTCTCAAATTCCTATGATGAAAGATATATATAGTGTTGAAGATTTTGATTTTGTTTTTGACCTATCTGCTGGTGTTCCAGGTAATGCTGAGTGGGTTCAGTATGCATGTGATCCAAAAAATGTTCCTCTTTCATCTGGATGTACATCAATCATGGTTACAGATGCTATTCCATATGTTGAATCAGGTCAATTAAAAGGAATTTTAGCAGGTATGCCTGGAGCTGCCGAATATGAAAATTTAGTAAATAATTTTATGAAAAACGACCTTGAAAATGAAAATATTGTGAATTTTGAAAATATTTTATCTGGTAAAGCAACATCAAGAATGTCAGCTCAATCTTTAGCACATATTGTTATGGTATTATTTATTATAATTGGAAATGTTTCATATTTTTTATCTAGGAAAAAAGGAAATAGGTTTTGATTTTAAATTTTGAAATAATTGGTGCATGGTTGGTTGTTTTGATGACTTTAAGTATTTTTAGTTATCTGTATGGAGATAATTTCTTTTACAAATCAGCTGAACATATTTTTGTTGGAGTATCAGCTGGATATATTTTTGCAATAACCTTTTGGGATCAAATTTATCCAAATCTACTTGGTAGATTGTTTCCATCATTTATTGATGCAGGTTATGATTTTGATATATCTTACATAATTCCTTTGATTCTTGGAATCTTTATGATTCTTAGATTGGTTCCGAATCTCAGTTGGTTAGCTAGAATATCAATAGCCTACATTGTGGGTATGGCTGCTGGATTAAAATTTTATGTCTTTATAAATTCAAATATTCTCTTTCAAATAAAGAGTTCAGCTATTGATTTTAGTCTTTCTTATTTTGAAATTTTTAATCAATTGATAATTTTAATAGGTGTTATTTGTGGACTTATATATTTCTTTTTCTCAAAAGAACATAATGGAACTATTGGTAAAATTAGTAAATTGGGTGTCTATTTTTTGATGATAAAGTTTGGTGCGTCCTTTGGTTTTGCTGTAATGGGAAGAATATCATTGTTAATTGGAAGATTTGATGAATTGATTGAATATTCAAGTGTTAATTATAATTACGCAACTCCAATTATATTTATTATAATGGTTATAACTTTAGGTTATTGGTCATTTAGAGATAATAAAAAAATATTAGATAATAATTAAATAAGTGAGAGTAACAATGAAGGATTTATTAAAAAAATTAAAAATTAATGAAGAAAATTATGGTTGTTGTATTGGTGGTGAAAATTGGCTTGAAACAAAAACTGAAGGTGTGATTGACTCAATTAATCCATCAAGTGGTGATTTAATTGCAAAAGTTTTTAAAAGTTCTGAGCAAGATTATGATAAAGTTATTCAAGCTTCAAATGAAGCATTTAAAGAATGGAGAATGGTTCCAGCACCTAAAAGAGGTGAATTAATTAGGTTAATGGGAAATGCATTAAGAGAAAACAAGGATTTGCTTGGAAGTTTAGTTGCTCTTGAAATGGGTAAAATAAAAGCTGAGGGAGATGGGGAAGTACAAGAAATGATAGATATTGCTGATTTTGCAGTCGGATTATCCAGACAGTTATACGGACTAACTATGCACTCAGAAAGACCTATGCATAGAATGTATGAGCAATGGCATCCACTTGGCAATGTTGGTATAATTTCTGCTTTTAATTTTCCAGTTGCTGTGTGGGCTTGGAATGCATTCATTGCTGCAGTATGTGGAAATATTTCTATNTGGAAACCNTCATCTAAGACTACCTTGTGTGCAATCGCAGTTCAACATATATGNAATGAAGTTNTAGTANANGAAGGNTATAAGGGTATTTTTAGTNTAGTAATAGGTAGTGGTTCAGTAATCGGTGAAAAAATGATTAATGATNATAATATTACCTTNGTTTCTGCAACTGGTTCAACTAAAATGGGTAAAAGAATTGGNGAAGTNGTAGGNTCTAGATTAGGAAAAGTTATATTAGAACTTGGTGGAAANAATGCAATTATTNTNGATGAAACAGCTAATATGGATTTGGTTGTACCTGCGATTGTATTTGGNGCAGTNGGAACTGCTGGACANAGATGTACTTCAACAAGGAGAATTATTGTTCATGAATCAATTGAAAAAACTTTAGTTGAAAAGCTAATTAAAGCATATAAACAAGTTCAAATTGGCAATCCGTTGGATGAGTCTACTCTTATGGGACCATTGATTGACCAAGGCGCTGTAAGTGATTATTCAAATGCATTATTAAAAGCAAAAGAACAGGGTTGTGAAATATTGTATGGTGGTAATGTAATAAATGACAATAAAGGATTTTATGTTGAGCCAACATTAGTTAGAGCTAAAAATCATTATGATATTGTCCAAGAAGAAACTTTTGCTCCAATTTTATATTTAATGAGATATTCTGATTTAAATGAAGCAATTACTATGCATAATTCTGTACCACAAGGTTTATCATCTTCTATATTTACAAATAATGTAATTAATGCAGAAACATTTTTATCTCATAAGGGAAGTGATTGTGGTATTGCTAATGTTAATATTGGAACTTCGGGTGCTGAAATCGGTGGTGCTTTTGGTGGTGAAAAAGAAACAGGAGGAGGTAGAGAATCAGGTTCAGATTCTTGGAAAGCCTATATGCGTAGGCAAACCAATACATTGAACTGGAGTACAGATTTACCTCTTGCTCAAGGAATTAAATTTGATTTATAAGGAAAAAATATGTCTATACAAGCAAATAATGTAAGAAAAATTTTGGCAAGAAATATCCTAGCTGATGGCTTTGAGCCAGTTCTAGATTTAGATAAAAGTCATGATTCATGGATTGTTGATAAAAGAGATGGTTCCAAATATTTAGATATGTTTTCAATGTATGCTTCTGGATGTGTTGGATATAATCATCCTAAAATTTTAGAAAATAAAGATTTACTTGCTAAAGTGTCTTTGTTTAAGCCAACTTTATCAGATATTTATACAACAGAATATGCCAGCTTTTTAGATACTTTTAATGAAATAGCTATACCAGATTATCTTAAAAAAACTTTTTTCATTGAAGGTGGATCACTTGCAGTAGAAAACGCTCTTAAAGTTGCTTTTGATTGGAAGGTTAGAAAAAATTTATCAAAAGGAATTAAAAATAAAGGCTATCAAGTTATACATTTTAAGGAGGCATTCCATGGTAGAAGTGGGTACACAATGTCTTTAACTAATACTGATCCAATTAAAACTAAATATTTTCCTAAATTTGATTGGCCTAGAATTACTAATCCTTATTTAAATTTTCCATTAACTGATAATGTTTTAGATGATGTAAGAGAGAGAGAGAAATTAGCGGTTAAACAAATTGAAAAGGCTGTTAAAGAAAATCAGGATGATATTGCGGCCTTAATAATTGAGCCAATTCAAGGCGAGGGTGGTGATAACCATTTTAGGTGTCAGTTCTTTCAAAAATTGAGAAATTTAGCTGATGAGCATGATTTTTTATTAATCTATGATGAAGTTCAGACTGGAATCGGTATAACTGGGAAAATGTGGGCACATCAGCATTTTACACCAAGTTTGTGCGAGTGCATACCACCAATTGATAAGAAGCCTATTCCCGATATAATTTCATTCGGTAAAAAGACTCAGGTATGTGGGATTTTAGTTGGTGATAGAATAGATGAAATTGATGATAATGTTTTTAAAAAATCTAGTAGAATAAATTCTACTTTTGGTGGCAGTCTAACAGATATGGTTAGATTCAAAATCATTCTTGAGACAATTAGAGATTTTGATTTACTTGAAAATGCAAAAAATAATGGATTGTATCTGCTTAATAAACTTAATGAATTGGAGAAAGAATTTCCTGCATTTGTAATAAATACTAGAGGATTGGGTTTGTTTTGTGCTTTTGATCTGCCTTCTGGTACAGAAAGAGATAAGCTAACCGCTGAAGCGTATAAAAATAAACTGTTAATACTTGGTTGTGGAATTAAAAGTATTAGGTTTAGACCTCACTTAACTGTCACTAAAGATGAAATAGATTTTACAATTGATGTTATA
>PANV01000014.1 GCA_002707765.1 Fidelibacterota bacterium
TGGTAGCGATGATGTTACGGTTACCGTTACAGATGGTGAATTATTTGATACTACTACATTTACTTTAACTGTAAATCCAATTAATGATGCTCCTACTTTTATTACTTCATCAATTGGAACAGTTGATGAAAATCAAAATTTTAACTATGATTTAGAAATTAATGATGTAGATAATATAGCTAGTGATTTGAATTTAACAATTGCTTCAGGGCCATCATGGTTGAGTTTATCAGAATTGACTTTATATGGGACACCAACTTATAATGATGTTGGGACCTCAACTATTCTATTAAATTTATCTGATGGTGAAATTATTACTTTAGGGTCATTTGCGATTACTGTTAATGCAGTTAATGATCCACCTGTAGCTATTAATCAATCAGTAGTTTTAAATGAAGATGAGTCTGCTACAATTTATGTATATGGTAATGATGATGATTCACAGGGACTTTCATTCACAATTATTGATGAACCTGAAAATGGAATGTTGATATCACAAAGAGAATTTGCCACATACGTATATAATCCAAATCCAAATTTTTATGGTACTGACTCATTTACTTTTCGTGTTTCTGATGGGGAATTTTTCTCAGAAGGAATAGTTGATTTAACTATTAATGGCGTTAATGATGCACCTACCGCTTCAAATGAATATATTGTACTTGATGAAAATACTACTGCACCTGTATATTATATAGCAGAAGATGTAGATGGAAATGATTTAAGTATAGTGATTGTTTCTGGTCCAAACTTTGGTACTCTTGAAAATGGAATATATACTCCTAATTCTAGTTATAGTGGTGTGGATTTACTAGTGTATCAAGCTTTTGATGGAGAACTTTACTCAAATCAGGCAACTGTTGAATTTGAAATATTAAATGTTAATGATGCACCTGTGGCATTTGATATGAATGCATCTGTTTACGAAGATAGTTTCGTAATATTAACGTTGCTTGGGAATGACCCTGATGGTGATCCAATAACTTATAGTTTAGATGGTCATAATGGTGGTGCAACTTTAGGTTTTTTAAGTGGATTTGAGAATATCTATACATACATTCCATACTCAAATCTTAATGGTACTGATGTAGTTTCATTTTATGTTACGGATGATTCTGGCGCTATTTCTGAAAGTGCTTCTGTAACTATTGATATAAATCCCGTAAATGATCCACCATCTGCAGGACCAATTACATTCAATGGTTCGGGTCCATATGATTTTAGTAGTTATATTTCAGACCCTGATGATGATTTGATTACACTATTATCATTACCACCTAATTACGATGGTAATTTAAATGGATTATTGGGTGGTGTTTTAACAAATACACATCATTATGATTATACTTATTCTAATGATTTAAATCCAAATGCTGCCGGAGATATTGTGCTTTATAAAGCTTCAGATGGTATTTCAGAAACTTCAATTTTTCCAGTTGTATTAAATATTGCAGGTGGTAGAGAATGGCAACGATTTGTTGCACCTCAGGCACTATCTGACGATATTTCAATAGCAGAGGATGAAGTTAAAGAAATTGAATTGTTTGGTTATGATGCTTTTAATACATGGGTTTTTGATGCAGATACTCAAATTGTTATCACTTCAGATCCTTCATATGGTACTCTGTCTAATTTACAATTAGCTGATGAGGGTGTAAATTTAGCAAAATGGACAGCAACATATACGCCTACATCTAATATAAATAATGTTACAGATAGTATAACATTTACAGTTATAAATTCAAATAATACTCAAGGTATTTCTAATGAGGCTACTGTATCTATATCTATTTCTCCAATTAATGATGCTCCTGTCATTGTGCCTGTTTCTGATGTTTCATTTGATGAGGATAGTTCTTTATCTGTTCCAGTTACATATTTAGATTATGACTTTGATACATTATCTGCTAGTGTTTCATCAACTAACGAAAGTGTATCTGCTCAGCTAGATGATACAGGATTTTTTATAAATTTATTACCAGCGAATAATTTTAATGGAAGTACAACAATTACCCTATTTGTAAGTGATGACAAAACTTCATCTTCAACATCGTTTAATGTATCTGTTAATCCAGTAAATGATGCACCTGCCATGGTTGCAATATCTGATGTAAGTACTATTGAAGAATCACCAAGTAATATTTACCTCAACGCAATAGACATTGATGGTGACACCGATTTTACATTTAGTGCAAGTACATCCAGTGATTTATTTGATATAAGCATATCAGGTTCTACATTAACAATTAATCCATTGGAGAATCAAGTAGGGACAGGATCTGTTTCTGTCTTAGTTAATGACGGTGGTCTTTCATCTGAATCAATATCTTTTGATGTTACGATTGAGAATGTGAATGATGCTCCTGTTTTATCAAACATTAATAATCCTGAACCGGTTTTTGAAGATGGTGAAGATATAGTTGTTGAATTAAATGTAAGCGATGCTGATAATGATGAAATTAGTTTCACTTTTGATTATTCAAATGATGCTTTGTTTGAATCAATTACAGTTGAAGGTAATACATTAATTATTAGTCCATTAAGTAATGCAAATGGCGTATCGGTTGTTAATGTTTTTGCAAGCGATGGTTTTTCAACTGTAACTGATAATTTTACTGTTGAAGTTATTCCTGTCAATGACCCGCCAACACTAGCTGATTTACCAGATGTATCTTTTAATGAAGAAGAAAGTATTTCAATTGCGCTCAGTGGTACAGATGTAGATAGCCCTGATTTATTATACTCAGTTTCATCAAATGATAATGTATTAACATCTATTGTTGGAAATATTTTATATATAACAGGTAATCAAGATTACTATGGAAGTGAAACATTGACATTATCAGTATCAGATGGAATAGGTACAGATAGTCAAAATATTATGATAATAGTAAATGCTGTGAATGATGCACCGGTACTAACGACTGTATCTGATGTTTCATTTGATGAGGATGGTACAGGCTCAACAAGTTTATCTGCTGAAGATGTAGATGGTGATGATTTAGAATTTAGTATTTCAGGGGGTAGCAATATAACTGCAACACTTAGTGGTAGTGATATTAGTTTTAGTGCTCCTCAAGATTACAGTGGTAATGAAACTTTTACAGTATTTGTCACTGATGGAACAATTATAGATTCACAAAGCATTACTGTAACAGTAAATGCTGTAAATGATGCTCCAGTTGCTAATGCAACAAGTAGCGCAACGTCAGAGGATCAATCAGTAATTGTTATTTTATCTGGTAGTGATGTAGATGGTGATAATTTAACATTTAGTTTGGACAGTAATGCTTCAAATGGATCGGTAACTTTAAATGGTTCAGTTGCAATGTATATACCTGCGGTAAATTATTTTGGCGATGATAGCTTTTCATTCAGTGTATCTGATGGTATTGAGTCATCTAGTGCTAGCGTAAGTCTCAGTGTATCTGCTGTAAACGATGCACCAATACTTGCAAGTGTATCGGATGTTTCATTCGATGAAGATACTACAGGTACAACTAGCCTATTTGCTGAAGATGTAGATGGCGATGATTTAGAATTTAGTATTTCAGGAGGAATTGATATATCTGCAACTCTTAATGGTAGCGATGTGAGTTTCAGTACTGCCCAAGATTACAGTGGCAGTGAAACCTTTACAATATCTGTTACTGATGGGATAGTTGTGGATTCACAAATCATTACCGTAACAGTAAATGCTGTAAATGATGCTCCAGTTTTAAGTTTAATTGGTAATCAACAATTTCTAGAAGATGGTGATTTGACAATTCTTTTATCAGCATTTGATGTTGAGGGAGATAATTTAAGTTTTTCAATACAAGGTGGTACAGATATTGCTTCTTCGATTTCTGGAACTGAAGTAGTTTTTAATCCTAATCAAGATTATTTTGGTTCAGAAGAATTTACAGTAACTGTAACTGATGGAATTTTAGAAGATAGCGAAACATTCTCAATCACAGTTGAATCAGTAAATGATGCACCAATACTTGCAACTGTATCTGATGTTTCATTTGATGAGGATANTACAGGTTCAANNAGNNTANNTGCTGAAGATGTAGATGGTGATGATTTAGAATTTAGTATTTCAGGAGGAAGTGANATANCTGCAANACTNAGNGGTAGNGATGTNAGNTTTAGTGCTNCTCAGGATTACAATGGAAGTGAAANATTTACAGTNTNNGTAACAGATGGTACAGANANAGATAGTCAAANCATTANANTAACAGTNAATGCTGTGAATGANGCNCCAGTTGCTCAAAGCGTTCAANTAGAAACTTATGAAGATGCAGCCATTGTTATCCAACTTAATGGAAGTGATGTTGATAGCAATTTNCTAACTTANACAGTTACTACCAATCCTTTNAATGGTTCTTTGAANATAGATGGAGGNTTAGTCACATATACACCAAACTTAAATTACTTTGGTAATGATAGTTTTTCATATTTGGTGTCTGATGGAGTCTTATCATCAAATGAAGCAGTAGTTACTCTATCTGTTTTATCAATCAACGATGCTCCATTAATTATCACAACTGCTCCNACTTCAGCAACAGAAGATATTGAATATGTTTATNTAGTAGGAGTTGAAGATCCAGATAATGATGTATATGATTACGNATTAGAAAATNCTCCAGATGGAATGGTAATNTCAGATAATGGTATAATTACATGGANTGCACTAGAAGGTATATTNACATCAGGNCTAGTAACATTNAGTGTTAGTGATGGAGAATTAATAGCACAGGAATATTTTGAAATNTCTGTTGAATCTGTAAATGATATTCCAGTTATTATATCTCAANCACCTTTAANCGCAACTGANGATATAGAATATATNTATCAAATTATTGTTGAAGATCCTGATGATGAAAGTTTTATNTTTGGCTTAAATAGCTATCCAGAAGGGATGGTAGTCACTCCATCAGGTCTAGTTTCATGGACACCTNTAGAAGGAGTTACCTCNTCAGGTNTAATTACTATAGTAGTAAGTGATGGAGANTTAGTTNTTGAAGANAGTTTTGAAGTNACAGTTNNNCAAGTAAATGATAGTCCAATAATCATTACATCTGCTCCANNTGATGCNACNGAAGATATTGAATATATTTATCANGTTGNAGTTGAAGATCCAGATAATGATGTATTTNNTTATACACTANAAAATGNNCCNGATGGAATGATNATTTCAGATAGCGGACTNATTACTTGGACTGCTCTTGAGGGTNTATTAACATCNGGATTAGTAACNCTAAGTGTAAGTGATGGTGAATTATCAGTAACTGAAAGCTTTGAAATTACAGTTACACAGATTAATGATATACCAATTATTTCATCAANTGCTCCAACNGAAGGAATAGAGGATACAGAATTTATATATCAANTAGAAGTTGAAGACCCNGACAATGATTTATTTAGTTTNGAACTTGAAAATGCTCCTGAAGGNATGANAATTTCAGAAAGTGGANTGATTACTTGGACTCCATTGGAAGGGATTATAAGTTCAGGTTTAGTTACAATAATAGTTGGTGATAATGAATATGAAGTTGCACAGGCATTTGTAGTAACAGTAACTCAAGTTAATGATTCTCCAGTTATTTCATCTCTTGCTCCTGATTTTGTATATCTAGGAGAGACATATATTTATGAAGTTGAAGTAACAGACCCTGATGATACTGAATTCACCTTCTTCTTAGTTGATCAGCTCCCTGGAATGTCAATAAGTAATTCTGGTGTTATATCATGGATACCAGAATCAGTTGGTGAGTATGGCCCCATTACAGTTATGGTTGCTGATGGAGGTGAGGATAGTGCAACAATTTCTGAGCAACAATTTTATATTTTAGTTGATTATGATTTTACAGTAATTGATTTTAATTTTTCAGCAGGAAACAATTTGATTAGTTTATATTCAATGCCACCAGAGGATAGTTCTGTTGAAACAGTTTTTGGACCTCTTGGAAATGCTGTTACTGATATTATTGGAGAGAGTCAGNTAGCATTNAATTTACCAAANATTGGTTGGGTAGGAAGTTTAGATACATTATATAAAGATAAAGGATATTGGGTTAGNCTNGATGAAAATGCTAACCTNCCTGTATANGGTTTGCCAACNGATAATGTAGAGTATGTAATCCANGAGGGAGCTAACTTAATATCTTATCCNTTCCAAACATCTCAAAGTATAGAAGATGCTCTTCCAGATTTTGTACAACAAAATATATGGGCTATTTTTGGTCAAGGGATTTCNGCAATGAATATTAATGGTCAATGGCTTGGTTCTTTAAATTCTTTTGAAGGAGGTTATGGATATTGGATAATCGCAATGGACAACTTTGTTTTTGAATATAATCAGCCAAGTGGTATTTCTTTATCATCATCAAATTCGATAANACAACCACCTAGAGNGCTTGATTTTTATCAGTCTGTTCAACAATCATTTTATTTCATTGAGGACTTANANTTAANTGATAANGATATTGAAATTGGTGATTGGATTGTAGCTTATAATGATGATGTAATAGTNGGNTCAAGAATGTGGAATGGTCANTACACTGATATTCCNGTTATGGGATATGACTCAAGNGATAGTAATACAATTGGTTATTGTAAATCTGGNGATATACCATCNTTTAAATTACATAAGTCAAATTCATCTGAAATTATTGATTTAGTATCTNATCAAATTCCTGAATGGAATANCAATCAGGCATATTTATTGAGCTTAAGTGGATTGGAATATCCATACGANNCTAAATTACATCANGCTTATCCTAATCCTTTTAATCCTTNAACNACAATNGAGTATGAGGTNCCTGAAGAAGGNATGTTTATAAATTTATCTATTTATGATTTAAGAGGTAGGATTGTTGCTGAATTAGTTAATGAGTATCAATTTGGAACTTTTGATAGTTANAAAGTAGTTTGGAACGCAAAAGATTTTTCATCNGGNGTTTATTTTATTAGATTNCAAGCTAATCAAAATNTTCAAACTCAAAAAATAATGTTAATCAAATAAAAATAGTATTATTGATATTTTTGAAACTATTCTTAAATTAGTGTATACTATTTGTAATTAAAAAAATTTAAAGGAATATATTATATGTTAAAATCTAGAAAGTATTTTTCAATGTTTCTTTCACTTGTTTTTCTTCTCATAGTTTCATGTGAATTTGATGCAAAAGTCTCAACAGATAAAGACTCTGGCGTTGATTTTTCACAGGTAATAGAAAAACAAGAGTTATTTGAAAAGAAATTAAATCAAATTGTAAAAAAATTAGATAACTTAAAGGTAAGTGTTGATAAAATGTCTTCCTCTTCCAATAAAGCGAACAATAATAAGAAGAATGAAAGACCAAAGAGAAAGCCAGCAGATCCAAACTATGTACATAACATACCTCAAGGAGATTCATTTTCAATGGGTAATCCTAATGCTGCAGTTACAATAACATATTTCTTTGAATTTCAATGACCTTTTTGTGCAAGATCTACTAGTTTGGTAGACCAAGTTTTGAAAAAATATCCTAATGATGTTAAAGTTGTATTCAAAAGCTTTCCATTAAGCTCACACAAGCAGGCTTTTAAAGCAGGTAAATATGCAGTTGCAGCAGGAAGACAGGGAAAGTTTAAGGAAATGTACTATAAGATGTGGGAAAATGATAATTGGAAAAATCTTAAGCAAAATGAAGATTTACCAAGAACATTTGCTGCTGAACTAGGATTAGATTTAGGACAATTAGATAAAGATATGAATGATCCAACAGTTGATGCACAGATTCAATCTGAATACGAGCAGCTAAGATCTTTAGGAAACACCTATGAAACAGAGCAATATGCAGGTGTAAGACTTGCAGTGCCAAAGTTTTTTATTAATGGTAGAGAGCCAGCTGGAAGAAGTTTAGCTGACTGGTCAAAAGTCATTGATGAAGAATTAAAAAAATAGGATTATTTAAATTTTAAATTTTTTTTAAAAAGGCCTTGTTTATGCAGGGCCTTTTTTTATTCTTTATTGTTAATTTGTAATAACTTAAATTAACATTGACAACAATGTAATATTATTGAAGGAGGGGCGATCGATTGAAGCCTTTTTTATTATTGATTATATTTATTTCTTCGAATTTATTTGCAGATTCACGAAACTGCCCTGATAATTTTTCACCAAATCCTCAATATACTGGAGGAGCAAGTCAAGATGAATGTTATCCATCAGAGTTTGTTTATTATTCATCAACCAGACAAGGGTTTTATATGTTTTTAGAAGTTGTAATTAATGATTTCCAAATTAGCAGTGATGATTGGGTTGCAGCATTCAACGGAGAAACTTGTGTAGGTGCAAGACAATGGGGCTCTTGTGGAGGCGATTTGGCTTGTGATGTACCTGTACTTGGAGATGATTTTTCAGATTTTTGTGATGGGTATATGAATGATGGAGATATTCCAGTTTTTAAAATTTATGATACTTCAGAAAATACATATATAACTGCTACATCAAGTGAGTATGTTCCATGGTATTCCGGTATGACAGAAGTTGTTGATATACTATATTCAAGTTTAGATATTGAGGGGTGTACTGATTCGTTTGCTTGTAATTATGATCCTTACGCAAATATTTCAGATGGTTCTTGTGAATATTGTTCATGTGAAATTGACTCTCAAATTGTTAATTCGTGGGATACAGATAATGATGGCGTATTAGATAACTATAATTTTTTTGAATTCAATGGTTCAATTTCATCAAGTATTTTTGTAAATAATGAAATTATTGTTAGTCAAAATGATATGTTAGCCGCATACATTAATGGAGAGCTTAGAGGGGTAGCTAATCCTGCTGAACCTATTCCATTTGGACCTTACATTGGAGAGTACATGTTCCAAATGATGATTTACAGTAATCAAGCATCTGGAGAAAATATAAATTTTAATTACTATCATTCTGAGTCTGATAGAATTTTTTGTTTAAATGAAAGTACTGAATTCTTTGCAAATATGGTTATAGGGGATGTAACAAATCCATTTAGTTTTATATTTCCCGATGATTGGTTAAATGTTGAACAAATGCCTTCAACATTTAATATATCATCAATATACCCAAATCCATTTAATCCATCAGTAAATATTACTTTCAATGTTGAAAATCCTTCAAATGTAGTTTTTAATTTTTATAACGTTAAGGGCTCAATTGTAGATAAAATTGATTATGGTTTTGTTAGTAGTGGTACCTTTAATTTTACTTGGTCCCCTAAAAAATTACCCTCAGGAAACTATTTTATTGTAATGTCTGATGGTGTAAATTTCTATAGAGATAAATTGACATTTATAAAGTAAATGTGACGCAGGTCATTTTTTATTTTAAAGTTGATATTTAATTTAAAAAGATATTTATAGGTGAATATGTTTAAAAATAAAATATATTATGCACTTTTTTTAGTGCTGGGTTTGGTTTATACTCAAGATCCTCCTCTGGGTTTTGAATATAATCAAGGAACCGAGCAAGGGTTCTATTTTTTCCAAAATATTTCTATAGATGGCCAGCAATTAGATGAAAATGATTGGATTGGTGCATTCAAAAAATACGATGAATCTCAAAACGGTGAGTGTACTAATGATGAAATTAATTTTGATGAAACCATGGGGGGGATGTGCTCATCTACAGCTGATGGGTTTGTTTGTACTCCTGGATTCCCTGATTGCAGTCCTGAGGATTGTCCACCTGAAATTGATGTAAATAATGATGGAGAATTATCTGTTTGTGCTTGTCCTGATTTAAATAACGATGGCCTTTTAGCATCTCAGAACTTAGATCTTTGTGTGGGATCTAGAAGATATGGAGATTGTTTAGATGGTAGAAATTGCGATATACCTGTTATGGGTTATGATGGTTATTGCTACTCTGGTGGTTATATTTTACCAGGAGAAACTCCATATTTTAAAATTTATGACAACTCAGAAAATGAATATTATTTTGCATTTGCATCAGTGGATACGCCTTGGCAGCCTTTTATTTATGAGCTCATAGATGACTTAACCGTTACTTATGATTGTTCTGGAACCTTAGGTGGTAATGCAATTGTTGATGAATGTGGATATTGTTGTGATGGTAATACAGGTGTTGATTGCTCATATTATAATAGTAATACAGATTATGGCGGAGCCTATGATTGTAACCAAGTTTGTGATGGTCCTGGATATTTAGATGGATGTGGCTTTTGTGTAAATGGACCTGAAGAAGAATGTGGTGAAGATTGTAATGGTGATTTAGATGGAGATGCAGTTCTTGATGATTGTGGAGTATGTTCTGGAGGTAATACAGGTATTACACCTAACATTATAGATGAATGTTCATCAGATAATTGGGAGTCTTTCCCAGATCTAGATTGTAATTGTGATTGTTTCGGAACAGCTTTTTTAGATTATTGTGGCGTTTGTTCAGAAGGTTTAACTTCACATATTGCCAATTCAGATATTGATTGTTCAGGATACGACGATGAAGGAAACATAATTTTTGAAAACCTTGATGAGGCTTGTTTTGGAGATGCATATGAGGAGGAGTTTTGTTTAGATAATGATAATGATGGTTTTGGATTAATAGGTTCTGAAACATTCTTTTGTAATGAAACAGTTGATGATAATTGGGTGTATGATTGTAGTGATGTAGATGATGATTGTTTTGAAAATTGGTTTGATTGTGCCGGAGAATGTGCTGGAACTGCTCAGGAGTTTACATATTGTTTTGATTCTGATGGTGATGGATTTGGTCAGCCTGGTACAGAAACAGTATATTGCGATGCTAGTTTAGAAGATGGATGGGTTTTAGATTGTAGTGATTTAAATGATGATATTTTCTGTGAAAATAATATTTTTGACGAATGCTTTGTTTGTGATCCTTGTGGAGATGGGAGTGATGGTTGTATTGAATGGGATCAATTATGTAATGAACCTGTAGCTTTTGATGGAGCATATCAGATTAGTGAGGATGAATTTATAACAATTCTTTTAGAAGCTGACGATCCTAATGATGATTTATTATCTTATCAAATTACCCAAGCTCCTGTAAATGGTTCATTATCAGGTCAAAATAATGTTTATTTATATACCCCTAACCAAGATTTTTTTGGAATTGATTCTCTTAAGTTTACTGCATCCGATCAAGAACGTACATCTAATGAAGCCACAATAATAATTGAAGTTACACCGATTAATGATCCGCCAGTTGCATATGGAATGGATTTTTCATTAAATGAAGACAGCTCATTAGATTTTGAATTAACTTCTTTTGATGTTGAAGGAGCTGAAGTTTCATATTCAATTATAACTTCTCCATTATATGGCTCTCTCGAATTTTTAGGAGATTCTAATTATAGATACACACCTGATTTTAATTATTTTGGTTTAGATAGTTTTACATTTAATGTTAGTGATGGTTTTTTAAATTCAAATATTGCTGAAATTAATCTAGAAATTTTAGGTATTAATGATCCTCCTGTAGGAACAACGTTTAATATCATCACAGATGAAGATCAAATTTATTCATTTGAAGTGCCAAATGTTATTGATGTTGATAATGATGATCAAGAACTTTCTATTATACTATTATCAAATAGTTTACTTGGAACGTTTGAATTTAATGGTCTTTCAGGAATTTTTACCCCAATTAATAATTTATCTGGCTTTGATAGTATTGATTTTCAAATCTACGATGGGGTATCTTTATCTGAAATATATCAGGCTGTTATTGTTGTAAATGAAATCAACGATGCTCCTGTATTAACAGATATACCAGACCAGAGTATTGATGAGGATACAGTTTTCACATATACGTTAACAGCAACAGATGTTGATGATTTAGAATTGTTATACAGTGCAACAGTGGATG
>PANV01000015.1 GCA_002707765.1 Fidelibacterota bacterium
AATTCTTTCTTTAATAAATCCTAATTCTGAATGAAATTTTTGAAATCTTTTTATATCATATGAAAATATATCGTCATTTATATGACCATTGATTAACCATTCTGCTGTTACTTTTCCAACACCTCCCCCACTTCCAATTCCAATACTATTTAAACCACAGCATACAAAAAAATTTTTAATTTCAGGAACTTCACCTAAAAGAGTATTTGTATCGGGTGTAAAAGACTCTGGTCCAGAGAAAAATTTTCTTATTCCCGCTGTCTCTAAAACTGGAAATCTTTTAATTGCAGAATTTAAATATGGTTCAAAATGATCAAAATTTTCTTGAAATTCACCAAAAGAGAAATCCTCAGGAACTACATTTGTTTTATCCCATGCAGGAATTGAATTTCCCTCAAAAATTCCAACTAATATTTTTCCTGCATCTTCTTTAATGTAAGTCCGATTATCAAAATCTCTTATTACAGGTAAATTGCTTGAGAGATTTTTTATAGGTTCAGTAATAATATAAAAATGCTCTGCTGGATAAAGGGGTATGCTTACTCCAGCCCTTTCTCCAATTTGTCTAGACCACATACCTGATGCAAGAACTATGTATTCACAATCAATGATATGATCATTTACTTTAACGCCATAAATTCTACCCTTCTTAGTTAGAATTTCTTTTACAGGTGATTTTTCATAAATTTTAGCACCTTCCATTTTTGCTGCTTTTGCGAGCATATGTGTTACGCCTGATGGATCCGCTGCACCATCACCTGGCATTAAAATTCCACCTAAAACTTTATCTGTATTTACTATTGGATATTTTTTTTTAAGTAGATTTTTATCTAAAATTTGTACATCAACATCATACAGTTGTGCTGTTGTTGCTTGTCTTTGTAACTCCTGCCACCTCCCTTTGTTTTCTGCAATTGAAAGTGCACCATTAAGTCTTAAACCCGGTGAGTGATCCACTTTTTTTTCTAATTCTTTATATAAATCTAGTGTGTATTTTCTAATCTTGGTGATGGCAGCTGAGGGACCTAATTGACTTACAAGTCCTGCAGCATGCCAAGTAGTTCCTGATGTTAGTTGGTCTCTTTCTAACAAAATAACATCTTTCCATCCAAATTTTGCTAGATGATATAAGCAGGATGTTCCAACAACCCCTCCACCAATTACAACGACTTTACAATTTTTTGGAAGATTTTTAGTCATTTTTAAATTAATTATAATTACAAATGACTTATTCAATCAAGAATATTTTGGTAACAGGTGGAGCTGGTTATATTGGAAGTCATGTATGTCATCTTTTGATTGACAAAGGGTATAATGTTACTTGTATAGATAATTTAATAACTGGAAACAAGGATCTTTTGCCAGAAAAAGTAAAGCTTGAAGTATTTGATATATCTGAAAAAGAAAAAGTATCTAATTTAATAAAATCAAACAAGTTTGATATAGTTATGCATTTTGCAGGACTAATAAGGGTTGATGAGTCAGTTCAACAACCTGAAAGATATAATGATTTCAACTATGTGAAAGCAAAAAATTTTTTAGAAACCTGTTTTGAAAATAATCTTAAAAGAGTAGTTTTTTCATCAACTGCAGCAGTTTATGGTAATCCTAAAAATATTAAAGTTACTGAGGAAGATCCAACTAATCCGTTAAATCCATATGCTTTATCAAAACTTAAATTAGAAAATTTTATTAAAGATAGCTCAAAGCAATATAATACAAAATATATAATTTTAAGATACTTCAACGTGGCTGGTGCAGATGAAAAAATGAGAACTGGTTTAATATCTAAAGTTTCAACACATTTAATTAAAATCTTATCTGAAGTTGCTGTAGGTAAAAAAAATCAATTAATTATAAATGGAGATGATTATGATACACCCGATGGTAGTCCAATTCGAGATTATATTCATGTTTCAGACTTGGCAGATATACATTTGATAGTATCAGAATATTTAATATCAGGAGGCAAGTCTGATATTTTTAATTGCGGCTATGGTAGAGGCTCCAGCGTAAAAGAGGTTGTTAGTATTGCAAACAAAATTCTTAATAAGGAAATAAATTTTAAAATCGGTCCACGAAGAATTGGCGATAGTAAAATGATTGTATCAAACGTAGATAAATTTATGATAAAATTTAATTGGAAGCCAAAATTCAAGGATCTAAAAAAAATTTTAATTAGTGCAATAGAATGGGAAAAAATAAAAAAAAAATAGCAATTGTGGGTGCGGGTATATTTGGTTGTACTTTATCTTTAATACTATCAAAGAAATACGATGTTGATTTATATGAGAGAAAGCCTGATATCCTAAATGAAGCATCTATGTGTAATCAATTAAGGTATCACGAAGGATTTCATTATCCAAGATCACTTGCAACTTTAAAAGAAATTAAAAAAAGTAATTTTGATTTTATAAACTTTTACGGAAAGGATCTGTTTGGTAAAACAAAAAATCTTTATGCAGTCAGTAAATATCATTCAAAAACAAATTTTAAGAAATATCTTGCTTTTTTAAAAAAAAATAAACTAAGTTATAAAATTAAAAAATTAGATAAAATTGTCTCCAACAAAATAGAAGGATTAATAGAGAGTAATGAGCAAAATTTAAATTACTTTAAATTTAAAAAAAGAATTTCAAAATTACTCAAAAAAAGTTCAGTTAATATAAAATTAAATTCACAATTAGATAGGTATATCCTAAGATACAATAATTACGACCAACTAATAATTGCAACTTATAAAAATAATAATAGCGTGTTAAGTAAGTTAGGATTTAATATAAAAAATAAATTTAGATATGAGCTTGTCGAAAAAATTATAGTTAAACTCCCAAAAAAATATAAAAATCTAAGTATCGTAGTTTTAGATGGAAATTTTATCTGTATTGATCCATATTTAGGCACAAGTTATCATTTAATTAGTCATGTTAGACACTCTAAATTAAAAGTAATTAAATCTTTATATCCAAAATTTCCAAAAAAATATGACAAAAAATTAATTCAAACTAAAGTGAGAGATCTTAAAAGTTCTAAGTTTAATTATTTCATAAAAGATGGTTCAAAATATTTACCTTTTTTGAAATACTCAAAGTATATCTTTTCTTATTTTGTTGTAAGGACAATAAAAAATAATGTTGAAAAAACTTCCGAGAGAACGAATTTAGTAAATAAAATTAATAAAAATATTATTACCATAATGTCGGGTAAATGGAATACATGTGTGACTGAAGCTTATAAAATTGAAAAAAAACTTAGCAAAATATTAAGATGATTTGTGCAATAATTGGCTCAACTAAAATAGCAGAAGTTCATGTTAATGAGTTTGTTAAAAATAGTGTAAAGCATATTTATATTATAAGCAGAAATAAAAAAAAAAGAGATGATTTAAAAACTAAATTTTGTAATAGATATAAAAATTTAAACACAAACTTTTATTCTTCAGATAAAAATATTTTAAAAAAAATTAATTTTGATCTAATAGTAATTTGTAGTAAAAATAACGCACACCATAAAAATTTTGAATTTCTGAAAGAATTTAAGAATATTATTATAGTCGAGAAACCAATTATTTCCCTTTTAGTTTTTAAAAATAATTACAAAAAGTACTTAGATAAAATTTATGAAAACAAAAAAAAAATTATTGTTTGTTACCCAATGCAATATTTTGCATCAAGTTTTAAAAAACATTTTAAAGAATTTACAAGACCTAAAAAGCTTGAATTTATTATGAAAACAAAAGGTAGATACAATAACAAAGATATAATCGTCAATTTAATGCCTCATGCTTTAACATTTATAAACGAATTTTATAATTTAAAAAATAATATTCATTCCTTTGAAAAAAAAAATATTTCAAATAATAGTTATAATTTCAATTTTAAAATAAAAAATTCCTTAATTTATGTACATCTAAGTGAGAATAGAGAGAGAAAAAAAACAAAAATTTTATTTAAATTAGATAACAATATATTTGATAGGGTAACAAAAAAAGGGATAGTAAATTTTCAAACTTATTTAAAAATAAACGAAAAACTTCATATAGTGCCAAACCCTATGACATTATTTTATAAAGATTTTTTTAAGAATTATAAAAATACAAGTTTTTTTTCAAGAAATAAAAAATTTACTTACAGGATAATGAGAGAAAACTTTAGAATTTTAAATATGATTTAATAAAATTAATACTAAGTGTGGGCATTATTTTTTTTTACAAGGTTTATAAGTTTAAAAGCTAGCAGGTATCTAATGAAAAAATTTGAAGGATTAAAAATTATTCTTATCAACCATCCAAGGTAAAACTTTTCAATAAAATCATTAATGGGTGCTTGATCTCCAGTGAAAAAAGAAATTGCAGCTCCTGTACAAAAAATACGAGTTTTAAATGAAATTTCGTCTTTTATATAAGATCCAAGAATTTCTTGAGTCCCTCCACCTATATTTATCAATATAATAGAAGGTTTAAATTTATTAATCTTTTTTATCAATAATTTATCTTTAGGATTATGAGGATTATACAAAGGAGCAATGTAATTCTTAATTTTATTTTTTTTTAAATTTTGTTTTAAAAGAAAATTTACATTATTTTGCGATTTTTCAATAGATGGATCAATTAATAAAACTTTTAAATTTTTATTTTTTTTTAAATAAGAAAAGAAAATTTTTAAAAATTTATATCCAGAAAGTCTTTTTACTTTGATTTTTTTGAAGAATTTTAATAACAACACGAAAAATGCGCTATCAAAAAAAACATAATCAGCTTTTTTTAATGAGTTGTAATATTTAATTTCATTTTCAATTGTTGATAATCCTGGTCCTGATGGAAAAACATATAAACCTTTTTTTTTAAAAAAGTTTTTTAATTCATTGGTATTAATATCTATAAATTTAATTTCTTTAAAAAATACGTATCTCATTTATAATTTTTAAATAATAAATATACTATGATATAATATCTGTTAAATTAAAAATTACGTAAATCAAGAAAGAAACAAAATAAAATTTTTTTTCCTACTAAGAATAAAAATTAAATTTACATATTTATAAAAATTAATAATTATATATAAGCAAGATTATCTAAATGAATTTTTTATTTGTTTGTACACATCCTATACAAAACCTGATACCACTATTTGTGGAACTAAATAAAAAAACGAATTTAAATTTTAAAGTTCTTTATTGGGAAAAAATAAGTAAAGAATATTTTGACCCTCTTTTTAACCAGAAAATAAACTTTAATATTGAAACATTCAAAGGTTATAAATTCGAATATTTTTATGAAAATAAAAATAACACGGAAAAGGTAACAAAAACATTCAATCAAATATTAGTATCTCTCAAATTAATAAAATATATTTTTAAATCTAAAACTGATGTTGTTTTGGTATATGGATATTATTTACCGCATATAATATTATTATTATTTGCAAAAATTCTTGGGAAAAAAACAATCATTAGATCTGTGTCTTATAACCTTGGAAATAGAAATTTTTTTAAAAGATTAGTTAGAAAACTCTTTTATAATATTGCAAATTTATTAATCGATGAATTTTGGTCGGTCGGAAAACTAAATACAGATTTTTATTTAGATTTTGGTGTCAACGAAAAAAACATTAGAACAATACCCTCTAGTCAAATTACTAAAAATTTTGTTTTTAAAGATGATCTTGATTTTGAAGAAACAAAAAAAAAATTTATAAATACATTTCACCAAATAAACAAAAAAAAAATAATTTTATATCCTGGAAAATTTCTAAAAAAAAAGAGGCCAATGTTTCTCATTGAATGTTTTGCTAATGCAAAATTAAGCGATGAATGGATTTTAGTGCTTGTGGGTGGTGGTGGATTTTAT
This sequence comes from Fidelibacterota bacterium, assembly GCA_002707765.1. Taxonomy (GTDB): domain Bacteria; phylum Fidelibacterota; class Marinisomatia; order SCGC-AAA003-L08; family D37C17. The sequence continues at coordinate 5,849 of PANV01000015.1, forward strand.
CATCAGCAAGTAATAGATTATTTAAAAAAAAATAATCCTAATAATATATTTTATTTAGGTTTCAAAGACTTAAAAGAAATCTTAGTATTATATGATTTAAGCGAAATAATTGTACTACCATCTGATTTTGGTGAAACTAACGGAAATGTTTTGCATGAGTCTTCACAATTTAATTGTACATGTATTACTAGCAACAGAGTAGGAGCTTACCCAGAAGTGTTAAATTTTAAAAGAGGTTTAGTATTCGATGCTCAAAAAAAAAATGATTTTATAAATAAAATAGAATTATTAACTAATGATATTAATTTAAGAAACCAACTTAAGCAAAATAATCTTAAATTTAGTGAAAAAATAAAACCATCGTATGCTGCAAACAAGATATACGATATTTTATCAAACTATGAATTATAAACTATATCATTCATCTGAAATAGTTGGATCTACAACACTAGACTTTGATCATTCAGTTGGTTTTCACGATATAAGACCTTTCAATAAAAAAAATAATAATCTTATACCTGTACACAGATATCCTTTGAATACCTTAGGTTTCAAAAATAAGAATAATCATAAAGTTGATATTTGCTTATGGAATTTCTTAACTTCTAAAATTGAAAAAATTGATGAAACTAATCTCTGGAGTTGGGAACAAGGTGCAAGACTGCAATGGTATAATGATACTAATCTGATTTATAATAATATGAATAGCCAAAAAGAATTATCTACAATTTATAACATAACAAATCATAAAAAAAATTATCTCGATGAATGTATATACTCATTAAATAACGAAAATTTAATGCTAAATGTTAACTTTTCAAGATTATGGAAATTATGGAAATCTTATGGTTACAACAATTTAAAATATGAAGTCAATTCTTTAAATTTAACAAAACCAAAAGAAGATGGGATTTTTCTCTATGATATTAATCATAAAAAAAAATTATTACTATCAATAGAAACAGCGGTGAAATTATGTAAATTGGATAGTATAGATAAAGAATTTTTTTTATGTCATCCTACTTTTAATCCATCAGGATCTAAGTTTTTATCTATATTAAGATATTTTAGTGATTCTGGTGCACTCATTTCATATTTAATTTGCACTGATATCAAAAATAGAAGTCATAAAATAATTGCGAGGGAAAAGGTATCCCATTTTGAATGGATAAGTGATAATAAAATAATAGTTTGGTGCAGGAACCTGAATGAAAAGATTATAAAATTGAGAAATAATTATTTTTTAGAAAAAAAAATATTTCCTATTTTAAGAAAAGTTATAAGTTTTTCAAATATGAATTTAAGAAACAAAATTTTATCAGACGATTATCATATAATTAATGTTGATAATCCATCCAAACCAATAAGATTAAATAATAAACTTTTGAATGTTGATGGTCACCCACAAATTTCGCCAGATAAAAAACTACTCATAACAGATACTTATGCTGATGAGAAAGGTTATTTGAAACTTTTACTTTTTAACATTCAAACCAATAAAGTATATAAAATTGGAGAGTTTAAAATCGCAAATTATTTAAAAAAAAACAATTTAAAATATGATTTACATCCTAGGTGGGATAACACGGGGAAATTAATTAATTTTGACTCTTCTCATCTTGGTAGTAGACAGACTTTCGTTTTGAATATTGAACAATTAATATCTAAGATTAATTAAATTTAATGATATAAAAATTATATTTTTTTAAAATGTCTTCTAAAATAAAAACAATTTGTTTTGATATCGATAATACGATTTGCAACACAAAAGGTTCGGATTATAAAAAATCAAAACCTATTTTAAAGAATATAAAATTTATAAATTATTTATATCAAAAAGGATTTATAATTAAAATTTTTACTGCAAGATACATGGGCAGAAACAATGACAACCAAAATAAAGCAAAGAAAATGGCTAAAAAAATTACACTTCAACAACTTAAAAAGTGGAATTTAAAATATCATCGAATATATTTTGGAAAGCCCTCATTTGATTTATATATTGATGATAAAAATTTAAATTTTTCCAAAAATTGGTCAAAAAAAGTGAAGAATTTAATAAACAAATAGTCTTTTTTTTAAAAGTTAATTTTTTTAAAATTTTTATTTTTTAAATTAAGATTTCTTAAATACTGAGATAAATAATGCATTATAGTTGTATGACAATCTTCTACTATACCATAATTCGCAATTGGAAAGTTTAGATTTAAATCAGATAGCTTGGATAATTTCCCTCCATCAAATCCTGTAAGAGAAATTATTTTTAGACCAATTTTTCTTGCCACTTTAGCTGCTTCTAATAAATTTGGACTGTTACCTGATACAGAAAACATAAATAATATATCATTTTTTTTGCACAATTTTTTTATTTGAAACGAAAAAATTTGATTATAACTTATATCGTTAGAAATTGCAGATATGAGTGCAAAATTAGATGTCAAAGAGACAGATTTTATTTTAAGATTAGTCTTGTTATTTGTTTGTTTAATGAAATCACATGTGAAATGATCTGATAATGACGATGAACCGCCGTTTCCACAAGTATAAATAATAGATTTATTTTTTTTGCTAGTTTTAAGTAGATTTATAATTTTATCTAGTACTTTTAAATCTATGTTTTTCAATAAAGCATTCTTTTGATCTAAATAATTAAAATAGTAATCTTTACTTTTTGTAATTTTTTTTAATGGAAATCTGCTGAACATGTTTAATTAAATTAATAAAAAGAATATACAATATTTTTATTTTTATCAATAAAATGAATTAAAACATAAATTGAATAAATAAAAATATAAATGTAATAAATGACTATGAAAAAATACAATTTCAAAAATTTTGAAAAAATACTTATATTGGGTGACGTTTTTTTAGATATTTTTCAAACAACCGAAATTATAAAAATATCCCCAGAAAGACCTGTTCCAGTTTTAGAACCAACAAAAATTATTAATTTATTGGGTGGTGCAGCTAATGTAGCAAATAATATTCAATCTGTAGGAGGTTCGACTTTTTTAATATCGAAATTTTCAAATGATAGACATGGCAAAATTATTAAGAAGATGCTCTCTAAGAATAAAATTGACTCGAAAATAATCACAGATAAGGAATATTCAACACCTGTTAAACAAAGAATTGTGCAAAATGATCATCAGTTTTGTAGACTTGATGATGAATTTTTTTTTAAAATAAAAAAAAAAGATGAAATAAAAGTAATAAATTTCGTAAAAAAGAATATAACAAAATTTCAATCTTTAATAATTTCAGATTATTCAAAAGGTCTTTTGACAAAAAATTTAATTCAAGGAGTAATTAAAATTTTTAAAAAACATAATAAAAAGATTTTTACAGATCCGAAAAATAAAAATATAAGCGTTTATAAAAATTCTAGTTTTATATGTCCTAATCAAAATGAATTTGTTAATTTCTTAGATTATGAAAAACTTTCATTAAAAGAAAAATCAATTCAAAAATTATTTAAAAAAACACAAGCTAATGCTTTTGTTATCACTAAAGGCTCAAAAGGTGTATCTGTGATATTTAATGATGGAAAAAAAATAGAGGTGCCCCAGAAAGATATTAATGTTTATGACGTCACTGGTGCTGGAGACACATTTATTGGGTTGTTAAGTTATTTGCTTTCAAACAAAATTGATTTGATTAATAGTATAAAAATTTCTTCTTTTGCATGTGGTAAAATAGTGCAAAAAAAACATACAGCGGTATTAGACTTCTTTGAATTTCAGAAAATAATAGAGGAATTTTGTGAAGAAAAATCTATTGAACTTTCACTTAAAATTTCACTATGGAAACTTGCGAAATTTAAAATAGGAGTAACAAATGGATGTTTTGATATCTTGCACTCTGGTCATATTCATTTATTAGGTGAGGCCAAAAAATATTGTGATAAATTAGTTGTTCTTCTTAATAGTGATAATTCAATTAGAAAAATTAAAGGTATCGAAAGACCTATTTTAAAACTAAAAGAAAGAGTTAAAATTCTGAATACAATAAAACACATTGATGATATAAAAGTTTTTGAGGAAAAAACTCCAGAAAAAATTATTTCTCAGTTATTACCTGATATTTTATTTAAAGGGTCTGATTATAAGGCTAGAGAATTAGCTGGTTATAATATAATTAAAAATAGTGGTGGTAAGGTTAAAATTATTAAAAAATTGAAGAATTTTAGCTCTTCAAAATTTATATAATCCACACGACGTCTTTTATTTGTGAAATTTATTTGCGCAAAGTATTAACATCACTATAAATAAGGATAAAAAAATGAATTTTTTAATAACTGGTATTACTGGATTTGCAGGACCTCACCTTGCTGAATTATTAATAAAAAATAATCATAATGTTTATGGTTTAATAATGTGTAGTAATGGTAGAGAGAATGACATTAGAGATGTGCTTAGCGATGAAATTTATAATTCTATAAAATGGGTTTATTCAGATCTGAGAAATTTAAGAAGTTTGAGTAATATATTTAGGGAAAATGAATTTGATGGAGTTTTTCATTTAGCTGCACAATCGCATCCCCCAAGTAGTTTTGTTGACCCAGTTGGCACTATGGAAACTAATGTAATGGGATCTGCAAATTTAATTCAATGTATTGCAGATCAACAACCAAATTGCAATTTAATGTTTTGTTCAACATCTGAAGTTTACGGAAATACAGGAAAAGATGGACGTAAAATAAAATCAGAGGATATAATTTTACCATCAAATCCTTATGCATCATCAAAAGCTGCTACAGATTTATATATGCAAGAAAGAATTACAAATAAAAAAATAAAAGGATTTATTACTAGAGCATTTTCTCACACAGGACCAAGAAGAGGTAAAAATTTTTCAATTTCATCAGATGCATATCAAATTGCGAGAATGATGAAAAATTTGCAGGATAAAAATTTATTAATCGGAAATCTTGAAACGGTGAGAGTTGTAATAGATGTTAGAGATACTGTTAATGCTTACTATCTTGCAATGATTAATAACAATTGTAATGGAAAAATATTTAATGTGTGCGGTGAAACACCTAGAAAAATGCAATTTTTTACAGATAAACTTATAGAGATTAGTAAACTTAAAGATGTAAATCAAAAAATACATGAGCCTTTTTATCGACCAATAGATATCTATTATCAACATGGAGACTCAACTGAACTCAAAGATTTAACAGGATGGGAACCAAAAATATCTATTGAAAAAACCTTAGAGGATCTTCTTGAGTATTGGGTTAACAAAATAAATTAAAAAATAATAATTTGAAAATTAAATTTATTTCAACTTATTTAAGTCGTTGAATATGCTTCTGAAAACCTGACCTGGTTTTGTCTCATTGATATTTTTTTCTGGATAAAAAACTTTAAGATTTGTATTTATTGTACGCCATTTGCCTTTTGGAGCAGTAAGTCCAAAAATTACTGCACCTGGTTTATAAAATATACTCGCTACATGCATAGTTCCGTCATCGTGTGAGATATGATACTGACTTGAGTTTATTAATTTAAATAAAGATTTTATAGATGTTTTTCCACACATATTAATTATTTGTTTATTATTTATCTTACAAATTCGATTAGCATTATGTATTTCATTTTTTGTTCCAATTAATTTAATTTTCATTTTTGGAAAATTATGAATAATTTTTTTAATCAATATTTCCCAATTCTTGAATTCCCAAGTTTTTTTCACCTGTCTACCCCCCATAGAAATAGTCATATATTTTTCATCAATAGTTTTCATTTTATTAAAAATATCAAAGTAAGAAATTTGATTATATTTAATTGACTTATCAACAAGCCGGCAAAGATAATATGTTTCATTAAATTTACTGAAGTTATATCTTTCTCCTTCTGTGCTTTTACCTTTTAAATTGAAACCATACATTTCTTTAATTCCACAAAGTTTAAAAAAATAATAATCTCTTTTTTCTCTTGTTTTGGAAGAAAATTCATTAAAATAATAAATTTTATCAAATCTNTTTATTAAAANNTTTATAAAAAAANAGAANAAAGAAAAATAATTATTATAAAAAAAAATAAATTCATCTATAATTTTTTTATTTAAAGGTAATAAGTCAGGAGTTACAAATCCAATAGATTTTTTTTTTTGAGATGAAAAATATATTTTTGCTGAGGGATTTTTTATTCTTATCAATTTAATTGCAGGTGATGCATGTATAAAATCACCAAGGCTAGAGACTCTAAATACTAATATTTTTTTTGATTTCATTTTAATAATAAAATTAATTAAATAATCTACTTATTTTTAGGTATCAATAAAAAGAGTGTAGAAAAAATATAAATGTTTATAAGTCACTAATAAATAATGTTAAAAAAATAATGTGTGGTTTTGTAGGGTATATAAACAAAAATATTGATCAAGTAGATCCATCAATGATTAAAAAAATGATGGATTTACAAAGGCATCGGGGACCTGATGATGCTGGCTTAGCGTTACTTTCGTCGGAAGAGAATAGTTCAATATCTTATGATCAAAATGATTTAAAAAATCTTGATACGAAAAATAACTATCATAATTATAACTGGGGAATAGGCTTTAATAGACTAAGTGTCATTGATACATCCAAAAATGGACATCAGCCTATGTCTAATAAAGAAAAATCGATTTATATAATGTTTAATGGTGAAATTTACAACGCTTTTGAACTCAAAAAAGAATTAATTTCATCAAACTATAATTTTAAAAGTAAGACTGATACTGAAATTATTTTAATTTTATATGAAATGTTTGGATTAGAATATACGCTGCAAAAACTCAATGGAATGTTTACGATTTGTATTTTAGATCTTAAAAAAAAAAAAATTTTTTTAGCTAGGGACAGATTTGGAATAAAACCTTTATATTACATATTTAATGAAGATTTTTTTTCTTTTTCATCAGAAATCAAGTCATTTTTGGCAATAAAAAACTTTAAATTTATATTAAATAAAAAACATTTATCGGAATATTTTATTTTTAAGTATTTAGCATTTCCAAATACACTTATTCATGGAGTAAATTTATTACAGCCAGGCCAAATTATTGAATATGATAACCATCAAATCAAAAAAACAACTTATTTTGACTTTAAAAACTTTGTTATAAAAAAAGATTCTGAAAATAAAAAATTAATAACACTTGAAAAAAAACTAGAGCAATCCATTAAAAGTCAGTTAATGTCAGATGTAAATCTTGGATGCCAGCTTTCAGGTGGTATTGACTCATCATTAATAACTTTTTTTGCAAAGAAATATTCAAAAAAAATTGAGACATTTTCTATACTATTTAAAGAAAAAAATCTTACAGAAGAGAACTTTATAAAAGAAGTAATAAATAAACTAAATTTAGTAAATCATTCTGATATTTTTAATTACAAAAATTTTTATAAAGATTTATGCAGCAGTATCTGGTCTTTTGATGCCCCGCTTAGCCAGATTAATTCTGTTGGTTTATTAAATTTAGCAAAACTTGCTAAAACAAAAGTAAAAGTATTACTATCTGGTGAAGGAGCTGATGAAATTCATGGTGGATATCCAAGATTAACAAGAATTAATTTTTTTAATTTTTTAAATAATATACACAAAAAAAAATTATTGCCTTTAACTTTTTTAAGTAAAAGATTTAAGATATTTAAATTTTCCAAATACTTTCAATTAGATACAAACGACATTATAATTTTATCATCATCTGTTCATTCTCTAAAGGATATTAAAAACCTTATTCCAAATATAAATATAGAGAATGGTTTGCACTCTAGAAGAAAGTTAATTAAAGAAATTCAATTGCCTAATAAGCAAAAAAATCTTATTTATGAAATGAAAACCTATATGCATGATTTATTTATAAAACAAGACAAGATGACAATGGCTCACTCTATAGAAAACAGAGTCCCATTTTTAGATAACGATTTAGTTGATTACTCACTCTCTTTTCTTGGAAATTCAAACTTTGATTATTCCTTACTTAAAAACATAAATAAAAAAACTAAAAAATATTTAAAACAGATATCAACAAAATATTTTGGAAAATCATTTTCTTATAGATCTAAGAGTGGATTTTCTTTTCCTCTAAAAAGTATTTTTCAAAACAATTCTTTTAGAGATCCAATAGAACAAGAAATTTTTCCTGGTATTAAAGAAAACAAATTGTATGATTATAAAAAAATTTTAATAATTTGGAATAATGTTGATAAATCATCAAGCTCAGAATTAGAGTTATTATTTTCAATTATTTCTCTTCAAATATGGATTGAGAAATTTAAAATTAGTATTTAAAATTTTTACTATTTAAATGAAAGTAATCTTATAATTTTTCTTGGATATTTATAAAATATATTAAAAGTTAGTATTATAAGATTTTTATACTTTTCTCTTTTATACTGATCTTTTGAAAATTTTTCTAAATCAGTAAATAAGTTTTTTGGATTTTTTAGATCGATAATCAAATGTAATCTTTCATCCATCCCCTCGTTTTTAATTTGATGTGGAAAGGAATAGTCACCATAATAAAGGCCACCAGGTTGCCACTGATAACTTTCATGACATAATTTACTTTTACAATTTTCATTTACAATAAGTGGTAAATGCAATCGACTATTATTATATCTAATTGACTCATCCCAATCTCTATGCCAATTAATTTGTTTCTTTGGTTTTAATGTTGAAAAACGTATTCTCCGAGGTTTACAATCGTATTTTTTTAACAATTCTCTTATTATTTTGTGAGTGTATGTAAAAAACTTTATAATTTCTGTAGGCGCTGTGTCGCTATTAAATTTTTTGTCTACCGATGATGCTGAACCAGTTTCTGAATATAAAGATACAACTTTCCATCCACCATCGTGATCTATCCCTATGCTAGGGTGTTTAATTTCTATTAACTTATTTTTCGCATTAATATATTCATCTAGAATTTTTTGATGATCAAAATCAAAATTTATACGATATGTAAAATTTAAAGAAAATAGCTTTGAAATTATTTCCCATGGCCACAGCATATATTTTTTTGTTAATATTTAATAATTATAATATATCAGCCAACTCAAAATTAATATCATTATTTATTAAATATTTAGACCACAAAAAAAAATCATATTTCTGGAATTTATTTAATTGATAAATATTAACTTTAATTTTTTTAGAAAGATTAATTTGTTTAGAATCAAATTCAATTTTTGGAAAAAAAGGATGAAAAATTCCTTTATTGGTTGAGATTTTTTTAAAATTCAATTCATCATCAAGGTATTTTCGTATTGATAATTTATTAATTAATTTTGGTAAATTATAATCAATAAATGATCTCTTTTCATAATGATCAATTAAATCTTCATCAAGAAATGGAAAAAAAATTTGTGAATTTTCATCACATGCATTTGAATATAGGATCGATTTATTTATCGCACAGCAAAAATCATAATGAATTCCTCTTTGTAATGCTCTTTGTAGTACAATATCTTTATAAATTTTATATTTTTTATAAAAGTTTACTTGATTATAATAATTGCTCAATTTTATATTTGATCCTGGAAAATGAGCCATATAATCGGGTCGGAAAAGATCGCTTACTTTACCTAGTTTATTTAAAAAATTTATTTTTATAATTTTATGAGTATTAAATTTTGTTAATAGTTTTTGTAAATTCATTTTTAGTAATTCTCTTTTACCGGGTAAATGACCCATATATGCATCATTACCCATGCCATCAATAAAAACTGAATCTGTAAAATTAATTTTATTTTTAAAATTAATATCTAGTAATAATAAAATAGATAATCCTGCAGGATCAAGCACTGGTTCTTTAATTTGTTTATAAACATCTTCAAAATTTAAATATTTTAAATCTTGGTTTGTGAAATGAATTTTAATATCTAGTTTTTCAGCTAAATCTAAAATAATTTTTTTATGATTATTATTATTTACGTAAGAATAAAATAATGGTTTCATCTTATTTTTAATCATTCTTGATGCAATGAAGGTGGAGTCTTTGCCTCCAGAAAAGAATAATATTGGCTGTCTATTAGATGAATTTAATTTTTTTATACTTTTGTCGAAAATATCAAGCCAATCAGTATAATCAATTTTATTGCCAACCATTTTATTTTCAACTTTATTAGAGTAATTTCTAATAAGTTTTTCCTCTAGATCTATGGCTTTTATATTTTTATCATTATATGTCCAATTTACAATTGACTTATCAAAACTGCAAAATCTGTTTTGTAGAATTTCAGCAAGGATCCTCTTATCATATAATTGTTTTAGTAAACTATATTTCATATATTTGAACTATTTTTTTTTCTGGATATTTTAAATAAATATAAGAAATACAACATAAAACAAAAACAAAAAAAGAAATAAGGTATGAAATGAATTCCTGGTCCTCTTATCAATGTGTATAAATAAAAAACATAAAAAAAATAATGTACGGATAAAAATTGAAATACAAGTTTGTTATTAATAATAAGCAATGAATTAAACATTATGTTGCCAACAATAAGAATTAAAAGGTGATAAATAAATACACCAAATAAACCAAGATTATACGTAGACTCTAAAAATATAGAAAAAAATAATCTGTTTGAAGTGTATCTTTGTATAAATAATAATTCTGAAATATTTGTTATTTGCTTTTCTGGGAAAAAAAATCTCGGTTTTGCTATACTTATAAACTGAGAAAAAATATTACCTCCAAGCTCACGTTTATCATCAGTCAAGGATCCTAAGATAGAAAAATAATCATAAACATTTGTCACTGGATTAATTTGATATCTTGTCTCAGATGAAAAATTTTTAAAATCGTTAATTGTTAATTGACTTAAAAAACTATAAAAATTTCTTGTACTAGAACCTTTATATAAATCAGAAATAACTAATGTAAAAAAAATTAATATAACTGTACCTAAAATAAATCTATAATTTTTAGAAAAATTAATGCTTAAGTTCCTTTCAATTAATACCGTAATAAAAAAAAATATTGGTACTAGTAAAAATCCAGTTCTATTGAACATTATTGAGGTATAATAAACAAACGTTAAAAAAAATATTACGATTGGAAATACTTTTTTGGTTGAATTAAGATATAAAATCGATGTTAATATAATAGGAGATAAAAACAAAATATGTTTAAAAATATATTGTATAATATTGCCGAAAAATCCATCTATGCTTAATATAGATAATAGCCAAAAAAAAAATAAAAAATGATTTAAATATTTAAAATCAATTTTTTTTTTTTTTAAATTAGTGATTAGTAAATTATTATCTGGCGATTTAAAAAATGTTGAAATTAAGCCTGTAATTATAACACAATAAAAAAAATAAAGTCTTTCCTCATAAAAAATATTTTCATCATAATTATAAAGATTAAATACTTGTGTAATCGATAAAATCCAACATGTTAAAAGGTAGAATTGAATATAATTAAAAATAGTTTTATTTTTTTTATAATTAAGGAAAAATAACAATACATATCCAAATATACTTACCAATAATCCAAAATAGTTATCTACAAGAAAAATTAAAAAAGAAATCGCTATATAAAATAAATATATAAATAAATTTCTGCTATTCATTTGGTTTTTTTAAAAAAACAAATATTTCTGACACCATAAAGGAAGGTAGAATTTTGTGAAGAAAACTCATAATGAAAAATATTGATTTTTTATTTGCAAAATATGCTGGGTGTGAAGCATATAAATAGCTGTAATTTTCATAAGAAAACAAATTTTTTTTAATATCCTTAAAAGTGTTTAATCTATAAAAAGTAGGGAAAACATCTTGCTCTTCCCTACTTGGTTGAACAAGTTTAATTATTTTTTTGTGAATTTTGTTACTAAAAATTCTAGCTAAAATTGAAACATATTTATATTTATGTGGTGTTCTAGCACAAAAAATACCTCCAGGCTTTAGTACCCTGTTAATTTCAGATGTAAAACTATCTACATTCTCAACATGTTCAAGCACCCAGTCTGCAATAACTATATCAATACTTTTATCCTCGAGAGGTATTTTATCCGGAGACATTAAAATATTTTTGTGTGTTGTTATGTTTTGCATAACTATATTGTCAATATCTGCTCCTATTAAAAGATTAACTTTATTTTTTAAATCTCTTATTTCTCTTCGATAAAAACATTTGTCTAATAAATTCCATGATCCTCTACCTGCCCCTAAGTCTAGAATTGTATCAGTTTTTTTTAAAATCGAATTTATTC
>PANV01000016.1 GCA_002707765.1 Fidelibacterota bacterium
CATATTGTCCGCCAGAACAATCACCAAATGGACCTGACTCATACCAACCATCATTGAAATTATAGGAGTAATCACCAGCAGCTAAATCAGTAAATGTATAGCTCCATTCATTATCGCCCATATCAGTCATGGCTAACCAATCTCCACCATTTAAACTAATAGCCATAGATGAACCGTCTAATCCATCCCATGTTGAGCCCTCACCGGCTGTAAAGCCTTCAACACTCATGTCAACAGAAACTGTTAAAGAGTAAATCAAACAAGAAAGATCACCCTCGCAAGAATTACATTCATTTGGCATTTGACATGAACCATCATCATCAGTTGCTGATGCGTCATAGTTACAAGCTGCTTCATCTGTACAACCAAATACTGCATCTACAGGACAAGGTGATGTATGTGATCCTAGATTAGTCCAATCATTTTGATCTAGTACTATCCATTCTGAATCATCAGTGTTAGTCCCTGCAGAAGCTGCCCAATCAGAATTTCCTTGTTCTACAGAACATTTACGTACTAACGTATGGTCTTTAGTAGCATCAGCTATACCGGCTACATCCCATCCACTTCCTGGGTCATCAGCCCAGTCACCAACCACATCAAGGATAACATATTCGCCTAATTCTGGGCTTGAAGGAGTAGTTGGCTCATGTCCATAAACAAGAGCATAACCATCATCACCATTACTTAAATAAGAATGTGTTTCATTAGCATATGCAAGTATTGTTGCATCTGAAGAGGGGTGAGCAATTATATAAACACCGCCTGGCGCAATTTCTGCCCCCTCATCAAACGTATTCCAGAACTCATAAACACCAGGTGTAGATGCTCCATTACCAACACTAGGATAAGCGTAATCTGCTAAACTTACAGTTACATCACTAGCATTATAGATTTCTAAATACTTATTATTACTACTGCCTTCAGCATATTCTGAGAAAAATAAATTTGCCATTGGTGCAAGTGGATAAACACAAGAGCCATCATCTTCCATTGCAGTAGCATCAAAATTGATAGCAGTAGCATCTGTGCAGCCTAAATATTGACAACTGCCGTCATCTTCTGTAGCTGTTGAGTTGTAGTTGCTAGCCGTCTCATCAGTACAGCCTGAAACTATATCAGGACAAGGAGTGTCGTGCTGACCTAAATTTGACCAGTCATCAATTTCAAAAATAAGCCACTCTGAATCTTGAGCTGATGTTCCTGCAGAAGAAATCCAATCAGAATTCCCTTGTCCAACTGAACACTTCCTTATTAAAGTATGATCTTTTGTTCCATTTGTAGCACCCGCAACAGCCCATCCACTTCCGGGATCTCCATTCCAATCCCCTACTAAATCAACAATAACATAGCCGCCAGTTTCTGGATCAACTGGAATAGGAGGTTGATTTCCATATACAAGAGCATAGCCATCGTCACCATTGCTAAGGTAAGTGAAAGTTGTATCTGCAACAGAAGTAATTGTAGAATCTGCAGAACTTGTGGCAATTATATATAATCCTTGTGGGGCAATTGTCGCTCCCTCAGGAAACTCTGTCCAATATTCATATACCCCTGAAGTAGTAGGAGCATTTGATGTGTTTGCAATTGCGTAAAATGACAAATCAACTTCATTATCGCTAGCATTATAAATTTCTAAATACTTGTTATCGCTACTGCCTTCGGCATATTCAGAAATGAAAAGGTTAGAAACCGTGTTATAAAAAACTTCTACACCATAAGATAATGTTGAGTTGCCTGCAGCATCTTGTGTGCCAGAAATTGTAACAGAATAGATTACCGCTGTTTCTAAGGGTGTAGATAATGACAATGTCACCGTATCTCCTGAAATAGTAGATGAAGCAACGGATATGCCTTCATAAGTTCCGTCTAAAACAATCGCTTCATCATAAACAACCACCACTGTTGAAGCATCAACAGCATAAATATTAACCACTGCAGGTGGTAAAATATCACCCACTGCACAAGGTCCACCTGGATCAGCATAGTATTGTGTAAAGCCACTGAGTCCCATTGCTGTTAAGACAGAATCTTCAGGACTGACAGCATACTGAATTGAAGAAGATAACGCCCAATTACTTGCAACGTTCATATCAGATAAAGGGTCACACAATACAATGGAATAACCATTACCATTAGCGTTGGATGGCCAGTCGCCAGAGTAGTCGAAATCAACAGATATTACTACATCTCCAACTGTGTTGATACATTGTAGCAAACCTGCTCCAAGGTAACCATTTGCAATTTCAAAAGTTGGTGCAAAACCAAAATAAGATTGGAATCCGCAACCATAGGGTAATGCGCCACATGCATCATTTAAAAAATAAGCTGGTTTAGCCACTATTGCATACTCCCCAACTTCTAAAGAATACTCAGGAAAACTAACATTTACACCTTCATTGAAAACTAGCCCCCCAAGAGGATAAGGCTCATTTCCATTATTATAAATTTCAAAATAATCCAGGTTATCATATTGGCCTGGATCGTTATAATTGATTTCAGTAATAACAAGATTGCCTATAAAGTCATTATGAACAAGATTTTCCAAAACTATATTATTCTGATTGCCCGCTAAATCAGTAAGAGATTCAACATTGATATTGAAAAAATCTCCATCTACTAAATCTTCTGAGAGATTTAATGTCATTTGAAGCGCATCGACACTTATAATAGAGCTAACAATGCCATAACCCTCTAACGTTACATTCGCAGACTGTATTTCTTCATCGAATGTTAAGACTATTTGATCGGAAGATATTATAGAAGCATCTACAACATTGGGCGCAACAAAATCACCTGAACTCTCGAAAAATAACGAAAAGTCATCAAAACCTCCCCAATCAGGACCTCCATCTTGATAAGCACCAATTCTAAATCTTACATAAGAGACGGTATCTGGAATGTCGATAGTATGAGTGACCCATAAATCTTCAGTGTCATTAGAAAGATAAGATGTAAAAGCATATGAAGTGTCAACAGAACTTATCCAATCACTATTCCATGTATCATTATTATTGAACTGCAACTCATATGCTATATAATCTCCTTCATCAAGCCCATGAGCTAAATAACTAAATGACAATTTTAAGTCTGCCGGGGATGGCTGAGGAATTTGAATAGTAGAAAATGTTAAATAATGATAATAATAAGAGTCAGTCTGACCCTCAAGTAATGGGGCGTTTGGATTAACAAGATCATGGAATGCTAAGAAGCTATCTCCTGAAGAAGCAATCATATATGGTATTGATTGTTGGTATTCTCCAAAAACGATATCAAATGCATCGCCATTGTTAAAATTATAAAAACTAGGATTTGATGTATACATCCAAGTGTCACCAGCCTCAAAACCTTGTGTGGTAAGGGGTATTTGAGCAAAGCTAGATGAAAAAGCACATAAAATGGCCATTACAATTAGTAAAAATCGTTTCATAAGTAATTTGTTTTTTGGTTAATTTATTGTCTGGTGAATTTAATAAATTATTCAAGACTAATTAAAAAAAAGAAATTAACAATTTCTTATGATTATGTTAAATATCTGTTTTTTTAAAAAAAAATTATTCTATCTTTATTCTTGTTAATTTATATTTTTTTCCTTTGTACATTACTAAATGAAACTACTATTGAATGCTGTTTAATTCGTCAGGTTTAAAATTTTATGCTATTTGCTTTTTCATTTTTGGTGTACAAAATTTTTCATACTCTCAGTATTGCACTTCTTCATCAACCGCAGCTTCTTTTTGCTCAACTTCTTTAGTTGAGATTGGTTCATTAAGCAACACCTCATCTGGCTGCGCTAATTATTCTGATTATACTTCAATATATACAGACCTTATTTTGAATGGAACTTATGATTTGACAATAGGCTTAAATAATTGTTCAGGATTCACAATGCCAAAAATTTCAAATGTTTATATAGACTGGGATGGCAACGAAATTTTTGAAATTAACGAAGAGGTTTTTCATATTGATGCAACCTCAGCTATCGCTGCTAATCAAACTAATTTTAGTACAACTATAATTGTTCCGCCATATGCTGTTTTAGATACAATTAGAATGAGGGTGGTTACTGCTTGGTCAACTTTTGATGATCCAGGCGATTATTCATGTGGTATTTATGGGTGGGGAGAAACCGAAGACTATTCAATGATAATTAGGGGTCTAATTGAAAATGTAAACTCTGTAGATAATTTATGTTTTGGAGAAAATGATGGAGAAATTAGTATCTCAACGACTAGTGGTTCCTCAGGACTTGCATACTCCATTGATGGGGGCATAAGTTTTTCAGCTTCACCAAACTTTACCAACTTAGTTAATGGATTATACAATGTTTGTGTGTTTGATAGCTTGACTAATCAATCACAATGCTATTCTTCAAACCCTGTAATTATTGATTCGCCAGATTCATTATTTGCAATTGTGAATAAACAAAATGTTAGTTGTTTTAATGGGACTGACGGAGAACTAAGTGTTGAAGCGTATAATGGTGCTCCAAACTATAATTATAATTGGACGAATGGATCTTTAACTTACAATGGTAATAATATTCAAAGCCTTAGCGCTGGAAGCTACGATTTAATATTATTAGACGATAATGATTGTCTGTTCACTATAGAAAATATATTGTTAGATAACCCACAAGAATTAATCATTGATAGTGTTTCATCTAGCTCCTACAATGGTTATGGTGTTTCATGTTTCAACTCTAACGATGGATTTATTGAGATTTATGCTGATGGTGGCACAGGAATTTTGTCATATAATTGGGCAGGTGACGTTTCTAATAGCTCATCTTTACAAAATCTTCCCACAGGCGAAATTCCAATAACTATTTTTGATGCTAATTTTTGTCAGCTAGATACAATAATATTTATTAGTCAGCCGGATGAAATAATAGTTGAAACAACTATTTTACATTTGGGATGTGAAAATGAAAATGACGGATCAATTAGTACTAATATCACAGGTGGCACTACACCTTACAGTATAGAAATTTATAATGACCTCACAAATCTTGAAATGTCAAATAGTAATGGACAAGAGCTTTTTGGAGAACTTGGGGCAAATTCATATAATTTAATTGTTACCGATCTTAATAATTGCACTTATGAAGATAGCTTCAAAATAGAAAATCCAACTTTAAATTTAACTTCTAAGGATATTTCTTGTTATGGAAATAATGATGGACAAATTATCTATTCAATTGATTTTTCAACTGATATTTATACACTCATAAGTCCAATATCAATAAACGGTCTTGGCGCAGGTTCGTATGATTTTTTAATACAAAATGATCAGGGTTGTTTTTTTGATTCAACTATTATAATTAACGAGCCCAATGCAATCACTTTAAAAAAAGACATTGAAGTTATTTGTGAATATAATGATGTTGCCAATATAAACATAGAGGCTAGCGGAGGTACAAGCCCATATTATATTGATTGGGATTTTGGCGACACTACATTTAACACAATCCTTGGAGTTGGAATTTATAATTTCATTTTTTCAGATGCAAATGGTTGTATTTTAAATGATAATGTTGAGGTTTTGGCACCTAACTTACCTGAATTAAGCTATACCCTCACTACACCTTCATGTGAATATAATTTTGACGGAAGCATAGATGTACAAGTTACAAAAGGTTATCCTCCATATGTATATAAATGGGACGACGGAAGAAATGAAGCATTTATTGATAGTTTGCCTCCAAAAAGATATCGTCTTAATGTTATTGATAGTGCAAGTTGCTCTTCCTCTGTTTTAGAAGTTATTGTTCCATATGTATACAATAAATGCTTTTATTTCCCTTTAGCATTTACTCCAAACGATGATGGTATAAATGATATCTATGAGATTTCTTCTATTTTTAATCTCGGCCCAACAATACTAACAATTTATAATAATCAAGGGACTATGGTATATTATGCTAAAGATACTCTAAGTTGGGATGGGAAATATAAAAATAAAAGATGTGTTCAAGGCAAATATTATTTCCATTTAAAATTTGCTAATCAATATACTACTGGAGAAATTCTTTTAATTGAATGAACTAAACTATAATACGTTCTTTATATTTTTTGGCTGGATTACCTTTATAAATTGTATATGGCTCAAGATCTTTATTGGCAAATGACCCCGCCATTAAAATTGCATGAGAAAAAATAGTGACACCCGGACATACAATTGATTTAGCACCAATCCATGCGCCAGATTCAATATTAATTGTATCAACCATTAAATCAAAACTAGTAGATTTAAAATTGTGATTTCCACAAAATAAAAAAGCACCCTGAGAAATGCANACATTNTCTTGAATAGTAACNGTNTCTAAATTGTCAATCCANACATTCTCTCCAATCCANCANTTANTTCCAACNATTAANTTCCAAGGATATTTAATATTNACTCCNGNCNTAACAANCACATTTCTNCCAACTTTAGCACCAAAAAGTCTNAGNGNTGATAACTTAAAAAATGANAATGGAATTAAANTNTTTTTTAATATTAGATNATTNGCTATNGTCCATAANGCTATTTTAAAAGAGCTTGCGCCTTTGTTAAAAAAAGAATTATTGAATGATGAAAGATCTACGCGCTTAGCCATTATTTTTTAAAACAAATTTAGTTTTTTCTGNAACNTTTGACTTTACTCTTNTTTTGAAGTTTTAAAATACATAAAAACTTTTAAAAAAGGTTTAAATAATAAATCTCGAAATCTAAAATAATCTTTCTCTCTNTCATCAATCCCAAATCTCAGACTTGTTGTTTTTTTAGAAACAATTAATGTGCCAAAAAGCCAGTCCCAAAGTGCGAATTTGGATCCTAAATTTTTATTGTGATGCTTACTGCTTCTNCTATGATGAATTTGATGTTGATATGGACTAATAAGAATATGCTCTATCAACCGAGGGTATTTTAACTTAACNTGAGAGTGTCTTANATTAGCTCCAAAAAACATAAATAAGAACGTAAATATGTTAGCTCCTATGAAAACAACAGTGTCAAGAGCGTGATTAGAAAAATAATCAAAAAANCCCGTAACTAGCCCAAAGCCGATTATAGCTTTAGAATTATTTAAAATTAATTCAACCGGATGAACTCTGTATTGTGTTAGTGGATTCATTGTTGTAGCAGAATGATGGACTTTATGGAACTCCCAAAGTATAGGGATTTTATGCATACACAAGTGAACAATGTAGCTTAAAAAGTCATTTACAACGGTTAATGCTATAGTATAAAGNATTATAGTTTGNCCAATAGANAAGGTGCTTTCNGGAAAGCCAAACCACTTTATAAGATAATCTTGAAAATAAAATGAAATATATAGTCCAAATATCAAGTATGGACCTATAAATAAAACCTTAACAAAGTTATTAAATACAAATATNAAATAGTCATTAAAGGCAGATTTACTGAACCAAATCCTTTTATCNAAAATATATGAAAAAAAAGATTTTTTTGTTTTTGTTTTAATNAAAACGTAAAAAGCTAAAGCAATGGAAGAGATAAGATATATGAAGTAAATTCTGTTTTCAGAATTTAAAAAGTGATTTTTACTTAATTCATAAGTATCAACAACTAAACTAATAACTTCTGTTAGNCTCATATGAGAAAAATTATTAATNAATATTTTATAAAAANTAAATCATTCATTTTTTTAAAATAAAAACTATATANNCAGATTTTNATGAAAAAAATCTAANTATNNGATTGTNTTATATTCAAAAATAATATTTTTAACAAAAATACTATTTTAATTTAGACTAATTATAAATAAGAGCTATATTTGCACCATATTTTAACTTAAAAAANTTAATAAAATGAAAAAAATTAATAATATATCAATTTCTGTATTATGTGCATTTGCATTAGTTCTTGCATCATGCTCAGGCGATTCTGATCCTGTTGATCCGGTNCCTGCTGATGTTAATCCTCCTGCTACATATAGTTGGTCAGATGATAATGGTGTAGANACTGTTAGCTTTGGCGGACAGACTACAAGACTACATCANGCTGCTATTATTTGCTCNANAATGGGNANNAGTGATGCNACATTTNCNGAAATAGATGAAATGTTTAATCTTGGAGAAGGATTTTATAATCCTGATTTGAACTATTCTAATTCAGGCAAAAAGGTTTCTAATAAAACAGGTGCATATAGCGCTAATTCTACAGAAATACTAGCGCTCTTTAATAGTTGGATTGNAGAATTTACAAGTGAAGTGGTTCCTGCNATGGTAGCTGGAACAGAAGCAACTCCAGGAGTTGCAGGTGTGCTTCCTGATGGAAGTAGTATTAGAGAGCTGAATNCTAAAGGCATGGAGCTAGATCAATTATTCACTAAAGGACTAATTGGTGCTTTATGTGGTGATCAAATNATTTATGGATATTTATCTGAAATTAAAATTGGTGATGATGTTGATAATGTACGCGCTGAGACCGGCGGTTACACTTCTATGGAGCACCACTGGGACGAAGGATACGGATATCTTTACGGATTACAGCCAACTCAAGGCGTATATGATCTTAATGTAACAAATGGTGATGTATTGCTNTACAAGTACTATGCTAAAAGTAATTTTAGTGATATTCAAGCGCCAATTTATGATGCATTTAAAATGGGTAGAGAAGCTATCACAATGGACGCTGCAAATGGTGGAACTACTGTNTATTCTGACGTTAAAATGAGAGAAGCTACTACAGTAAAAAATCATATTTCTCACATCATAGGTCAAAAAGCATATGACTATCTTAAAGGTGCGGCTGATCATCTAGACGCAGGTGGAGAAAGAAATGGAGATTTTTTCCATGGTCTTTCAGAAGGTGTGGGTTTTGTAGTATCTCTACAATTTACTTATAATGATGGAGCTCCACACTTCTCGCATGATGAGGTTAATGCTATGATGGAAACTTTATCGGCAGGTAATGGTTTATGGGATNTNACTAGTTCACAACTAAACGATATGGCGTCTNCTATTCAGACATCATTNAACTTATAAATNTAAAATTAATTTTAAGGGGTACTGGTTCAGTACCCCTTTTTTTAAATTCCATAAACTTATGAACAGAATATTACTTTTCGTTAGTCTGATATTTTTNGCTTCTTGTGGTGGNGGAGACTCAAATGAAAATATTCCACCTCAATCAAATGACGATTTCGATAGAACAGTCTGCCTAGCCAACATTTATGATAATATTGCTATGGTAGCCTTTGACGAATTTCAAGAAAAGCTTGAAGCGCTTGATATGTCTACAAATGNATACAAAGAAACNCCTAACGACGTTTCATTACTTAATACACTAAGAGATGATTGGTATGAAGCGTATATTGCTTGGCAACATNTTGAAGTGTTTAGTCACTTCGGAATAGGAGAAGATATTTTATATGGATTCAAAATGAATACATATCCAACTGATATAAATCGCACACAAAATATTTTAAATGGTATTGCNCAGTTTAACCCTGCCTACAATGATAATCAAGGATTTCCTGCACTTGAATACTTAATTTATGGAGTTGCANATAATGATCAAGAAATATCAACCATATTAAGTGAGCCTAATGCTCTTGTTTTAATTGGTAATATAGTTTCTGAAATGAAAGCTAATACATCTTCTGNNTATTCTTGGTGGACAAAAAATAGAACAACTATTGTAGATGATAATAGCAGTACTGCGACTTCAAGTTTAAATTTATTAATCAACGANTTCGTATATCATTANGAAAAAGGTTTTAGAACNAATAAATTTGGCATTCCATGTGGATATTTTTCAGGGGGTCAAACTTTTGNAGAGAAAACAGAAGGATATTATGCCGGAAATATTTCAAAAACCTTAGCATTAANTTCTCTTTNTAGCATCTCTAATGTCTTTGAAGGAAGATCGCATAGCGATGGCTCAGTAATTGGTGAGTCAATGTATACATATCTAAAATATTTACAAGAAGATNCNCTCGCGGATGAAATACTCACAAAGCTNGATGAAGTAGAGGTNTCTATTAATAATTTAGAAAATGATTTTGCAGNACAAGTAAACACAAATAATAACGAATTATTAAATACATTTAATTTGATACAATCAGTTGTTGCTAAATTTAAAATNGATATGATGATGGCAATGGGTGTAGGGGTTGATTACATTAGCGGTGACGGAGATTAAGCTCTTCAAACGAGCAATAAATGTTAAGATATTTTACAATATTATTTTTTGTTTTAACAAATCAATTATTTTCTCAAAATAATTTCCAAGGCAAAGTGGTTTCTGAGNTAACCGCTTTGCCTTTATATGGTGTGGAGATTNATGATAAAGAATTAGGCTATTTAACAAAAACAGACTCAAATGGTCTTTATAATTTTANNTCAGACAAAAAAACTCTATCNGTCTATTTCTTTTTAGATGGTTTATCCGTTTATAACCAAAGTATCAAAGACGCCGTCTTTGAACAAATATCCTTAAATCCTCTTGTTGTTAGCGTTGATGATGTTGAAGTGGTAGTTAGTAATTTTGAAACATTCAACATTCGAAAATTAGATGACATTGAAAAAATGACTGTTTTTTCTGGAAAAAAAACTGAAGTAATTAAAGTTAATCAAGCGATTGCTAATTTGGCCACAAACAATCCTCGGCAAATATATAACCAAGTTTCAGGACTAAATGTTTTTCAAAATGATGATGCAGGACTACAACTTAATATTGGTGGTAGGGGTTTAGACCCCAATCGCACAGCAAATTTTAATACTAGACAAAATAATTATGACATAAGTGCAGATGTTCTTGGATATCCTGAAAGCTACTATACCCCACCCTCTGAAGCCATAGATGAAATACAAATTATTAGGGGAGCAGCTTCTCTTCAATATGGCACTCAATTTGGAGGATTATTAAACTTTGTATTTAAAAAGCCAACCTCTAATAAGCGAATAGAGCTAATAAGCAGAAATACTATTGGCAACAATAATTTAATGACTAATTTTACTAGTCTTTCAGGGACTATAAATAAAACGAGTTACTATACTTTTATAAATTATAAAAAAGGCAATGGCTTTAGGCCAAACACCGGATACAATGCATTAAATCTATATGGATTTTTAAACCATAAATTTAGCGCTAAGCTAGAAATTAGCTCAGAGATAACATATATGCACTATCTCACCCAACAAGCAGGAGGATTAACAGATAAAATGTTTTATGAAAATCCGCTTCAAAGTAATAGAAGCAGAAATTGGTTTGAGGTTGACTGGATGTTATATAATGGTAAGCTTCTATACGAACCAACAGCACAAACAAAGCTTTCTGTTAATATATTTGGTTTAAATGCGTCAAGAAACTCGCTTGGATACCGAACAAATAGAGTGAATCAAAACGATTTAGGTGGCGTCAGAGATCTTATTAAAGGTAAATTCAAAAACTATGGAATAGAGAGTAAGTTTTTACATAAATATAATTTGTTTCAAAAGTCTGCTGCTATTGTGTTCGGCGTTAAACATTACAAATCTAAAAATAAAAGTATTCAAGGCCCTGGGTCAGATGGAAGCGACAGTGATTTCAATTTATATACAACAACTTTTCCATTTTATAATAATCAATCTGAATACGACTTTCCAAATATTAACAATTCTATTTTTATTGAGAATATTTTCTATGTTAATAGTAAACTCTCAATTACTCCTGGAGCAAGATATGAGTTCATTAAAACCGAAAGCGTTGGGTCATACAAACAAATAAATTTAGATGCAGCATCAAATCCAATTTTTGACACAACAATATTTCAAAACAACATAAACCAAAGACAATTTATACTGACCGGTGTTGGAATAAGCTATAAATGGAATAAATCCCTAGAAAATTACTCAAATTTATCTCAAAACTATCGTTCAGTTACCTTTTCCGATATCAGTATTGTAAGCCCAACATATAGCGTTGATCCTAATATAGGAGATGAAAAAGGATATACTTTTGATTTTGGTTTTAGAGGAACTTATAATGACCTTATCTTATTTGATATTAGTTCATTTTTAATTTCATACAAAGATCGTATCGGTTTTGTTCTAAGAGAATTTGATTTTGGTGGAGTTAAAAGTGTTAGAGATAATGTAGGTGATGCTTCACTAATTGGTGTTGAATCCATAATTGATATAAACATAAAAAAATTAATGTCTATTTCAGACCAGTATAGATTAAATGCTTTTATAAACCTTTCTAAAATTAGCTCGAAATATACTCGATCTGATCAAGCTGGAATTGAAGGAAATGAGATTGAATACGTACCGAAAATTAATTTTAAATCCGGCATAAATTTCGGTTACAGAAAATTAAAAACATCAATTCAATATAGCTATGTCTCTAAGCAATTTAGCGATGCTTCAAACGCTATTGNAGGTAATTCAAGTGGGATTATAGGNCAGATTCCAGACTATAATATAGTAGATNTTTCATTAAGTTATAACATAAATAAATTTAAAATTGAATCTGGNGTAAATAACTTTTTTAATGAAAACTACTTTAGTAGAAGAGCTGTAGGCTATCCTGGGCCNGGAATAATTCCTTCTCCAAAAAGAAACTACTATTTGAGTTTAGAAATAAAGTTATAATGTTCTTGTTATTTNACTTAATGTTTATATAAAATTTNNAATAATNACTTTTAATTTTACAATTTTTGNATTTTAAATTGTGGGNACCCCTTTTCNCCAATATCATTGTAGAAATCTATAAATTTAAGTTTAAAATATTCGCTNCTGCTTTTAATTATGTAAATTTTAGTTTGATCTACAGTATAATTATTAGATTCAAAACTATATGTCTTCCAATCATAACCAATTACATCATCGCAATTACTAAAATTATAGTTTTGTACATCTTCAATATTAATTTCTTCAAAAATACTACTTGTATCAGATGCAACTGAGATTTGATGAGAATTTATTAAAACACCAGAAACTAAATATGGTGTTGCTTCATCAAAAATATGAGTGTATGTTGAAAATAAGAGGTCCCAATTGTCAGATTCNGGCTCTATATTTATCTTTTCATTATTTAAAAAAGAATAGTAAGCCTTGTTAAAAATATCATTTTTTGAAATTGACACTATTGTGTCATTAAAAGTATCTAATGATGAATATCTNAAGGTATATCCATTGTTATTGGAATTAATGATTTGAAATTTTATATAGCCGGAAGATTCCATATTTTGATTTAAGCCTAAATCAACAACAAAATATCCANCTGTATCAATTAGTTCTCCAATTGCAGTAGTGCCATTTTTTAAACATGGNTCGTCCCATTCCCAATCGGCTTGTGTTAAATCAACTGGGTCAGAAAATGANTGATCATTAATATGCCAAATTTGTAAAAATTTTGAAGAATTTAGATATATTAAATTAGTATCTGATTTTGATTCAAATGCNATATCCCAATCATTTCTATTGTTTTGGGATATGACTTGATTTTGATCAAGGCTAAAAAATACTTGTTTCATATAATCAGANCCCATTGGAATAATACTTATNTCTATTTCAACTGGAATAGGCTCTATTGGTANTTCGCCTAAATCACATGAAACATATAGAAATGAAATAATTATAATTAATATTTTTTTCATCGTATTTTCCATTTAATTGAAGTGAAGAANCTTCTACCATATGCAACAGATATGTTGTTTGAAGAANACTGATGAACACCNGAAGANNTATTTAAGNCGTTTNCAGATTGCACATTTAAAATATTTTTTCCNCCAAATGTAATGTTTAGTTTTTTAAATAGTGTTCTAGAGATTGTAAAGTCAAAAATACTATATCCGCTGATTTCACCCATCTGAATTTCNCCGCTATTATTTAAANTNTATGAAATTAATTTGTCATTATATTTAAAAAATAATGAAACGCTTGTGTTTAACTTTTCAAAAANATTATTAACNCTAACTCCNTGATCAAAAGAATAACTAAATTGNTCNATTTTGTTATTTTCTGANAGCGAATTATATCTNCCNAAACATGAAGTTGAATAATTAATTGTTAGATTATTAAATTTATATTCAAAAATAGCTCTGANACCTTGNGACTTATATTCACCAATATTTACATATTGATATTCTGTGTCATCAATTGANGCTAACGTTATTTTTTCNGATAAGATATTATAAAAAAATAAGGTTTTAAGATCNATCACNGATGTTTTNTTNAATCGCTTTTTGTAGTCAACAGAAAATTGAAAGTTATTTGAATTTTCTGCTTGAAGATTTTCATTTCCTNTAATATTATGATTAATATCTACAAANTTGAAATATTGNTCTTTTAGACTTGGCGATCTAAATCCTTTTGCAAANGATGATCTTAGAATAAATAACCCAAAAGAATATTTAAGGTGAAGTGATGGTATTAGAGGCGGGTCGTAATTTGTATTATGAGCATATCTTAAGCCTGGCCTAAAAACTAAATTTTGTCTATATAACCATTCTAAATTGGTGAAAATCGCGAAATCTGCTATGGATTGATTTTTTGAGNTAATTCTTCGACCNTCTGCAGATTCGAAATTTAAATCAATTCCTACTTCGCTATCTAAATTTTTCTTTNCTGGCAATTTAAAAATACTCTTAATTATTGAATTTCTAAATTTTGAAGTATCCTGGTCTGATATATTCGATGAAATGNTNTTTTCTAAATTTGTTAAATCNATAAAGTAGGTGTTNTTGATCCTATTATACNCAGAATGCGATAAACTAATATTCCATTNTGATTTNTTAAATTGATATTTTGCATNTGCCAAGAGTGTTTTTCGCCATGTTCTATAATAATCGTCAAAGCTATTGATAAATAATGGTTCTCTAGGGATTCCTCTATTAACAATCTGCTCATAAAATCCAGAATAGCTAGTGTTAAATTCAAAATAGGAGGTNCTATANCTATATTTTCCGTTGTAAAAAATTTGTTCTTTAGGTTTCCATTCCTTAAATCTTGATTCGTCTGCTAATAACTTTTTTGGGANTATGCTAAATTGTTCATTNTTTGACCATCCGTCAAAAAAATTTCTNCCTAGGTTAANGTGAAAAAAATGTGGTTCAAAATTCAGACTCTTTAGTACATCTANATTGTAATGGCCAACACTTTCATAATANGAATTGAATTCAGTAATGTTTTTGTCTAGATTTCTACTTATTAAATTAATAGTTCCTGCTAGCGCATCAGACCCATAATTTACTGATAATGGACCTTCAATTATTTCAACTTTTTCAATATTATTTAAATTAATCTGACTTAAATCAATNCTGCCGTTTAACCTGCCAATTACAGGAATNCCATCAACTAAAATTTTTATGTTTTGACCGCCTAAGCCCTGCATACTGACGTTNCTTCCTAAAATATTATCTTGAGTCAAACGGGTATTGAACTGTTGAGTTAACAGGTTTTGTAATGTATTAGATGCTAATTGATTGATTTTTTGACGATTAATAATTTGCACATTCTGGACTACGTCTTTAATGTATTTTGGAGTTATTTGAGCAGAAACGACNACTTCACTAACATCTACTTGCTTAANTAAAGATGTATCTATTAATGGNTGCAAAAAGGATGTATCNTGCTTAAATGTGGATTTAGCAATTAATAANAACGGGCAANAAATAAAATAAATAAAGGCCGCTGGTAAAAAATGCACGTCAAATTATTGGATAACAACCCGTTTTTTATATGTTCCATCNCTATAAAACTCTATATGAACAATATTAGGTTTTATNGTTTTTAATTCATTACCTAATAAATCTATAATTTTTATAACCTTTACATCCTCATTNAAAAATTGAGCNGTAGTGGAAGTTGTACAGTCGTTCCAATATGGATTGTTTTCACTGTCCGGCATNACCATAATTTCATTATCCGTAAGATCATACAGGTCTTCATGATTAACATAGNNTATTTCATGAGTAATAACATTATATNNATAAGCTTTTCTACAAATATTACAAGTATCAAGTAGAGCTGGGCCTTTAACAATATTATTGCAGTCAATATTATAATTTTGTCCACAATCGTTCCAATATGGATTGCCTAAAGANTCAGGCAGAACTATCATTTCATTTGCTCCTGCACTTATCCCATTTGTTGAATTTAAAAAGGTTACAGTATGAGAAATTGTATTGTATAAATAAGCTAACTGACATGTGCCACACGGGTCAACAACAGCGGGNCCNCCAATAATACCATTACAATCTTCAGTCTGCGCATTTGCAAACGAAAAACAANTGANCAACATTATAGNATAGAAATATTTTTTCATNNTTATAACAAATTTTTAAATACAAATATATGCTTATTTATAATTAGTCTAAATAAAAATAGTTAATTTTGTAAAAAAATTTAAAATGAAAAAGCATATTTTACNATTNANCNTAATTTTTTTNGCGCTAACTAGCAATGCACAAACAAAAAAAGATAAAGATAGGGCTGCAATTAANAACCTCTGTGGTTGTTATGAAATTGAATTTAATTTTGCAGAAACATTTAGCTACTCTGATGATTCATTATACACACCCTCNCCTGTTAAAATTGCATATGCACTAGAGTGGGTTGACCTAACATATGAAGATCAAAATAATTTTATNCTTCAACATATTCTTCAAATGGGCANCGATAGTAATGCATATATAATTAAACATTGGAGAGAAGATTGGGCATTCCAAGATAAAAAAATGCTTGCTTATNTCTCTGANAACAAGTGGNAAAATAAAATTCTAACACACAAAGAAAAAAANGGCAAATGGACACAAAAAGTTTTTCAAGTTGACGATAGCCCAAGATACGAAGGTGTNGCTACNTGGGTACATGTTGATGGAAAAAGTTATTGGGAAAATATAGCNGATGCGCCACTCCCCAGAAGAGAGAGAACAATAAGGAGTGATTATAATATTTTAAAAAGAGAAAACAGAGTGCAGATCACTGATTATGGCTGGGTACATAAACAAGACAATTTAAAAATACTTAGATCGGACAAGTTTGAAGATAAAATTATNGCTAGGGAATACGGTTATAACCCATATAAAAAGGTCGATGACTCAAAATGCATTCATGCACGAAATTGGTGGAAAAAANATAGTGGNAAATGGGAAAAAGTAAGAAAAGTTTGGGGAGAAATTTTTGAAGAAAATAATATTNTTGAGCTAAAAAAAGTCGTGGATGACAAAAAATTATGGGAGTANCTTTTTTCAGATGAATACCANGATGAGGACGAAATCCGTAGTGTAATTAATAAATTTATTTTNAATTAANNNNCNCNTCAATTATATNTTTAATNTCTNCTATAAAAAGNTGAAAAAATTTAATAATAAATATAAGTATTATGAAAATAGGTATAATTTATGGCTCTGATTCTGGAGCAACTGAAGAAGCGGCCAATAAAATTTATTCTTTTTTCCAAAANTATAATGTTGAACTACTAGAAATTAAAGATGTTGACGAAGAAAAGATTTTAAGCTTTGACTATTTAATTTTTGGACTATCNACTTGGTATGTTGGGGAATTGCAAAGCGATTGGGAAAATTATTTTGAGGATTTCAAAAAAATAGATTTTTCTAATAAAATAATATCAATTTTTGGNCTTGGAGATCAATGGGGCTATGATTATAATTNTGTTGACGGAATAGGAATTATCGGAAAAGAAATATTAAAAAATAATGGTAATATTATTGGGCATTGGCCAACTGAAGGGTATGAGTTTCAGGAATCAAAAGGCTTGGTAAGTGACAACATGTTTTTTGGCTTAGCTTTAGATGAAGATAATCAATACGAATTAACTGATGAGCGCATAAAGCNGTGGTGTGATCTACTGTTAAACCATGAATTAATTAGAAGTCNTTTNACCTAATATAACAAAACTCATATATGCAATTAAATGTCATATANAGTGTTGACATAAATAGCTCCCAAATTAATTATTGCGNAAATGGTGTTTTATTAATTAAAATATAACTTACTACTNGGATTAACTTTAATATATATTATTGTATTTTCTGTAATTGACTTGTTNCTATATATTGTGACTTCTTCTGATTCTACTCTTACTTTTAACTTATAATACATTCCTAAAAAAACAGAACTTNTTACTTTGGCCTCTATTTTAGATCGATTAACAATTGATATGTCTTGCGGTCTACAATAAAATTGGTCGGCTCCTGTATTTATAAAGTTTATTTCTCCAAAAAGCCTGGCGATTTCTAAAGATTTTGGCTTCTTATAAATATTAAAAGGTGTATCTAAAATATTATTAATNGTTTTATCTAAAACTAAAATTTTATCAGAGATTTCTAAAGACTCCTGACTATCGTGATTAACAATTAATGTTGTTGTATTTGTTTTTTTAATTATTTCATAAACTAATTCTTTCGTATAATGCTTTATTGTGTGATCTAAATTACTAAATGGCTCGTCGAGTAATAACAAAGAAGGGTTTCTAATTAAAGATCTGACAACCGACACTCTTTGATTTTCTCCACCTGATATCTCATAAGGATATCTTTTGATTAGATGATTAATTTGTGTTTTTTCTATTAAAAAANTCAACTTTTCCTTATTAAAANTCTCTATGTTAAATAAAATATTTTCAATAATGTTCATNTGAGGAAAAAGTGGACTTTCTTGAAATACATAACTAATATTTCTTTTATTGNTCTCAAGATTTTGAATTTTTNTTAGAGTCTAAAATAATTTCTCCATTATCNAATTCACACACGCCTGAAATACATTTTAATAATGTNGTTTTGCCAGAACCGCTTGAGCCAACAATTGAGATTATTTCACCTTTANCTNCTTCGAGGTTTANNCCATTAAGNACTNTATTTTCACCATATTTTTTAAATAAATTTTTAATGCTTAAATACATTAGTTTTTAGGTTTTAAAATTGATTTTGATAAAATAATTGTAGCACTACACATAACAATAATACATAATGAATATACGCTAGAATATGATAGCATTTCCTCATTAGCATATTGGTATGCTTGAGTTGCAAGTGTTTCATAATTAAAAGGCCTAAGTATTAGAGTTAACGGCAGNTCCTTAAAGACATCAATAAANACAAGTAGAAATGAAGANNCAAATGCAAATTTGCTCAAGGGAAAGTTTATTTTAGCAATAGTCTGTGTAATTGACAATCCTAATGTTTTNGCTAATATGTCAAAACTTAAAGGTTGTTGTTTAAAGTTTGATTC
Organism: Fidelibacterota bacterium; assembly: GCA_002707765.1. Taxonomy (GTDB): domain Bacteria; phylum Fidelibacterota; class Marinisomatia; order SCGC-AAA003-L08; family D37C17. The sequence goes on from PANV01000016.1 coordinate 19,191, forward strand.
AAGAGGAAATATTGATACTGCAAAAAATCTAAAANCATATGCATAAATCAACAGCGCTATTGTCCCCATTAAAAAGTTTAGCGATGGATTTAAATATTGTAATATNAACATAAATGAGAGCCCAATAACTGCCCCGGGAATTGCNTAACCAGAACTTAAAAAAGAAATNAGAACCTTTAAAGCCCTCATATTATTATGCCTTTTTACACTTACCACATAAAATGAAATAATTGTAATAATTGTTGCGGTGATAAACGCCAATAAAAAGGTGTTTGTAAAAACATGAAGTACTTGGNCCCAATCATACATANGAAAGTTCGTTATTACATTTTTTAAAATAAATGCNAAAGGTATTATTAAGCCAAAAAATATTGGCAGGCATATAAAAGAATAAGATGGTATTTTAAATAAATTATTTTTTTTNTAAGTATATGTTGTTGANNTAATATGATATTTGATTTTCTCATCATTCTTTTTTAACATTTTTAAAAAAAAGATNAATAACAATACTANTATTATAAGAAAAGCAGAAAAGACAATTGCAGATGATTTATCATCCATTGAAAACCAATATTTAAAAATNCCAACNGAAAAAGTCTTTACTCCATAATAATTAACAGCTCCNTACTCATTTAATAATTCCATAANAACTAAAAGGGTACCTGATAAAATAGCAGGCATTGATAATGGTAGAATGATTTTTAGGAATGTTTTTGTTTCACCTAAGCCAAGAGTATTTGATAAATTAAAATAAGTATTACCTATTAAACTAAAAGCAATTCTTGTAGTAGCATAAATATATGGGTATAATGAAAGAGCAAGAAAAAAGGAAAGCCACTCTAATGATAANACATCTANGCTGAGTTTTGTGTTTAAATAGTTTTGCAAAAAAAGATCAAAGGAACCATTAAACCCAAGTATATCGGCATAAGTAAATGCCATAATATATCCAGGAATAGAAAGTGGTAAAATAAGTAATATGTCAAATAAATTTTTCCAAGGTATTTTTTGAAATGTAATTACCCAAGCTGGTATTACTGCAAGAATTATTGAAATAATACANGTGTAAACTACTAATAAAAAAGTTGGAATAAAATAATCTAAAAGTTTTGAAGAAAAATCAAAATTTCGGACATTAAATATCTCAATAAAAATAAANATAATTGGCATAATTATAATTATGCCTAAAATAAACGTAGAAGCTATTAATATNTTTCTACTGCTAATTCCATTTTGAATCTTCAAAAATTTCAACAGCTTGTTTTCTTTTAATTCCTAATTCGTTTAANTCTAAAGTGTCGATTTTAAATTCNCCCCATTTTTTAATTGTTTCTGANGGTTTAACCTTTTTATTGACTGGATACTCAAANCTATTGTTAGTGTAGTATTCTTGAGCGTATTCTGAGGTAATAAACTTCATAAATTTAAATGCATTANCTCTATTGGGTGCATTTCTAAGNAATCCAATACCAGAAATATTTACATGAGCACCCCTNTCATTTTCAGATTGATTAGGNAAGAAAACNTTNACAGATTCTCCAACTTTTCTGTCCATANTATCTGACGAAGACTGTAACAAGCCTATATAATAAGAGTTAACAATAGCAATGTCACCAACATTTGAAACAATTGCTCTTANTTGATCTCTATCATTTCCCTTTGGTTCGCGAGCAAANTTTGAAACCAACTTATTACTCCANTCTAAAGCGTATTCTTCNCCATGATGAGCTAATAATGAAGANAGTAATGCTTGATTATACGCATTTGTAGATGTCCTAACCAATATTCTATTGCGCCATCTTATATTGGTTAAATCCTCATATGTTGAAAGNTCATCAGGGTTAACAGTTAATGGATTATATGCTATTATTCTAGCTCTATAAGTCATAGGAAGCCAAAAGCCATTAGGGTCAATAAGCTCATCTTTCAAATTAGNANTTATTTCATTAATATTAATTTTTTGTAAAAGATTTTCATTTGCTGCTTTGTATAGTTTTCCTGCATCAACAGTAATAAGTAAATCAGCTGGACAGTTTTCTCCTTCAGTTTTAATTCGTTCTATAAGCTCATCAGAACTTGCTTTAACAACATTTACTTTAATATTATTTTCTGCCTCAAATTTTTCAATTAAATTTTTATCTACTTCATAATGTCTTTTAGAGTATATATTTAAAACATCAACATTATTTGATTGATTGTTACAACTAAGCAAAATAGTCGCCAATACAAGTGTTAAAATTTTGTTCATTATAATTTTAATATTAAGTTAAATTTCTTTAGACAAAATTAATTATTTAGAATGAATATAAATAATTATCGGCTTTATTTCATNAAATAAAAAATATCCTTTGTTATAATTTATCTTGAAAAAGAATTTAAANGNAAAAAGGGTCGTAAAAATGACTCNTTAATATATGATTATTTTACCTTTATATTTTTGATTATCAAATATTAAATTAATGTNGTACANACCNNTCGATAAGTTTTCTTTTTTAATTACTAANATGTCNTTTCTGANATCATTATATTCTCTNAAAAGCCTTCCTCTTGAGTCNATNAATTGAATAGTCGTTTTTTCTTGGTTGGGATTTGAAAAGCTAACAATCGCTTTATTTGTAAATGGATTAGGATATATGTTTAATAAAATTGGCTCATTATTATATATAGAGTTTGGCGATTTTAAATCTATTTCTATACACGTTTCTGTGCCAATACAACCATATTGATCTTCTTCATAAACACAAAGTATAGCATAATCATCTTTAGAACCCCAATTGATGCTAATTTGTGAGCTATCGTTATTAGAATAAGTAATTTCACCCAGCTGCTCAGATAAAGTCCAATGATAAACTGAACCATATATGGGGTTTTCTATTGAATATATATTATCTGAGGTCTCTACAAAACCCACTAATAGGCCTTCTATTTCTATAGGCTCTAAATTAGAAACAGTCAGGTTTAAATTAGCAACGCTATCACAACCGTTTAAGCTTAATCCATCAAACGAATAGTCACCACTTTCATTATATATGACTCCATTCCACTCATACTCATTACAAGAAATAACTGTATCATTTGAAATAGTACTTTCATTAATAGTAAGTGTTAAGGTATTTGTTTCAGAGCAGCCGCTAGAATTTATGCCTTCAAACGAATAGTCTCCGCTCTCAGCATAAGTAATTCCATCAATCCATAAATAGCTATCACAAGCTACGACAGTGTCGTTAGATATAGTACTTTCATTAATAATAAGTGACAAGGAGTTTGTTTCAGGGCAACCAGAA
>PANV01000017.1 GCA_002707765.1 Fidelibacterota bacterium
TTTACTTTTACTTCTGAATATGTTTTTATGCCAAATACTCACTTATTATTAGCTAGATCAGGATCGGTATATGAAGAATATTTATCTTGGGGTGATGAAAGACTAGAAAATGGCTCAGATATCATATATTTATATGATACTGCAAACCAGCTAGTTGATTTTGTAGCATATTCTGATTCTACTCCTTGGCCAGAACTAGCAGATGCTGGCGGATCATCTCTAGAGCTTTTAGATCCATCTTTTGATAACGCTGAGGCAACCAACTGGCAATCAAGTTTATATGTTGGTGGAACACCAAGCGAGCAAAACTTTATCCCGATTTACGGTTGTACAGATGTAAATGCTTGTAATTATATAAGTAATGCCAATGTAGATGATAATAGTTGTGAATACCCAGAAGAAAACTTTAATTGTCTTGGAGAGTGTTTGGTTGAAGTCGATTGCCAGGGAGAATGCGGAGGTCAAGCTATTCTAGATGATTGTGGGGTTTGCGATGGATCAGGAGAAGATTGTGTAGAAGGATGTCTGGACAGCCTTGCAACAAACTTTAACAGTAGTGCAACCCTCGATGATGGTTCGTGTTTCTATGCTGGTCCAAATTATCCTTTATGGGACCAAAATTTTGATAGTATTTTTGATAATTTTAATGATTATGAATTTTCAATGTCAATAACTTCTTTAGTTTATATCGAAGGAACCAGCGTACTGGGCGAAAATGATATGCTGGCAGCATTTGTTGGCGATGAACTGAGAGGAGTCTCTCAATCATTATTAGTTCCAACTGCATTGGGGCATGAGCTTTCATTTCAATTATTAATTTATTCTAATCAAGAGACTGATGAAGAATTAACTTTTAAATATTATAGTTTTATGGATGACACAACATATAGTTTAAATGAATCTTTCGTTTTTAATGCAGATACCTTTGTAGGTGATGTGAATAGCCCTGTATTGTTTTCTTATGGTTCTATCTCTGAATATTATCCAGTTGATTTAGAAAACACAGGTAATTCTGCTTTATTTATATTTACTGAAGAGGTTGGATTGCATTTTGGAGATGAGGTGGGTATATTTGATCCTAATGGAATCACAACTAGTAGTTTAGATTGTGAACTCAGCGTAGGCGAAACATTAGTTGGTAGCGGTGTATGGCAACAACAGCAGATGGAAATAGTCGCAATTGAAAGTGTTAATTTATGTGACTTAGGTGGTTTTTTATTAGGCGGATATCAAGTAGATAGTGAAATTATTATTAAAGTTTTTTCTAATGTTGACCAAACAGAGTACTATGCAATTCCTTCTTATACAATTGGAGAGAGTACATGGGGACAGCCAATATATGTCATAAATAATTTAGAGTTAGTACCTGAGGCAGAATTTTTCATAGAGCTTGATCCATTATCCCTTAATTTAATTTCTATAAATTTATCTAGTGACGATAGTCATTTGGATAGCATGTTTGGCGATGATGTTTTGTTGATTTTTGATGATAATTCTAATTTTTATATACCAAACTATGATGTTAATCAAATTGGTGATTATAATTATGCTGAGGGATATATGGTGTTTTCAATGGCGGATGAAGAAATTGCTATGAATATGACAGGCCAACTAATAAACCATGATCACCCGGTATTATTAGAGCCTTTCAAGGCAAATATGATTCCCTATTTTCATCAAGAATGTCTTCCTGTTGATTATGCTTTTTCATCAATTACAGACAATCTTTTATTAGTTAAAAATGATAATGGTCAATACTACATTCCTCAATCAGATATTAATACATTAAATGTTGTATGTCCTGGTAGTGCATATATTGTTTTTACTAACAATGAAAATCCTATAACCTTCCAATACCCTCAAATGATTATGGGTAGAAACTACACTGATTATGAAATGGAATATGATAAAGAACAAGATTTATATTCAATGCATAATATTCAAAAAACTGGTTTATCGACACCAATTATTATTGATTATATTGATGGCAACTATAATATTGGGGACCATTTAGTAGTTTATGCAGATAATAAAAAAGTTGGCTGTGCCGAAATAACAGGTGAGTTTCCTGTTGTGGTTTCTGCATGGGAGTCATTTAATCATGACACTGTTAATTTAGAAGGATACGATACAGGTGATAAGATTAATTTTAAATTATTTGATAATAATAAANCTCANTATATACCTTTAGGTANTAATTTAGATTCAGAGTTTTTTNNTAATCAGTTATTAGTTAGGGGATCAGTTNCTNTTGACCANCAAATGTTTNNNCCAGCAAACTTTTCTATTTCAAGTATTTATCCTAANCCNTTNAATCCAATAACTACAATTAGTTTTGAGNTTTTTANACCAGGCAACTANTTATTTGAAATTTATAATNTAAAAGGTCAAAANCTATATTATTCTAANACNTATTATGCAGCNAATGGGATATATANCCAAACATGGGATGCANAAGAATTTGCTTCTGGAACATATATAGCAAAAATGAGTAGTGGCAATCAAACAATTGTTAAAAAATTAACTTTAATGAAATAGGATTCCATTGTAATTACATTGAATAACTATTAACTTATTATTGTAAAAAATAATAAAATAATTAGAATTAAAATTATGAAAATAAAAAATATGAGACAGCCTAATGAAGAAGGTCAATGGGGAAAAGTTAAGGCTTATTTTGATGTTGAAAATTCAGGATTTGAAATTAAGGGTTTTCGTTTGGTTGAAGGAATAAATGGATTATTCGTTAGTATGCCTAGCAGAAAAGGAACAGATGAAAACGGTAATGACAAGTGGTTTGATACAGTATGGATTGAATCAAAAAATCAAAGAGAAGAACTCAATACATTAGCCTTAAATGAGTTTAATAATTCGGGATCATCTGATACGCCTCCAAATAATCAATCAGATGTGACAACAGGAGAAAATATAAAAAGTGATAATATTGCATCAGAAGCAAATAATGATTCGCCAGCTCCAGCTTTTTCTGATGATGATATTCCATTTTAAAATAAATGAAATTTCTTTTTTCTTCATTAGGTAAAAAAATTCAAATAGCTTTTTCTGGTTTATTATTGTGTATTTTTTTAATGATGCACCTAATAAACAATATGGCGCTTTTTGTTGGTCCAGAAGTGTTTAATAAAATGGTAGCCACTCTTGAGTCCATCAAGCCTATCATAAGAGTGATGGAAGCGGGTTTATTAATTATACTTTTGATGCATATTGGCAATGCGCTCCAACTGACTTTTTCAAATAAAAAAGCTTCTAATAATAAGTACGCTAACCAAAAAACAAGTAGTTTAAATTCAAGAACCATGGCTGTTTCTGGTACTATTGTTTTGCTTTTTTTTATTATACATTTAAGATATTTATGGTATACTTATCAAGCGCATCTATTCATTGATGAAACAGAAACTTACTATGATGTTATTTTAAGAAATGATTGGGGCTATCTGGGTCATACCCCAACAGCAATTTTTTATATTTTCGCTATTATGTTCATAGCTTTTCATATTAAACATGGGTTTCAATCTGCCTTAAAAACATTCGGAATATTAAGACAGTCTAGAATGGGACTATTGTATAATTTATCATTTGTTTTTTGGGGATTAATTCCGGCAATGTTCGTGGTAATAGTACTTTCAATTCAACTAGGGATAATCAATTAAAATATGGATAAAAAAAATAACACTACGTTTTCTATTAATGATAACTCTAAACTAAATTCAGGTGCTCCAGATTGTGATTTGTCACAGAAGTGGACTCAACATAAGTTTAACCTAAAGTTAGTAAATCCATCAAATAAGAGAAAATATAAAGTAATAGTTGTTGGAACTGGCTTGGCTGGAGCTTCTGCTGCAGCGTCAATGGCAGAACTTGGCTACAGCGTTAAAGCATTTTCTTTCCATGAATCGCCTAGAAGAGCCCATAGTATCGCAGCTCAAGGTGGTATTAATGCAGCAAAAAATTATCAAAACGATGGAGATAGTATATTTCGTTTGTTCTACGATACTATTAAGGGAGGCGATTACAGAGCAAGAGAAGCAAATGTTTATCGTTTGGCAGAACTCAGTGCTAATATTATTGATCAATGTGCAGCACAGGGAGTACCATTTGCTAGAGAGTATGGAGGACATTTATCTAATAGATCTTTTGGAGGAGCTCAAGTATCTAGAACCTTTTACGCAAGAGGACAAACAGGTCAGCAATTATTACTTGGTGCTTATTCAGCTTTGATAAGGCAAATGCATTTAAAAACAGTCCAGTTTTTTCCTCGGAATGAAATGTTAGATATTGTAAAAATAGACGGACATGCAAAAGGAATTGTAACAAGGGAATTAATTACAGGTAAAATAGAATCTTTTGCAGCAGATGCAGTCATCCTTGCAACAGGTGGTTATGGTAATGTCTTTTATTTATCTACTAATGCAATGGCTAGCAATGTTACAGCAGCATGGAGAGCACATAAGCATGGAGCATTATTTGCAAATCCTTGTTTTACGCAAATTCATCCAACTTGTATTCCAGTTAGCAGTGGACATCAATCTAAGCTGACACTAATGAGTGAGAGTCTTAGAAATGATGGAAGGGTTTGGGTTCCTAAAAAGAAAAATGATGAAAGAAATCCGAATGATATACCAGAAGATGAAAGAGATTATTATCTAGAACGTTTATACCCCTCTTTTGGTAATTTAGCTCCGAGAGATATTGCTTCGAGAAGAGCGAAAGAAATGTGCGATGGAGGATATGGTGTTGGAGAAACAAAATTAGCAGTTTATTTAGATTTTAAGAATGCTATTGAAAGAGAAGGAGAGGATTGGGTTTCAGAAAAGTACGGTAACTTATTTGATATGTATAAGCAAATTACTGGACAAAACCCATACAAAACACCTATGATGATTTATCCAGCTGTTCACTACACAATGGGTGGCTTATGGGTTGACTACAATTTAATGAGCAATATACCAGGATTACATGTTCTAGGTGAAGCTAATTTTTCAGACCATGGAGCAAATAGATTAGGGGCCAGTGCCCTAATGCAAGGATTAGCTGATGGTTATTTTGTTATTCCATATACAATAGGTAATTATTTAGCAGATCAAAAACCTATAAATGATAATTCACATGAAGAATTTCAAATAAGTGTTGAAAAAGCTCAAAGTCAAATTAAGCAGATTCTATCAATCAATGGTAAGCGTACTGTTGATTCAATTCATAAAGAGCTCGGAAAAGTGATGTGGGATTATGTTGGTATGTCTAGAACCGAAGAAGGCTTAAAAAAAGCAATAAGCTTAATTGCAAAAATAAAAGAAGAGTTTTGGAATAATGTAAAAGTTCCAGGAACTGCTTCAGAATTAAATATAGAATTAGAAAAGGCAGGGCGTTTAGCTGATTTTATAGAACTAGGTGAATTAATGGCAGTGGACGCATTGCAAAGAGAAGAGTCTTGCGGTGGTCATTTTAGAGAAGAACATCAAACAGATGAAAATGAAGCAAAAAGAAATGATGAAGTGTTTGATTACGTTTCTGCATGGGAAACAAAAAACAATAAACATGTATTGCATAAAGAAAAGTTAGTGTTTGAAAATGTTAAACTATCTACTAGGAGTTATAAATAATGAAAATTAATTTAAAAATATGGCGTCAAAATTCTTCTAGTGATAAAGGATATTTCAAAAAATATGCTGTAGATGGTATTTCAGAAGATATGTCTTTCTTGGAAATGATGGATATGTTAAATAATAATTTAGTTGAAAATGGTGAAACACCGGTCTCATTTGATCATGACTGTAGAGAAGGAATATGCGGCACATGTGGTGTAGTTATAAATGGAAGACCTCACGGACCCCTGAAAGGTGTTACAACGTGTCAATTGCATATGAGATCATTTGAAGATGGAGATACTTTAGTTGTAGAACCGTGGAAAGCCAACAGTTTTACTATAATTAAAGACTTAGTAGTCGACAGAACGCCATTTGATAGGATTATGGAATCTGGTGGCTATGTATCTGTTCGAACAGGAGGCGCGCCAGATGCAAATGCAATTCCTATACCAAAAGAAAACGCAGACGAGGCGTTTGATTCTGCTACTTGTATAGGCTGTGGTGCATGTGTTGCTGCATGCAAAAATTCATCTGCCTTATTATTTGTTAGTGCAAAAATTAATCAATATGCTCAATTGCCCCAGGGACAAGTTGAGCATCCAAGTCGTGTCAAAAACATGGTAAATCAAATGGACTTAGAAGGATTTGGAAGTTGTACAAATACTGGAGCTTGTGAAGCAGAATGCCCAAAAGAAATTTCAGTTGATAATATTATTAAACTAAATCAGGCTTATTTAAAGTACGGTAGATAAAAAAGTATTTTTATTTCAGCTTAAATGCAACAGGAATATTAACCCAAACACCAATTCGTTTTCCTTGTTGTTTTGCCGGAATCCATCTAGACTGTTTAACAGCACTTAAGGCAGCATTATCAAGAGATTCAAATACTCCCTTTACTAAATAAATATTTTTAGGTATACCTTTTTTATTAATAAATGCTGCAATTATAACCCTGCCTTCAATACCAGCCTCCTTGGCTAATTCAGGGTATTCAACAAAATCTTCAACTCTGAATCCAGGATATGCTGAAGGCTCTACCTCTCTAGCAATATACTCAAACTTCATATTAGAATCAAGTTGAGGAGCCTCCCAATCATCAAAATTTTCCATATCAGTATCATCTATAGTAATATCTTCATCAAAAAATTCATCATCAGATGCTACGGGTATAGATGGCCTAGGTGGCGGTTCAGGAAGTTTAATTTGTTCTGTCTGAGGTATATCAAATGTTTCTATTTCCTGTTGAACTGTAGTTACTACTTTGTTAGCCTCTCCTAAAAATCTAGGAAAAATATAAAATAAAATCGATATTCCTAAGATGACACCAAGTGTAACTTCTCGGATTCTAACAGGATATTGCTCTAGTAATGGGTCTACTCTCATATTAGTTATTAATTTGTGACATAGAAGAATAATTCAACTTTAACGCCTGTGCTTTTTTAAGCTGTGAATGAATATCCGTTAAGGTTTCCATTAAACTATTTTCATCAGCTTTTAGAGAAACAGTTAATTTAGGATCGCGGGATATTTTAACATACATTACTTCACCTAAATCTGACATATTTACTAGTTTATCATCAACAGATACCAATCCATCTTTTGTTGACCAAATGTAAGATGTATGTCTTTTACTTTCAAGTTTTTCAATATTTTTAGCTCTTGGTAATACAACATCTAGTCCTTCAAATTCTCTCATTACAGTTGTAACCATAAAGAAAATTAAAAGCATAAATATAATATCAGGCAAAGAGGATGTAGAAATTTCATTACTACTTTTTGTTTTTCTATTTAATTTCATAATTAATAATTAGGGTTAGCAATTGATATTTTAGATGCACCAGCTTGTTTGAGTTGATCTAATACTTCGATATAAAATTTGTATTTTGTTCTTTTTGTTGTNAATACAGAAAANATTATATTTGAATTTCCATTAATTTTACTAATAGCNTTCCTTTTAATATCTTTTATAGCTGTTGGNTTATCATCAAACAANACTTTTCCTTGATCATTTACAAGNACATTAACAATATTTTTACGATTGACTTCCATCTCATTTCCCTCAGCTGGCAANATTAAGCTTAGGCCTTTATCCATTGAGATAGTCGTAGTTACTAAAAAGAAAACCAATAGTAAAAATGCAATGTCTGACATTGAAGAAGAATTAACTTCTTGCATTTTGGTTCTTCTTGGTTTAGAAAGCATTATTATTTTTTATCTGAATCTGCAATTGCTTGCAAGAGCATTGTTGAACTTTTTTGCATTGCAACGATTTGATTATCAATGATGTACATTACTGCATTTTGTAAAAGCTGTAGAACAACCGCTACAACCAATCCAAAAGCAGTGGTGAGCAGTGCTACTGATATACCACCAGCTACAACAGCAGGTGAAATATCATTTGCCATTTTAATATCATTAAAAGCTTGTATCATTCCCCAAACAGTTCCTAAGAAACCAAGCATGGGAGCAGTAGCAATACACAAGGATATCCAGGTCATATTTTTCTCTAAGCCTGCCATTTCAATCGAACCCGATTGTTCCAATGCTTTTTCTGAAGCAGTTTCACCTAAATGCGCTCTGTCAAGTGCAGTAACACATAGATTGGCAACTGGTCCAACCGCATCTTCACATTTATTTTTTGCAGCATCAATACCATCAGATTTTATTGTCCCTGCAACCTCTCCTGCAAATACTTCAGTTGTTGCTAACCCTTTTATTAAGTGATATAATCTTTCTCCTACAAAAACAAATCCTACTATGAAAATAAATAAAATTGGCCACATAAAGCCACCACCATCTATGAATAATTGTACCATTTAAATTCTCCTTATTATTTAAACCTCTTAGATAAATTTAAGATTTATTTCACCTTATTTTAAAACAAAAATTTTATTTAACTAAATCTTCTGCAATTTTTAAATTTTGTAATGCTGTTTGAAATGGCTTATCTACATCTAGCCGAATATTATAACCATAATCCTTACCCCAAATATTTGATGCAATTTCAGCGTTAATTCTATTATTTATCATATCCCAATTTATTAGGATACTATCTTGTTCATAGCTGAACTCTAATTCATCGTCTGAAGTAATTATTTGGTCAAGCCAATTAAAAAAATCTTTCTGTTCTTTTTGTAAATTAATATTTTGTTTAGAATATATATGTTTTTTGAATTCTTCAAATGAATATAGATTTCGATATTTTGATTTGACTTCATTAGCGTATTTAAAAATTAATCGATTAGGGTTAAACAAAAGGTCTTGAGAGTTTTTAGTCAAATATCTTTCATCATCAACAAACAGATCAGGAGTAATTCCACCACCACCATATACAGTTCTTCCTTTCTTTGTTTTATATTTTAATGAATCAGAATCATTTTTATCAGCTATTTCACGATTATCTTTTGCTAAATCAAGATAGTAATCATCTAATGCATCATAATCTCTTTGAATTAATCTTCCTGAAGGAGTATAATATTGTGCAATCGTTATGCGTGCAGCTGAACCATCATCAAGCATATATTGTCTTTGAACTAATCCTTTACCAAAACTAGTTTCTCCTACTACTATTCCTCTATCTAAATCTTGTAGTCCACCAGCTATTATTTCACTTGCACTTGCTGAAGCCCTATTTATAAGGACTATAATAGGAAACTTCCTATCTAGCTTGTCTTTTTTAGCATAATATACATAGTTAGCTGAACTAATTCTTCCAGATGTATAGAGAATTGTATCGTTTGAATCAATAAAAGAATCCAAAAGATCTAAAGCCTGATCCATTAATCCACCACCATTATTTCTTAAATCAAGAATCAAATGATTCATTCCGTATGATTCTAAAGAATCAATAGCGCTATCAACCTCATAGAAAGTTTTTTCACCAAATCTGTTAACATTAATATATCCTATATCATCATTATAGATGAATGAAGCTAGCACACTGTTTATTGGAATTTTATCTCTGATTAGTTTAACGTCAAAATTATCTGTTCCGGTACGCTTAATAGTGACTACTACTGGAGTTCCTTTTGGACCTCGAAGTTTTTTTACAATTTCATCTTGTTTGATTTTATAAGCAGATTCACCATCAATTTTTATGATTTTATCACCACTCATAAGCCCTGCCCTATCAGATGGCGTACCTGATATAGGCGAAATAACAGTTATATACCCATCTAAAATAGAAAATTCAATTCCAATGCCTTCAAATTCACCTTTCATATTTTCACTAATTTTTTCAAATTCTTTGCTTGTGATATAAGAAGAATGTGGATCGAGAGTTTCTAGTAGTCCTCTAATTGCACCATCAATTAATTCATCCATTTCCACCTCTTCCACATAATATCTTTCNACAAGNCTAATAACATTAGATAAAATAGAAATTTTTGATAAGAANTTAGATGTTGAACCTTGAAATATTATCANNAATATTANGCTCAAGNANANTAAGGCTATATATTTTAATTTTTGTTTCATAAATGAGTTATGTTACCNCTTGTAAAATTAACACAAATATTATTTTAAGTGTAGCAATATTTNCGTAAATTNTATGTTGGAAATTTAGTTAAAAACATATGAACATGTCTAAAAGTAATTCTGCAAATAATATTAAAATTTTTGGNGCNAGAGAGCATAATNTAAAAAGCATAGATGTTACATTACCAAGAAATAAATTAGTTGTTATTACTGGNTTNTCNGGNTCNGGNAAATCTTCNTTAGCATTTGATACTTTATATGCTGAAGGNCANAGNAGATATGTTGANTCGCTATCAACATATGCNAGNCAATTTTTNGGTATGATGTCNAAACCAGATATNGANAATATTGAGGGNTTATCTCCNGCAATNTCNATAGAACAAAANACTAAAAGTAAAAATCCACGTTCAACNGTTGGTACTGTAACAGAAATATATGANTATTTAAGACTATTATATGCTAGAATTGGTGAGCAAAAGTGNTATNAATGTGGTTCTAAAATTACTAAACAATCNACCCAAAANATTGTAGATCATATTTTAACTTTACCNAATGATTCAAAAATTATTATTTATTCCCCTGTAATTAAATCACAAAAAGGTGAATTTAAAAATGTAATTCANAGNCTAATNGTACAAGGTTTTATAAGAGCAAGAATTGATGGNGAGATAATTAAATTANATGATAATATTGAATTAAATAAATATTCAAAACATTCTATTGATATTATAATTGATAGATTAATTNTNAAACAAGGNATTCAAGATAGNNTGACNGCTTCTGTTAGTACTGCGCTAAAACTAGGGAAAGGTCTCATNTATGTTGGTNTAAACAATGANTCAGANCATATGTATAATCAGAATTTATCNTGNGCTAAGTGCAATGTATCATATCAGGANTTAGANCCAAGNTTTTTTTCATTTAATTCNCCCCAAGGNGCATGCACAAAATGTGGAGGATTAGGNTCAGAAATGAAAATGGATGTTGATTTAATGGTCCCAGACAAAAAGAAAAGCTTNCTATCAGGGTGNTTGTTACCTGTAGGTGAGCAACCTAAATCTAANTGGATAGGACAAANTATAGCTAGCTTNTTGAATCAGTATAATGTTTCTTATTCAATGCCGTGGTATCANNTACCTAAAGAATTAAAGNAGATTTTGTTGTATGGAACTAATAANAAAGANAGTNTNATTATNGATGTTAAATCTAAAAANTTTGAAGGTGCATATTCAGGTTCTTTTGAAGGTNTTATTAAAAATTTAGAAAGAAGATATACCCAAACTAAATCTAACCATGCNAGGGAATGGATAGAAAAATTTATGGCTATTCAGCCATGTGCATCATGTAATGGAGGTAGATTACAAAAAAAACATTTAGCTGTTTATATAAATGATATAAATATTCAGGAAATTGGTAATCTATCTATTTCNGAAGCAATAAANTTTTTAAAATCTTTAAATCTTAATAAACAACAACAATTAATTTCTAAAAGTATTATTAAAGAAATTATAGANCGTNTAATTTTNTTAGAAAATGTAGGTCTTGAATATCTTAATTTNAATAGAAGCTCNGCTACTCTATCAGGNGGAGAATCACAGAGAATTAAGCTTGCAGCNCAGATTGGATTAAACCTTGTNGGTGTCATGTATATTTTAGATGAACCTTCTATNGGTCTTCATCAGAGAGANAANCATAGANTGATTACTACATTAAAAAATTTANGAAATATGGGTAATACCGTTATAGTAGTTGANCATGATGAAGAAACTATGTTGGCAGCAGATTGGATTGTAGATATAGGTCCTGGTGCGGGTGTTCATGGAGGTGAAATTATTGCAGAAGGAACACCTTCTTCAATAATGAAAAATCCNAAGTCAATTACAGGTTCATTCTTATCNCAAAAAGAACAAATNAATTATTCAAAAAATAGACGNANNGGAAATAATAAGTATTTAATTTTGAATAATGCAACAGGTAACAATCTTCAAANNGTCACTTTAAAAATACCATTAAAAAAGTTTATTTGTGTTACNGGTGTATCAGGTTCNGGTAAATCTACCTTGATTAATCAAACTCTTTATCCTTATCTAGCNAATAAATATTATGGTAGNACNATTAAACCATTANCTAATGAAGGTNTAGATGGATTNNTATATATTGATAAGGTTATTGCCATTACCCANTCTCCAATTGGAAAAACNCCAAGATCAAATCCTGCNACATATACAGGGTTACTTTCAGATATTAGAGANCTTTTTACTAAAACTAAAGAATCTCAGATTAGAGGATANAAGCCTGGNAGATTTTCTTTTAATGTTAAGGGTGGTAGATGTGAAACATGTCAAGGTATGGGACTCGTAAAAGTAGAAATGCATTTTTTAGCAGATATGTTTATAACATGTGATGAATGTGATGGTAAAAGATTTAATAGAGAAACATTAGAAATCTTTTTTAATAAAAAAAATATTTATGATGTACTTGAAATGTCAGTTGAAGAAGCACATGTTTTTTTTAAGAATCACTCTAGGATCAAGAGAAGATTAGAAACATTACTTAAAGTAGGATTAGGTTATATAAAACTTGGACAAAGAGCCAATACATTATCTGGAGGTGAGTCACAAAGAGTGAAATTATCTAAGGAACTTGGTAAATATCATACAGGAAGAACATTATATATTTTAGACGAACCAACAACAGGATTACATTTTCAAGACATTAAATTATTACTCAAAGTTTTACATAATTTAACTGATCAGGGAAATACTGTCATTGTGATTGAGCATAATTTGGATGTTGTTAAAACAGCAGACTGGATAGTAGATATAGGACCCAATGGCGGTGCTCAAGGAGGTGAAATTATAGCTGAAGGTACACCTGAAGATATTGTAAAAGTAAAGAGCTCTCATACCGGTAAATTTTTGAAAAAAATGTTAAAATGAATATTAAAATAAAAAATAGTGGGTTGACGCAGCAGCCTCATTGGCCTGATTTGGAACAAGTTAATCAAATTACAAAAATGATTAAAGAATATCCTAATTTAGTTTCGGTTAAAGAAATAATAAACTTAAAACGTCAGCTCGCAAATGCATCTAAAGGCGATGGTTTCATATTGCAAGGTGGAGATTGTGCTGAAACTTTTACTGAGTTTAGTAATGATATGATTCAGAATAAACTAAAGGTATTGCTTCAAATGTCAGCTATTCTTCAGTACGTAACAAAAATTAATATTACTAAAATAGGTAGAATAGCTGGTCAATTTTTTAAACCTAGAAGTTCTGAATATGAGTTTAGGGATGGAGTTAAGTTGCCCGCTTACAGAGGTGATGCTATTAATGATATAACTTTTACTAAAGAGCACAGAACGCCTAATCCCAAGCGATTATTACAAGCCTACCATCAGTCGTCTGCAATAATGAATTTAATAAGAAATTTAACCATGGGAGGATTTACAAATTTTACAAATATTAATTCGTGGAATCTTTCACTTCAAGAAAAGTCTGAATATGTTAAAAAATATAATGCAATAGCAAAACAAATAAATGAGATGATTAATTTTGCAAATGTATCAAAGGATTTTTTATCATCAAACATTCATCAAAATACTGTCTATACCTCACATGAGTCTTTGGTTTTAGATTATGAATTAGCATTTCATAAGTATTATAATAAAAAAAATTATATATGTTCTGCTCACATGTTGTGGGTAGGAGATAGAACTAGATTTTTAGACTCTGCACATATTGATTTTGTATCTCAAATTGCTAATCCTGTAGGTGTTAAAATAGGTCCTTCAATATGTATTGAGGATATTATAAAATTATGTAAAAAAATAAATCCAAAAAATGAACATGGAAAAATTTCATTAATAATCCGTTTAGGTATAAATTATATTAATGATATTTTGCCAAAATTAATTAAAACGATTAGTCAAAATAAAATTAATGTTTTATGGTTATGTGATCCAATGCATGGAAATACAATAAAATCTGAATCAGGATTAAAAACCAGAAACTTCGATACTATTAAGCAAGAGATTGAATGTTTTTTCAATATACATCAGCAGCAGGGGACTATTCCAGGAGGTGTACATTTTGAACTTACTGGCGATAATGTTACTGAATGCACAGGAGGTATTAAAAATATTCAAGATAATGATTTATCAGAGCATTATCAAACCGCATGTGATCCACGGTTAAATAATGAACAAAGTTTGGAGATGGGATTTTTAATTGCAGAATTATTACAAAAGAGGAGAATTGCAAGTGAGTAAAGTCAATATTAGCGGATATGGAGATGATTTAACCATCAATGATGTTCGTTTAGGAGATTTATCTCCTGAGGAACACGAAAAAATTGAATTAACCAAAGGCGGACAAAATTATAGTCCTTTGGAAAATGTTGTAGTTTCACATGTAAAAGATACGTCTACTTTGATTTGTAGAAAACCTTCTCATAATGATGTTTCAAATTATATTGAAGAAGAACTTTTAGATGGTTTATGTTGTTATTCTGCTGTTAACCAAGGACAATTAAATCAAACTATTGTAGATGCAGTTGTTCATCATTTAACTGAGGAAAAGATTCCAACTGTGCCACGTTCAATTAGGCATAAATATATGAGTGGTTTTTTATTAGCTGCATCAGCTTTTACAGGAATGGATAGAGTTGTACCTAAAGTTGCAGGTGTAGAATCTTGGGAGTTGACTTTTAAGTTGTGTAGAAGGTGGGGTTATGAAGTGAAAAAGATTCCTAATAATAAATGCATTGTTGTAGGAGCTAAAGGTAATTTTCATGGCAGGTCAATGGCAGCAACTTCAATGTCTGATGATCCAGATACATTAAATAATTTCGGACCATTTTTACCAGGTATAGAGCTTGTTCCATTTAATGATTATGATGCATTACAAGCTTTGTTTGAAGAGAAAGGTGAATATATATCTGCGTTTTCAGTAGAACCTATTCAAGGCGAAGGAGGAGTAATTATACCAGATGACGACTATTGGCCTAAAGTATCTGAGCTTTGTAAAAAACATAATATCTTATTAGCATTTGATGAGGTTCAAACTGGATTTGGAAGAACAGGAGAAAATTTTGCACATCAGCTTTATGATGTAAAACCTGATATAATGGGATGTGGTAAAGCTGCAGGAGGGGGAATTTTACCAGTATCTTTTGTCGCTGGTAGAGATGATGTAGTCGGTGTGTTAACTCCAGGATCAGAGGGTTCAACTTTTGGTGGTTATCCATTAGCTTCAGTTGTTGGAATTTATGCCATTAAAACATTAATTGATGAAAATTTATCATGTAATGCAAAAATTAGAGGTGCTCAATTAATGGAAGGATTAAATCAAATTAAAAGTAATTTTCCAAATAAGATTAAAGAAGTACGCGGCAAGGGCCTTCTAACAGCATTTGAAATGCATGATGAAAAACATTTAGATGGCCATAAAGTGTCTTTAGGTCTTCTTGATCAAGGAGTATATGCCAAAGAAACTCATCGAACTACTGTTAGATTGGCACCTGCTTTAACTATTAATGAAAATCAGGTTAATGTTTTATTAGATAGAATAGAACAAGTAATAAAAGGTATTTAATTGTTGTTTAATTTTTGTTAAACTATACTTATTAAATAATTAAAATTCTTTACTAAAATAAATACATAATGCATAGAATAATTTACATAATAATTCCTTTTTTGATGATGTCTTGCAAATCTGATGCTAATATGGCAATGGAAAGAGGAATACAACATTATAAATGGAATCAGATTGATGAAGCGATTATTGAATTTAACAAAGTTAAATATTTATTAGATTTTAAAGATGGAGAATCGTTGGAATCAGCTGAATTATTGGCTCAAGCACATTATAATTTAGGTATTTCATATGCTAAAAAAGAATTATTCAATCAGGCTGAACAAGAGATTTTAACAGCAATTTCTATTATCCCAAATCCAGAATATAGAAGTGTATTACAAATGGTTCGTCAGCAAATTAAAGACGAAGTTAATAAATGAAAAGTTTAGTTTTTTCTTAACCTGTAATATCTTCACCGCCATCAACCCGAATTACATTACCTGTCATCCAGCTAGATTCATATGATGACAACATTTTGATTATTTCTCCAATGTCCTCAGGTTTAGTTAATCTACGATGTGGATTATTGTTTAAAGCATTTTGAATCATGTTATCGCATCCAGGAATTTTTCTTAAAGCTGGAGTATCAGTAACACCTGCTTGGATTGCATTAACAGCAATTCCATCCTTTGCGAGTTCAATACTTAGTTGTCTACACGCAGATTCTAATCCAGCTTTAGCTAAACTTACAGCTCCATAACTTTCCCAGTTTTTTCTGCCTCCTGAACTGGTCATGCCTATGATTTGACTACCTTTTTTCAAAAGATTTGCACTATATAAGCTTTGTGACCAATAAACTAGATTATTGCACATAACATCTAAAGTCATATCTATATTTTTTTTATTTAATGCAGGCCCATCTTTTGAAATCATTTTTTTTAAAGCACCAAATGCTACTGAATGAATTAACATTTTAACTCTAATATTACCCAAGGATTTTAATTCATTAGTTATTTCTTTAATACTGTCTTCATTAGAGGCATTTGCTTTTTTAAAAATTACTTCTACATTATACTTATAAAATTGTTTTTTAATGTCATCTATTTGGGATTGTTTTTTTCTTAAGTATAATGCATAAATATTAATACCATTTTCAGCTAACGATTTTGCACAGGCCATGCCTATGCCACTAGAACCACCTAAAATTAATGCCCAATCATTCATATTTATAATCCTTTTATAATTCAAAATATAATTCTTATTATAAAATACTGATTATTGTCCATATAATTCAAATATTAGAAAAAAATAATATGAAAGTAGGAATAATAGGATTACCAAATGTAGGGAAGTCTACAATTTTTAATGCATTAACAGCGTCGGACATACCTGCAAACAACTATCCATTTTGCACTATTGAACCAAATGTAGGTATTGTGCCTGTACCAGATTATAGATTAAATGAAATAAATCAATATATTAAGTCAGATAACGTAATACCCACAGTCATTGAGTTCGTAGATATTGCTGGTTTAGTAAAAGGTGCTAGTCAAGGTGAAGGTCTTGGAAATAAATTTTTATCCCATATAAGTAATGTTGATGCTATCATTCACGTTGTTAGAGGATTTGATAATGAAGACATTACACATGTTGAGGGTTCTATAGATCCATTGAGAGATATCCAGATTATTGAAACAGAATTGCTTTTAAAAGACTTAGAGAGACTAAATAAAAGACTATTAAAAGTGAAAAAAATTAGTAAATCCGGAGATAAATTAGCTATCAAAGAAGTTGAGCTATTAGATAAAGCAATCAAGAAACTAAATGATGGTGAGTTATTAAACGACTTTTATGGTACAGAAACCGAAAATCAAATTATTAAATCATGGTTTTTATTAACAAGTAAACCAATAATTTATTTATGTAATATTGACGAAGATAATTTACAGCAAGGTGTAGAATCTTCTTATTTTCAATCATTAAAAACATATGCAAGCCAAAATAATATCGATTGTATACAGTTATGTGGAAACATAGAAATGGAAATTTCTAAAATTGATAACGATCAGGATAAACAAGAATTTTTAGATATTTATAATTTAGATGAGCCTGGTTTAAACAAACTTATATCACGTGCATACAGCAAACTAGGTTTAATTACATTTTTTACTGCAGGAGTTCAAGAAGTACGAGCTTGGACGGTAAAGAAAAATGCACTAGCCCCAGAAGCAGCAGGTTTAATTCATTCTGATTTTGAAAGAGGTTTTATCAAAGCAGATATATATAATATCAGCGATCTCCAAAAATTTCAAACAGAACAAGCATTAAAAGAAAATGGTAAGATCAGGCAGGAAGGTAAAGAATATATTGTTCAGGATGGAGATATAATTTTCTTTAAATTCAATGTTTAAAGTTTACTATTTCTTTTATTTCACTATAAGAATCCACTACAATTATATTTGAATTTATTTTTTTAATTTGATCTGGTAATAGTGAAGTTGTTAAACCTATAACTTGTGCACCAGAATCAACTGCAGATATTAAACCTGTTTTAGAATCTTCAATGATTAGCGTTTCCGAAGGATTTATAGAAAAATGATTCATCGCTTGCAAATAAGGCTTAGGCGATGGCTTAGGTTCAATTGCTTCAGTTATAGTTATAACAAATGAAAAATAATGGTCTATATTAATAAATTGTTGAATTTTTTTAAATGTTGTACGAGTTGTATTGGTAACTAGTCCTGTTTTTAAATTACTATCTTTGATAATTGATATATAGAAATTCTCAAAACCTTTTGTATACTTTAATTTTGTTTCCATAATATTGTGTAAATGATTTCTGAGCTTAAATCGTATTATATCAATATCCTCAACAATATTAAATTTTTTCATAAAACTTGGATAAAATATATAATGTGACATGCCCTTAAATTCTTCAAGTTCACTGTGATTACCTTTGATATTATATTCTTTTAATAGTTCAATCTGAGCATCACTAAAAATACCCTCTGAATCTAAAACAGTACCATCCATATCAAATAAAATAGCTTTTATTTTTTCAGCCATTATTTAATTTTCCATAATTTTGGAATAAGTCTAGGAGTTATTTTTTTATATTTTTGATATTCGTTAGACGAACCCCATTTTTTATCTGCGCTTGCTTCTAATAAATTAATACCACTGACTTTATTTAAAAGTATAATAACAAATAAAGGAGAAATTATTCCTAAATATTCTAAACCCGAGGTTGAGGGTAGCGTGATAATATATATACCTATCCATAAAATTATTTCACCAAAATAATTAGGATGTCTAGAAATTGACCATAATCCAGAATCAATGAATTTATTTTTATTTAAAGTATTATTTTTAAATTTAATTTTTTGATAATCAGAAATTATTTCAAATAAAAAACCAATAATCCAAATTATTGTTCCAATATAAAGAAGAGTAAGATCTTGATTATAGTTTTTTGAAGTGATAACATTCATAGCAGCCATTGTTGTTAATGAAACCCATAAGCTGGAAATAGAAAACCAAACAAAAAATTGTAGTGCATTGTTTTTTACATTCTTAAATCTTATGTCCTCTCCTACTTTTAATACTCGATAAAACAAGAAAATTCCTAATCTGAGTGTCCAAATTGAAATTAATAAACTTAAAACCAAGGAGTAAATATCAATTGAATGAATTTGAATGTATTTTTGTTGTATAGCAAATATTATAATTGACAGATATGCAATCATACCAGTAAAATCATAAAATTTTTCATTTTTCATAATTGCTGATGGAATAAATATAATCAAATGTATTGTAAACGATATCAATACGCAGTATAATAATACAGGATAGCCATTAATGGATATGCTGTTATCAGAAATTAACAAGCTTAGTGAACTTGGAATTAGAATAGTAAGTATTATAATTAATATGGAAATCATTTTATAGAGTTAAAATTTTGTAAAATCTAATAAGACCTTACCAAAATTTTTTTTATCTTGTATGTGTTGGTGAGCTTTACTTGCATCTTCGAAAGGAAAAATTGAATCAATTACTGGTTTTATTGTTGAATCTTTTTGGGTCATTTTAAGTAATTTGCTCATTGCCTTTTTTACTTTATGTTCCGCACCTTTAAGCTTACCAAGATGATATCCCATTATCGATTTATTCGTTCCAATCATCTCAAAAGGTTTAATTTTTGGCATATTAAAAAATTCTTTAATCAACGCTATAATTGATCTAGTTTGACCGGTTACTAAGTTTTGATTTCCATAAACAATTAGCTTCCCCATTGGAGCCAGTGTTTTATAGCTTTCTGACCATTGTTTCCCACCGACAGGATCAACTATTAAATCAACGCCATAACCATTGGTAAAGTCCATAATTTTTTTTCTAACATTTTCATTATAATAATCAATACATAAGTCAACACCCATATCATAAAGTTTTCCATGTTTCCATTTTGAACTGGTTCCTATAATTTTTGCGCCAACTGATTTTGCTAGTTGAATAGCTGCAGTACCAACGCCGCCACCAGCTCCTTGAATGAAGAATATTTCATCTTTTTGTAAATTACCTAAATCAAACATCATCATATATGCCGTCATATAAACTAATGGGAATGCACCACCATCTGATAATGAAAAATGTTCAGGTAGCTTCATGGCTAGGTTAGCATCAATATTGATATGAGAGGAGTATCCATTAAAAAATACAAATGTCATTACAGCATCACCAACTTTAAAATCTTTTACATTTTTACCAACCTTATTAATTACGCCACTGGCTTCTGCACCAATCGGATGAGGAGGTTTTGGGCACCCAGGATATAAACCCATTCTACTCATTATATCAGCAAAATTAATTCCAGCAAAGCTAGTTTGAATTTGTATTTCATTTTCTGAAGGGCTTGGTAATTCGAAGCTCTTAACCTGCAGTACATCCGGTGAACCATGTTTAATATATTCTATTCTTTTCATAATACTATAATTTATATTCATTTAAAGATTTTTATAAACAAAATCACCTTTTACAATTGTACCCATTATTTGAACATCTAAAATTTTTGAATCAGGAATTTGTAATAAATTATCAGATAATATCGTGAGATCTGCATCATATCCTATTTTAATTTTACCTCTTCTGTTCTCGTCAAAGCCACCAAATGCAGCCCATGTTGTAAACATTTTTAGTGCATTGATTTTACTTATTTTTTCTTGAGGTTGCCAACCTTGTTTTGGTAGTCCTTCATGATCTTGCCTTGTTACTGCTGCATAAAATTCAAATAACGGATTACCGGTTTCGATTGGGCAATCTGAGCCACCAGGTATTTTGAGACCAAGTTTGATGAAGCTTTGCCATCTAGAAACGAGAGGTAATCGATATTGACCAATTCTTTCTTGTAGCCATGGCATATCACTAGTACAATGACTAGGCTGCATTGATGGTAAAATATTGTAATCCTTAAACATTAAAATATCATCGTCGGATACCATTTGAGCATGTTCGATTCTCCATCTTCTATCATTGTTAGATTGTACTGTTTTAGCATAATGATTTAAAACGTATGAGTTTCCCCTATCTCCTATAGCATGAGTATTTAGCTGAAAATTATGTTTAAAACAAGCCTCGGTTAATTTTTTAAACTCCTCTTTAGATATTAAAATTAACCCACAATTATTATGATCATCACAATAAGGTTCGTGTAATGCCGCTCCCCTACTGCCTAAAGCACCATCAATAAAGGCTTTTACAGAACGAATCGTATAATAATCATTATTATAGTGTCCATCGTTAAAGTATTTCTTAAGCAGCATTTTATCATTACTTCCTAACATTCCATAACACCTAATAGGAAATTTTTTTTCATTAATTAATTCTTTAATTGCATCGACAATTGTGGAATCTTGCCATGCATCATGGACACCAGTAATTCCCATTTTATTAGCTTCTTTGACAGCTGTTCTAATCCATGATTTAACTTGTTTTTTTGTATCAGTTGGTAAATGTGATTTAAAAGAATTCATTGCATTATCAATCATTATACAATCATTAATTACGCTACCCCCATCTACTTTGTCAATTGTAGATATGCTTAATCCTGTTTTTTCTATAGCAACATTATTAACCCAAGCAGAGTGTCCATCTATTCTGGTAAGATATATTGGATTATTTGGTGAAATATCATTTAAAATATTTTTATGTGGATATTTTCTATTTTGCCATAAATTTTGATCCCAACCAAATCCAATAATCCACTCGTTTTCATTTACAGATTTGATTTTTGATTTAATCACTTTTTGAATTTCATTGATTGAATTTATTTTTTTTAGATTCACCATTTCTAAACGTTTACCAAAATTCTTTAGATGGAAGTGAGCATCAATAAATCCAGGAATAATTGTTAGTCCTGATAAATCTTTAGTCTCATAATTGGGATTAGGAGAATTAATTTTTTCAATTTTCCCATTTGATATAGTAATAGAATTCACAGTATGGGTACTATCCATAGTAATGATATTTGCATTTATAAGATTGTAAGATTTCATATATAAAAATTAATGAATTATGTATTGAAATTACCTAATTTATTATAGAAATTAAAAGAGCAATTATAATGATTGATTTAAGAAGCGATACAGTAACCCTTCCATCACCTGAAATGAAAGAATTTATGTTTAATGCATCGATAGGAGACGATGTATATGGAGAAGATCCATCTGTAAATTTATTAGAAAATAAAACTTGTGATTTATTTGGAAAAGAAGATGCATTATTTGTTCCTTCAGGTACAATGGCTAATTTAATTTCGGTACTTACCCATTGCGATCGTGGAGATGAAATCTTACTTGGTAATCAATCACATATTTTTAAGTATGAAGCTGGCGGTAGTTCAGTGCTTGGAGGTGTTCATTCTCATCAGTTAAATAATAATGATGATGGGACCATTGATATCAATGATATCTTACTTGCAGTCAATGATACTGAAGATACACATTATGCTAAAACTAAATTACTATGTTTAGAAAATACACACAATAGATGTTATGGCTCTGCAATACCTGTTAAATATTTCCAGGATGTGAGAGATGCAATTAAACCCCATGCATTAAAAATACATCTGGATGGTGCAAGAATATTTAATGCATCTGTTGCTTTGAATAAACCTGTTGATAAATTAGTCGAAAACGTAGATAGTCTATCTTGTTGTTTATCTAAAGGACTATCTTGTCCATCTGGTTCAATGGTGATAGGTACAAAAAAATTTATTTCTAAGGCTCGAAGATTAAGGAAAATGCTTGGTGGAGGCATGAGGCAGTCAGGTATTATGGCTTCAGCTGGGATATATGCTTTAGACTATATGATAGATAGATTAAAAGAAGATCATATTAATGCTCAAAACTTATCTAATGAAATATCAAAGATTAATGGATTAGAAATTGATACAACAAAAGTAAAAACCAATTTAGTTTTTTTTAAATTAACTAAAGATAATTTAAATGCTAATCAGTTAATGAAAAAGCTTTATGAAGAAGATATTAAAATTGATTACAAAGGAAATAATATTTTCAGAATGGTTACGCATTATGGTTTAAAAAATAATCACATTGAAAAAGTTGTAAAAACATTTAAATTAATTTTAAACAAATAGAGGATTATATGTCAAAAGGAGTAACTCCCAAAACTGAAAATTATTCTAAGTGGTACACTGATGTAATTACAAAAGCAAAATTAGCAGATTATGGTCCAGTCAAAGGAACTATGGTTATAAGGCCATATGGTTATCAACTTTGGGAAAATTTAAAAGATAGTCTTGATTATGAATTTAAACAAACAGGACATACGAATGCTTACTTTCCTTTATTTATTCCCAAATCATTTTTAGCAAAAGAAGCAGAGCATGTTGAAGGCTTTGCTAAGGAATGTGCAATTGTTACTCATTCCCGATTAAAAAATAATAAAGATAAAACGGATTTAATTCCCGATCCAGATTCTCAACTTGAAGAAGAAATAATTGTTAGACCGACAAGTGAAACAGTGATTTGGTCAATGTATAAAAAATGGATTAATTCTTACAGAGATTTACCTATCCTTATCAATCAATGGGCGAATGTAGTAAGATGGGAAATGAGAACAAGATTATTTTTGAGAACTAGTGAGTTTTTATGGCAAGAAGGGCATACTGCACATAGCACTGCAGAGGAGGCAGAAGAAGAAACATTAAAAATTTTAGATATTTATAGAGATGTCGTTGAAAATGTGTTAGCGATACCTGTTTTATACGGTAAAAAAACAGAAGCTGAAAAGTTTGCAGGTGCAGAAACAACTTATTGTATTGAAGCCATGATGGGTGATAAGAGAGCCTTACAAGCAGGGACTTCACATAATTTAGGTCAGAATTTTGCGAAAGCTTTTGATGTTAAATTTCAAGATGTTGACAACACAGAAAAATTTGTTTATGCTACAAGCTGGGGTGTCAGCACCAGGTTAATTGGTGCATTAATTATGGTTCACGGAGATGATAAAGGTCTCAGATTACCACCTAATATTGCGCCTATTCAAATTATCATAGTACCAATTTATAAATCTGAAGATGACCTTGAGAAAATTAAAGAGTTTTTAGCACCAACATTTAATTTTTGTAACGATAATCAAATCAGATATCATCTAGATGATAGACCCAAAATGTCACCGGGTTATAAATTTAACGATTGGGAAATGAAGGGTGTACCTATTAGGGTAGAAGTTGGACTGCGAGATTTAGAGAATGGCAACTTAACAATAGTTAGAAGAGATTCATCTGAAAAAATTATAGATAAAGTTGAAAAGTTAACAGAAAAATTAGATGAAATATTACAAAGTATACAGGATTCATTATTTAATCAAGCGTTAGAATTTCAACAACAAAATACTAAAAAAGTATCTAATTATTCTGAATTTAAATCACAAATTACTAGTGGTGCTTTTATTGATTGTGGATGGGATGGAAGTCCTGAAACAGAATCCAAAATAAAATCTGATACAAATGCAACAATTCGCTGCATACCAATGGAGCAAAATATTAATAATTTAAAATGTATTTACACTGAAAAACCTGCGAAATACCAAGTCATTTTTGCAAAAGCTTATTAATGATTTATGAAACTGAAGCATTAATTTTAAATCGATATCCATATGGAGATACGAGCATTATATGTAATTTATTCACTCGAGACTACGGTCGTTTAAGTGTTATTTCTAAAGGTGCACGTAAATTAAAAAATATTAATAGTGCAATTTTAAGACCTCTTCAATTCATTGATTTAAATTATTATTACCGGCCTAAAAGAAATATTCAGTTATTAAAAGAAGCAACTATCAACAAACATTTTTTTCAAACGCATAATAACTATAAAAAAATAGTTTCTAGTTATCAAATAATTGATATAATGAATCAAATTTGTAAAATTGAAAACCCTAATGAAATTATTTTTAGATTAGTTAAGAGAACTATGAAAAAGATAAACTTATGTGAAAGTGATAAGATTATATTCTACAAAATTTTTTTTAAACTTCAATTATTCAAATATATTGGTTATCAACCAATGATTGAATCATGTGAGATTTGTAGTGATAAATTAGAGAATGTATTATTTGATTGGAGTATTGGTCAATTGATATGTACCAAATGCAAAACTAAAAATTCTAATATTAATTTTTCTTCTAAACATTTAAACATAATTAAATATTTTTCTAACACCCATATTAATAATATTGATCAATTAGATGTAAAAGATAAAAAATATCTTCATGAAATTGATAAATATTTACTATATTTTTTATCGTTTCACATAATTAACGTAAAATATTTAAAGTCTATAAATTTTCAAACATGAGTAACTTAGATTTATTTGATCCCAATAATTATGAATTTAATTCAGATAGTAAAATAGGCATTTATCTTATACATGGATTTTCTAGCACTACTTCAGAGTTAAAGCAAATAGCAAATTTTTTATCTGATAAAGGCTATCATATCGTATTAAATAATTTGCCTGGCCATGGTACGACAGTTGATGATTGTAATAATACTAAATTTCAGCAATGGTTAGATTTTTCTAAAGTCGAATTTGCAAAATTATGTTCCAAATCGGATAAGGTTTTTATCATTGGCCACAGCATGGGAGGAGTAGTTGCATTACACTTAGCAACTATGTTTCCTGTTACAGGCTTAATTCTTGGAGGCGTTGTGCTTAAGTTTAAACTGTTTTATTTTACAAATTACATTAATAGATTTTTCTGTAAAATAATTAAACATAGAGAAAAAAAATTAACGTTTGAAAAGTCCATGAGAGATTCTATTACTTTTTATGGTTATAAAGCTTATCCTTTGATTGCTTTAGAACAGTTTAGAAAAATGAATCTTTTTGTAAAGAAGGATTTACATAAAGTGAATAGTCCAACCTTGATTATCCATTCTAAGAATGATCAAGTATCAATCAAAGAAAACGTAGATATCATTAAACAATCGATTAGTTCTCAAAATATTGATTTTTTTGAAATGATACATGCACCCCATAGTTTATTTAGAATTAATGAAGAAAGTGACTTGTTATTTAAAGCCTGCTCTGATTTTATAAAGAAAAATATTTAGAATTTTATTTTTAGAAAGTAACCTGTATACTTTCTAATATTGAGAACATAGTCATGCTCAAATAATAAATATTGTCCTTTAATACCGCAAAGTTTTAAATCAATCAGAGGATTTTTATCAAGATTTAATGATCTTATTTTTTGAGGACTGCTAATTTTTGGATAATTTAATGAAGTAATGTTATGATCCTCAGTAACAAAATTTTGATATTTTGATGATAAAATTTCCTTTAATTTATTTTTTTCAATTAATAAATCTAAGTTAGGATATTCACCTGTTAGCATTCTTCTCCAATATGTTTTATCTGAAATATGAGTACTTAATTCTTTTTCTATCATACCTGCCAAATATCTGTTAGGAGTTTTAGCAAAAATAAGAGCCTGATGAGCCCCCTGATCAATCCATCTTGTAGGAATTTGTGTGTGTCTTGTAACTCCTACTTTGAGATTACTAGTAAGAGATAAATAAACATATTGGTCTGATAAACAATATTTTTTAGACCATTCCATATCCCGTGATTCCCCTTCATGAGCCCTACATAATTCAGGTTTTAATATACATTCTGATGTTTGTGGTAATCTAATAAAGCAAGGGTAGCAATAACCCTGCATAAAAGTTTTTTTAATTTTTTGTCCGCAAGCCACACACTCAATTTTTCCATCAAATGAAATAAATAACTTATTTCCAATTAAATTATTTAAAGGTATTTTATTTTTTTTACCAATTGGTAAGCTATACTGAATTGTCTGTTTTAAAGCAGATTCTAATTTTGATATTTGACCGTAATATTCTTGCATTATTTAATATAAATATTAAATAATAATATAACTTGTATAATAGGATATTAATATGTGTAAGTTTAAAAAGTATTAAATTATAAATTATTTTAAGGATAATATATTTTTATGAGTAACAAGAATTTAATCATTGTTGAGTCACCATCTAAAATTAAAACATTAAAGAAATTTTTAGATGAAAACTATCAAATTGAGGCCTCTGTAGGGCATATTAGAGACTTGCCATCATCAAAACTTGGGATTGATCTTGATAATAATTTTAATCCAACATATGTTGTTTCAGAAAGAAGTAAAAAAGTTGTTAAGAATTTAAAATCAGTTCTTAAAAGTGTTGATGCCATTTATATAGCTACTGATCCAGATAGAGAAGGCGAGGCTATTGCGTGGCATTTGATTGATACACTTAAACCTAAAGTTCCAATAAGACGAATGGTTTTTAATGAAATTACCAAAAGTGCGATTTTAGAATCATTAAATAATATAAGAGAAATTGATTTAAATCTTGTTAATGCTCAGGAGTGTAGACGTTTTTTAGATAGATTATTTGGTTTTTTAGTTTCTAAAGAATTATGGTTTAATGTTAAAAGCGGTTTATCTGCAGGAAGGGTACAAAGTCCTGCGGTAAAAATTTTAGTTGATAGAGAAAAACAGAGAGCAAAATTTGTAAAAAATGAATATTGGAGTATTGAAGGTAATTTTAAATCTAAAAACGGAAAAATTTATGCTAAATTAATTTTCATTGATAATCAAAAAGTTGCTAATGGTCAATCATTTAATAGAGAAACAGGAGAAATATCTTCTAAAAATAATGTTCTTATTGATGAGAAAAATGCACAGTCATTAATTCAATCTTTAAAAGATAAAAATTGGGAAGTTA
>PANV01000018.1 GCA_002707765.1 Fidelibacterota bacterium
ATTAGATTAATTCAATTAAGTGATAATAATTTTTCAGGTTCGATCCCAATTGAAATAATGAATTTTACAAATGTGTTTCCTAATGGAGGGATACAATTAGATAATAATAATTTTACTTCTATTTCTGAAGATTTTTGTAATTATCAAGAAGATTTTCCTTCTTATCTAAATTTAACAAATAATAATATTTGTCCTCCTTACCCATCGTGTAGTCTAGATCCTTATGATTATTATTCTAATTATTTTATTATTATTGGGACTCAAGACACTTCAAATTGTCCTTAATCTTTAATTACTTCAATATCCACTTTAACAATTTTAACCACATCTTTTTGATTTAGTATTCTTTCTCTACAATACGGATTCAAAATCTTAATAGGTTTTAACAACCTCAAAATAAACTATTTTTTCATTTTCAACCGTGTAGGATATAGAATTTGGGTTACAGCAAACCGTACAATCTTCAATTATATCAACAGTTTCAGAACAAAAATATAATTCTACATCAACAAAATTATTTTCAAAACATGTTTGACACTTATATTTTTTTTCTAAAATCATTTATTAATTTTAATTATAAAAAAGCGAATTTTATATTTAATTTTCGGTATATGCATAATAAATATCTTAACTCTAAATGGACTTCTGTAAAAAAAGTGAAAGGATGGAGGCATTACCAAGTGAGAAATGTCTTTAAAAATAAAAAAGAATTAGAAATTTTTGCCGTTTGTGATAAAAATATTTTCTTTAATGTTACATTTAACGAAATAAGAAATGAAAACTTATGGCTACCCGGTTGGAAGGAAATGGATTAATTATATGAAAATTAAAACAACAAAATTTACATTTATCTTTAGATTATTATGGTTTGTTACCATTATATCAATAATATTCATTAATACAGAAAATAAAATAATGGTATATTCTGTTATTGTAGCATTGTTGATTCTTACAGCAATTACTGTAATTAGATCTTTAGAATCAAGAAATCAATGGCGAAGAATGATTGAGGATGGTGAGGTAGAGGTGAAGGATAAGATTTCTTTTGACTAATAAACATTTATTTAATTTAAACGATTTTTTTGGTTTAGAAATCCAAAATCCATCTATGTTTTTAACGACAAACAAACTTGAATCAAAAGAAATAGCATCATGTGTTCAAACGCATTCAAATAATGTTAAATACGTTGATAAACCAGGAATTTACAGAAATGTAGATGGGTTGGTTACTAATCTAGAAAATAAAATTAAATTAGTTATCCAAACTGCAGATTGTGTTCCTATTTTTATTACAGATTTAAAAAAGAAGAATGTTGGGTTGGTACACTCTGGTTGGAAAGGCACAGCAAATAGTATTATTATTTCAGCTATCTCTGTTTTTATTAATGAAGGTTCAGATATTAAAGATATAAGTGTTTATTTAGGGCCATGCATAAAAAAATGTTGTTATGAGATTAAGGATGATGTATCAAAGTTCTTTGATAATAAATTTGTAATAAAAAAAAATAAAATGCAGTTTCTCGATTTGGAATCAAAGATTTTTGATGATGTATTGAAAATAGGATTGACTGAAAAGAAATTATTTAAATCAAATATTTGTACATTTGAAAATAAAAATTTCTGTAGTTTCAGAAGAGATAATAAGAATTCTGGAAGGATGTATTCATACTTGATATGATAAATTATTTTGAAGCAATAATATTAGGAATTATTCAAGGCATTACAGAGTTTATGCCCATAAGTAGTTCTGGTCATTTAATTATTGGAAGAACCTTTTTTGAAATTGATTCATCCGGAACAGGTTCTTTTATAGAAGTTTTTTTACATGGTGGTACATTGTTATCAATTTTATTTTTTTGGAAAAAAGATTTAATAGATTCTTTCAAAACGATTGCAAAAGGTGATTTTAAACTATTATACTCAATTATTATTGCAACAATACCTGCAGCAATAATTGGATTATTTTTTAAAAATAAAATAAATAATTATTTTTTTGATATTAATAATACGATGTATTTACCTTTTTCTTATCTTATTCTATCTGTAGTTTTATTTTTGACAAAATATAAGTTTAAAAATCATGACAGTTACAATAAAGTTATATGCCAATTTGCTTTCATTATTGGTTTAGCTCAATGCTTTGCAATAATCCCAGGTATATCAAGGTCTGGGATGACAATTTCGATAGCAATTTTACTTGGTATTAATAAGAAAATATCTACAAAGTTTTCATTTTTGTTGGCAATTCCGATTTTAACATTTTCTTTTTTTGATTCTATTAAAGAAAATTTTAGTATTTTAATTGATGTAAGCAATTCATTACCTTTATTTTTTGGGTTTATTTCATCTTTTTTAACTGGCTATTTTGTGATTGCTGTACTTGTAAAAATGATTGAACAAAAACGTTTATGGTATTTTTCAATTTATTGTTTTTTACTATCAATTATGTTAGGTTATTATAATGTCGTTTAGTGTTGGAAAAGCAATAAGAGGTTTGAAAGATAATTTTGCAAAGAATTATTTTTTAACAGGTGATGATTATTTTTTACAAAGTTTTTTTATCAAGACTTTGAAGAAAAAATGTGGTGATGATTTTACTTTACATCATTTAAATTTTGAAGAGGAAAATGATGTAAACAGCTTTATCAATGAGATCTCATCTTTATCATTATTTTCAAGCAAAAGAATTTTTATTAATAGAAATTTAAATAAAGTATCTAAGGTCAATAAAGATCATATATTGAAATATTTAAATAATCCTTCAAATGACAAAATAGTTGTTTTTGTATCAGATGATTTTTATTCAAAAAATAAATTTTTTAAATCAATTTCTATGAAGTCGTTAACTGTTGATACAAGAACACCTTTTCCTAAAAAAATTAAAGAATGGGTTAGATTCTATTTAAATAGTAATAATATTTCAATAAATTCTTCAATTCTTGATGATTTAGTTAGCTCAAATAATGATGAAATAATGACAATTTTAAATGAAGTAGAAAAACTTTATCTTATTAATGAATGTAAAAATATTTTAGTTGATGAAAATCAACATATTTCAAAAAACCAAAAAAATATTAGACCTTGGCAATTTATAGATTCATTAGGGAAAAAAAATAATATTTTATCAATAAATAATTATGAGTATTTACAATTCCAAGGGTATCAGTTAGTACCACTAGTAATAATAATGTATAATTTTTTTAATGATTTAATTCTATTTAAAAATGGAGATAAAAATTTATTTAGTATTAATAAAATTATTAATAATAATATGACAATCTATTCAAATAAATATACTGAAAAAGAAATAATCAATATAATTATCAGTTTACGCGATATGGATTTAAAAATTAAAAGTTCTTCTTTAAATCATCATAGTTTGATATCTATTTTTATTACTAAGATATGTGAAGGTTATTATGGATAAGATGACATTAACAGATGAAGAATTAATTTTAGCATTCCAAAATGGTGATAGAGATGCATTTAATCATATTGTTAATAGGTATAAAGATAAATTAACTAATTTTTTATACAGATTTACTTATGATATTGATGCAGCACAAGATTTAGCACAAGATACGCTTCTCAAAGTTTATATTAATAAGGACTCATATAAGCAAATTGCAAAATTTTCTACATGGATATATACAATTGCTTCAAATTTAGCAAAAACAGAGCTTAGAAAAATAAAAAGGAGAAAAACTTTTACAATCTCTGATTTATCTACTGATGATAGAGAATTTGTCATTCACAGATCTGATGAAGATTCATTTGAGAATGAAGAAGATAACTCAGTTTCTGGAAAAATTTTAGAAAAATGTTTAGATGAATTAGACAATGAATTTAAAAATATAATTATTTTGAGAGATATACAGGAACTTTCTTACGATGAAATTAGTAAAATATTACAAATTCCCTTAGGGACTGTTAAATCGCGGATTAACAGAGGAAGGTTTAAACTTAAAGATTTATTAAAACAAAAAGGAGTAACACTTTATTGATGAATTGTAATTATAAAGATAAAATTATATCTTATATTGAAAATGATTTAACCAAGAAAGAAATAGCTGAATTTGAGAGCGAGCTAGAAA
Organism: Fidelibacterota bacterium; assembly: GCA_002707765.1. Lineage (GTDB taxonomy): Bacteria > Fidelibacterota > Marinisomatia > SCGC-AAA003-L08 > D37C17. The sequence continues at coordinate 4,095 of PANV01000018.1, forward strand.
AAAATTCTGAATTGCAACTTGAACTCAATGAGATGAAAGCTACTCTTAACTCATTTAAAAATTTACCTAAAATTGAGACTTCAAGTGATTTTATTGTGAATTTAAATAATAGAATTGATGAGTATGAATCTAGTAAAATCAGAATATTTAATAATGTTTTTAGAAGAATATTAAGTTATAATTATTTACCTCAAATATCTATTGGGGCAGTTACATTGATTTTTTTATTAGCTATAAATTATTTTGGATTTACAAATTTTGATACAAATAGTAAAACACTATTAAGTAATAGCTCAGAAGTTGTAAATATTGATGATAGTGAAGTAGCAGATGCTGATTCTTTAGATGTCATCGAATAGATTAATCAGTAAAAATTATATTTTATATTTAAAAAAAATTATTAAATTTGGCCTCTAAATAATAAAGGCTAAGAATACTAATGGCTAAGAAACAAACATTTGAAAGTAAGTTAAATAAATCTAGTGATAAGAAAAATCAGGTGAAACTTATTCGCTCATTTTATTCAAAAGAGACACAGTCAATTAGATTTTCTGAGGAGATGGTTACAATACCAGAAGGAAAGTCAGTTGATAGTCACTTAAAAGAGATAGTTTCTAAATAATTGCAAGTTATTGCTTTTTTTATAGTTCCTATTTACTATGAAGCAAATTGATATATCAGTTCTTATTCCAATTTTTAATGAACAAGATTCGATAAAAGAATTATATCAAGAAATAAAAAAAAATGTTCCTCAAGAATTTAGTTACGAAATCATTTATATCAATGATGGTAGTAATGATTCTTCTTTAGATATTATAAAATCCATTTTAGCTACAGATAAAAATGTCAAATTGATAAATTTATTTGTAAATAGTGGAAAATCAGAAGCTCTCAATATTGCTTTTGAAAAAGCTGCAGGAAATATTATTTTCACAATTGATGGTGATTTACAGGATGATCCAAAAGAAATTCCCAATTTAATAAATAAAATTAAATCTGGTTCTGATATGGTAACTGGATGGAAAAAAAATAGAAAAGATCCTATATCAAAAAAAGTTTTATCAAAAATATTTAATTTCGTTTTGAGACTTATAACAGGTATAAAAATTCATGATTTTAATTGTGGGTTAAAGGCTTACAAAAAGCACGTGATTAAATCTATAAATATTTATGGTGGACTGCATCGTTTTATTCCAGTTTTAATTAGTAGAAATGGTTTTTCAGTTGATGAGATTATAGTTAATCATAGAAAAAGAAAATTCGGTGAATCAAAATATGGTCAATCAAGAATATTCCATGGTTTTTTTGATTTAATTACGGTACTTTTTTTAAATAAATATTTTAATAAGCCATTACACTTATTTGGAAATCTTGGTTTTCTTATAATGTTATCAGGATTTATTATTAATTTTAAATTAAGTTATGATTGGTTAGTAAATGGTATTTGGATAACACCTCATAAAAATCCTTTATTTTTTCTAGGACTTTTACTTTTGATTGTTGGTGTTCAATTTTTTTCAATTGGTTTGATAGGTGAATTAGTTGTTTATTTAAACAGAAAAAATAAACTAAAGTACCAAAATATAGAATTTAATAATTTTGAGTAGTTATGAAAATAGCTATTATTACTCCGTTCCCGCCACTAAGAGGTGGAATTTCTAAGTATTCATATAATTTATACATAGATTTAAGTAAATCAAGCGAGGTTTGTATATTTAATTTTACCAGGCAGTATCCATCGTTTTTATTTCCTGGGACGTCCCAGTATTTAGAAAATTACAGAATAAATAAATCAAAAAATATTTTTACTGTTATAGATAGTATAAATCCATTTTCATGGAGAAAAACTGCAGATATAATAATTCAAAAAAAAATTGATAAATTAATTTTTAGATTTTGGAATCCATTTTTTTTACCTTGTTACATATACATTATAAAATATCTTAAAAAAAAGTCTAATATTAAAATTTTCTCAATCTGTGATAATGCATCTTCGCATGAGAGTTTTTATTTTCAGAAATTTTTAATGAAAAAATTTATCAATTCTATGGATGGTGTAATTACTATGTCAAAAAATGTTGAATCACAAATTTCAACCATTTCTAAACATTCTAATATTAGAGTTTTTCCTTTACCTATAATAAAAGATTTTCAAAAAGGAGCCATTGCGAAACTTAAAAAAAATAGTTTGGATAAAGATAAAGTTACCTTTTTATTTTTTGGATTAATTAGAGAATACAAAGGTATTGATATTTTATTAAATGCAATTAATCAAATAGATAATATAAAACTTAAAAAAACAAATTTTTTGATTGTTGGTGAGTCATATATAAATATTAATAAGTATAAAAAAATTTTAAATGAAGATAGAAGAAAATATGTTAAATGGTATAATCAATTTATTCCTGATAAGGAAGTAAGTTCATTTTTTTTAAAATCAGATTATATAGTTTTACCCTACAAAAAAGCATCTCAAAGCGGGATAATTCCAATGGCTTATCAATTTAATAAGCCAGTTATATGCAGTGATGTTTCAGGTTTAAAAGAACTAATAAACGAAAATACTGGATTTATATTTAAAAATGAAAGTGTTAACGAATTAAAAGAAATTATTGAAGAATGTATTGAAAATGATAAAACATTTACTGGTTTTATTGATATGCAAAAAAAATTATCTACTAAAAATTATGCAGAGAATATTTTAAATTTCATTAATGAATAATTTCCCTCATATAAAAGTTTTAATACTGAATTATAATGGAGAAAAAATTCTTAATAGATGTGTTCAATCTGTTTTAGATAATGATTATGAAAATTTATCAATTGACGTAATTGATAATAATTCACAAGATGCTTCTATCATTCTTTTAAAACAAAAATTTGATAACGTTGAAGTTCATCAAACTGGAAAAAATTTAGGTTTTGGTGGAGGTTATAATTTTGCTTTTAATAAGTTAAAAAAAACTGATGCTGAATATTATTTATTACTTAATAATGATGCTATACTTTCTAAGAAAATAATTCAAAATTTATTGATAAATATGAATAGATATGGAAAAGAAAATTTATACGCTCCAAAAATTTTGTATACTAATTCATCAAAATTATGGTTTGCTGGGGGGACATATAATAAGTTTTTAGGGATAGCAAGACATATTGGTATCAATAAATTTGAAGATAATATATTTTATAAAGCAAAAAAAGTTGATTATGTTACTGCATGTTGCTTATTCATTAGTAAAAGTACAATTGATTTATTAAATGGGTTTGATACTGATTATAAAATGTATTATGAAGATGTTGATTTATGCCATAGAGCATCAATTAAAGGATTCAAGTCTTACCTAATTGAATCAGAACCAATTGAGCATGAAGTCTCATATTCTTTAGGTAACCATAGCTTTAAAAAGAGATATCATATGTTTCTCAGTCAAATTAAATTTATTTATAAACACAATAACTTTTTTATTTTTTTGATTTCGTGTTTAATTAATTTTTTTATTTTACCTTTATATTGGGTTAAACGAATTATACGCATATGAAAAAAATATCAGAATATAGTTTAGTAATATCTTTAACACTAGTCGTTTTGATAATACTATTTCATCAATTTTTAATAGGGGAATTAGTATTTATGAGTGGTGATTCATTAGCTCCCCAAGCTGTAAAAAAATCAATACAAAATATAAAAAATCAGTCAGGATCATTTCCTTATTGGTTTCCTTACATATTTTCTGGGATGCCAACTGTTCACTCCTTATTGAATACAAACGAATTTTATACTCCTCATTATATAATTAATTTCATATACGGTTTAGGTATGCCATGGTTTTGGAATTTTATTTTTCATTATTTATTTGCTTCTGTCGGAATGTATAAATTTTTGAGTTTTTTAAAAGTTCCTAAAAATATTTCTATTTTATTTGGAATACTTTTTACTACCTCACCATACATGGTTGCATATTTAGTTCATGGTCATGGTAGTCAGATTATGACGATATCTTATTTACCTTGGATTATATATTTAATGTTTAAAATACATAAAAAAAATAATTTATCAGACTTTGTAATTTTATCTTTGCTCATAGGTTTTCAGCTTTTGAGAGGCCATGTGCAAATGGTTTATTATACCTGGATAATGATAGCTATTTTTATTTTAGTTAAATTTTTCTTTCACTATCGAGATAATAGAGAAATTAAAGGATATTTAAAAAGACAGTATTTAATTGTTTTTTCACTTTTTTTAGGTTTTTTAACATCAATAAAAATATACCTTCCAATACTAAATTATTCACAATTTTCAACAAGAGGTTCAAATAGTGGGGGATTTGGTATTGAAAATGCAACTCAATGGTCTCTTAATTTTAAAGAATCTATAACTTTTATCCTCCCATATTTTTATGGTTTTGGAGGACAAGATTACTGGGGCTTTTTGCCAATGACGGACTTCCCTAATTACATTGGTATATTTATTTTATTTTTAGCATTATTAGGCTTTTTAAAATCTAACCTAAAATATGATATTAAAGTATATTTTGCTGTAATAATAGTTTTTACATTTTTGTTATCACTAGGTAAAAACTTTATATCTTTTTATAATATTTTTTATACTTACTTACCTTTCTTTAGCAAGTTTAGAGTACCAATATTTATTTTAATAATATTCCAATTTTCTATTTATATTCTTGCAGCTTTTGGTTTATTAATTTTTTTTGATTTATTAAAAAATAAAGTTTATAAAAACAGAATAATAAATTCATTAGTTATCTTGATTGTTTTAATATTTATAAGCATGCTTAATCCCCCAGTTTTTTTTAACCCTCAAAAATACGGGATACCAAATACACAAAATGAAAAAATATTTTTTAATATTAAAAATCAGCATCAAACTTTATTGAAAAAAATTGATTTAGATAAAGATGGTTTTTACACTGTAAATGATTCAATTTTATTACAAGAGTTAATTAATAATGATTATAAATTACTTAATTCGCAAATATATTTTCAAAATAGTAACCAATCCAAGGAAGATTTAACTAGAATTTTAATAAGTGTAAATGATTCATATGATAATTTATTGTATAGTTTTAGGATAGATCATTTAGTAATAATTTCAATTTTAATATTAATAATTCTTATGACCTTGTTAAGAGAAAAATTTCATATAAATAAAAAAAAATATATATTTTTAATTGGAGTTTTATTGATCTCAGATTATATCAGAGTTAATTTAGATATTATTTCTCCATCAAAGCATGAGCCAAATAAAAATATTACAAAAAAATCTATTAATCTTGATCAATATTTAGAACCAGATGAGGTTGTCAAATATCTTAAAAAAGATAAAGAAAAGTTCCGAGTACTTGATTTAACAAACCTTGATAATATGAATAGATGGGCTGCTTTTAATATAGAGTCAATTAGTGGTTATCATCCTGCAAAATTAAACTTATATGATAAATTACTTAATACCATATACAAACAGGGAGGGGTCTATAATTATGGTTTATTGCAATCCCTTAATATTAAATATATCATTCATAGTCAGTTAGGATTTATTGAAAATTTTAAAGTTGTTGATGGGAAATTTGAATATTTTTCTAATAATGATAAATTAAATAAGTATAAGGAAACATTTATCTATAAAAATAAAAGCGTATTAGATAGAATATTTATTGTAAATGATTTTGAATTTGTGGATAATGAAAATATTTTATTAGAAAAAATTACAAGTTCTGATTTTAATCCAATAAATTTATCATATGTAAATAAAAATGATAAAATATATCCAAAATTAGAAAAAATTAAAAATAATAACGTAGATTCTAAACGATATATAGAGTTAGTAAGTTGGAATACTGATAAAATTATTTTTAAAACTGATTTTGAAAAACCACAATTAGTAGCTTTAAGTGAAATTTACTATCCAGGATGGAAATTCATAAATTCTAACATAGAGATTTTTAGAATAAATGGTTTATTTAGAGGTTTCATTATTCCTAGTGGAGAAAAAGAGTATACTATGGAGTTTAAGCCAAATGATTTAAAAATTGGTTTGATAATTTCAAGAATTACTTATTTGTTTATTATTTTAATCATGATATTAGGAATTTTAAGAAAGAGAAATGTTGAATTATAAAATTTTTACAAATTTAAGACTGTTACTTTTTTTATTTGTTATTGGTTTAGCTACTTTATTTTTTTATATCAATACAAAAATTATTAATCAATTTAGATACGAGCTAAATCAACAGATAAAAACGGTCTTAAATATTTACCATCAAAAAGTAGTTAGTACAGAAGACAACTCTGATTACCTGCTTGAAGTTTTGCTTCCATTAATAAAAGAATTAGACATCCCAATGATAATTAAAACACAGTTGAGTGATGGAACTTTTTCATATGAACATTTAAATATCGAAATTGAATTTGCCAAAAATACTACTGAATATCAAAATTATGTTGAAAATAAAATTAAAACAATGGATCAAAACTTTAAGCCTTTAACAATAATGGAATTTGAAAATATTCCTTTGATTCAAATTCATTATGGTGATACAGATTTAATTAATTTAATAAAATGGATACCATATGTTGAGTTAATTTTTGCTATTATTTTATTAGCATTAATCATTATGAGTTACAGGTTTTTGAATGTAAGTGAAAAAAATCTTATATATGTTGGTATGGCTAAGGAGACAGCTCATCAATTAGGTACACCCATTTCTTCAATAATGGGCTGGCTTGATTTATTGAAAAATGATTCCGAAAATAGAGCCGAGGCTCTTGAACAACTTGAGTATGAAACTAATCATTTAAAAAATATATCGGAAAAATTTAATAAAATTGGTTCGAAGCCTAAATTAAAAAAAATTATTTTAAATGAAGTTTTAGAAGATTTAATTATATACTATAAAAAAAGAATACCAAAATCTAAAAAAATAAAAATAAAACTATCATTTCCTGATAATTATGCTATAAAAGGTGATTATATTTTACTTTATTGGTCATTTGAAAATTTAATAAAAAATAGTATTGAATCAATTAAAGATGATGAAGGTGTAATTGATATATCAGCTTTTAAGCAAGATGATAAAATTAAAATATATGTTAATGATAATGGTATAGGAATATTGCCTAAAGATAAAAGACAAATCTTTAAGCCTGGTTATAGTACAAAATCCAGGGGATGGGGATTAGGTCTTAGTTTAACCAAAAGAATTATAGAAAATATTCATAAAGGAAAAATTAAACTTACTAATTCAAGCAAGAACGGTACTTCTTTAGAAATTACTTTTAGGAGTTCTTGTTCCTAAGAAATGTTGGAACTTCTAATTCTTCTCCAAATGACATAATATCTTCGGGCTTTTTATTTTCTATTTCAGATTCTTTTTGTGTATTTTCGCTGACTTCTTCAGTTTCTTTATTTATTGGTAAAGAAAATCTAGATTCATTTTCTTTTGAGAAAAATTTTGGATATTCTTCGTCATTTAGCCCTGTTGCAATTACGGTTATATGTATTTGATCTTTAAGATTATTATCTACTACACAACCAAGAATTACATTTGCATCTTCACCAGCTTCCTCATAAATAATACTTGATGCATCATTTAATTCATGAATAGTCATATCCGTTGGACCTGAAATATTTACAAGTAAACCTTTTGCTCCTCTTATATTTGCATCCTGCAACAAAGGAGAATTAATTGCTTCTTGAGCAGCTAAGATTGCTCTTTCCTCTCCTTGAGCTATGCCAGTACCCATTATTGCATCACCCATATTATGCATAACAGTTTTTACATCTGCAAAATCTAAATTTATTAGCCCAGGCTTATTGATTAAATCAGATATACCTTTAGTTGCTTGATTTAATACTGAATCAGCTAATTTAAATGACTCATTCACAGTAGTTGAATTATCAGCTAATTCAAGAAGGGTTTCATTAGGAATTACTAAAAGAGTATCACAATTTTTTTTAAGCTCCTTAATACCTTCTATAGCTCTTTTCTTTCTTATTGGTCCTTCAAATGCAAAAGGTTTTGTAACGATACCAACTGTAAGTGCTCCAAGTTCTTTTGCAATTTTTGCAACTGCAGGTGCTGCTCCAGTACCAGTACCACCTCCCATTCCAGCTGTAATAAACACCATATCTGCATTTTTAATATCTTGAATTATAATTTCTTTATTCTCTTCAACAGCAGCTCTTCCAACTTCAGAATTAGCTCCAGCTCCTAAACCTTTAGTAAGCTCCTTACCAATTTGAAGTTTTGTCTGTGAATTATTATTTTCTAGATCTTGTGCATCAGTGTTAATTGCGATAAATTGAACAGAGGTCATACCTTCATCTATCATTCTGTTTAATGCATTTCCTCCACCTCCGCCAACACCAATAACTAATATTTTAGCTTTTTGATCTTTAATATCTGCAGGTTCGAATAACATATTATTTCCTTTCTATTTAAGTTTTAATTTTTTAATAATTTTTTTATAATATTTTTTAAAAATTTCTAATAGTTCTAAATCTTCATTATTTTTAATCATTCTTAAATCTTTATCTTTATTTTCGTTTATATATTTTACTAATCCAATTGTTGTAGCGTATCTTGGATTATTTATAATATCATCAATTCCATTTATAGAATTAGGTATGCCTTGTTGAATATCTAATTCAAAAACTTCAGATGCTAAATCTTTGATATTTTTAAGTTTTGATCCTCCTCCAGTAATAACAACACCAAAATTTAAGTTGCATTCATTTTCTATTTTTTTTATCTCATTTTTTGCTAAGTAAAAAATTTCTTTCATCCTAGCTTCAATAATAGAACAAAGTGATTTTTGTGATACTTTTGAGTCCTCTCTTCCATTAACTCCTGTAATTACAATTTCATCTTCTTTAGATGCTAATGATTCTTTTGCCAATCCGTGCTCACATTTTAATTTTTCTGCTTGATTTAATGTTACAGTAAGGCCTAATGCAATATCATTTGTCAGGCTTTCTCCTCCAAGAGGTATTGCGGCTGTATGAATTACTGATTTGTTATTATATATGATGATATCAGTTGTTCCACCTCCAATATCAATTAATGTAACTCCTAATTGTTTTTCATTTTTATCTAATACAGATGTTGCTGATGCTAGTGGTTCTAAAATTAAACCATCAAATTCGATACCAACACGTTCTAAGCAAGTTTTTAAATCAGTTTCTATATTTCTAGCAATCGTAACCAGATGCACATTTGCTTCTAGTCTGTGTCCTGATAAGCCTTCTGGATTAATTATATTCGGGTTATCATCAACTTTAAATTCTCTTGATAATGTATGAAGAATTTTTCTTTGAGGTGGCAGACTCATTGCCTCTGCTGACTCCAAAACTTTTTTAATGTCTTCTTTTGATATTATCTCACCTGCGGGGTTCATATATTCATTATTAGATATAGTTATAGTACCAGAACAATTTATACCTTTTACATGCTCCCCAGTAATACCAACATAAGCTGTTTCAACTTCTATTTTTGCTTGTTCTTCTGCTTTATTAATTGCTTCTTCAATTGCATTAGATGTTTTTTCAATATCAACAACAACTCCTTTTCTAAGGCCTTCCGATAAACTTTCTCCAAATCCTAAAATATTAATTGATTCACCATCAGACTCAGCAATTATTACTGCGATTTTTGTTGTTCCTACATCTATTCCTGTGATTATTTTATTTTTCATTTTTTAAACTATTTTATTTTTAACAATTATTTGGTTTGGTATTGATACATCAATATATTTAAAAGTTTCAAGATTTATTCCTTTCCCAATAATAATTTGATTATGGAATTCAATGAATTTTTTTAAGTCATTTAGATAATTATTTTTAGCAAAAATAATTTTAGTATTGTCATCCATCGTTAAAGTTATTTTATGACTAGAAAAATTAATTTCATTTAGTTTATCAAAAAGTTTATCATTTATAATAAAATCTTCAATGATATGTTTAGCTTTAGATAAATTATTTATATCATTAGTTATATCGTTAATTACAGGAGTATTATAAAAGTGATTAATAGATTTATAGTTTGCTTTGATGTATTTTAGATTTTTATCAATGAAAAAAGTTTGATTATTAACATCAATTAATGCTATTGGCGTAACTTCTTCAACTTCGATAACTATTGTAGAAGGCATTTGTCTGTAAATTTTTAATTTCTCAATGAATTTATTTTTATAAATAGTTTCTTTTATTTCTTTAAAATTGATTTCTAATATGCTATTATTAACATACTTATTTTCTAGTACATTTATTATCGAATCTTCATTTATGTAGTTGTTACCTTCAACTAATACATTTGTTAATATTAATGGTTTTCTTGCCTGTAAATATTTTGTTATTAGTGTAATTGATAATAAAAATACAAAAATATAGCAAGCTTTATAAATATTTTTCATACTATGATTCTCCAAGGATTTTTATTTCTAATTCAAGTTTAATTTTATACATCTGATATATCTTTTTTTTTATAATATCTATTAATTCTAAAACATCAGCAGACTTTGCATTTCCAAGATTTACTATAAAATTTGCATGCTTTTCTGATATTTTAGCACCACCTATTTGCAAACCTTTTAGCCCTGCTTTATCAATTAAATATCCTGCAGCATTTTCTTTAGGATTTTTAAATATACTTCCTGCTGATCTATAGGTAAGTGGCTGAGTAGTTTTCCTTTGTTTAGAGGCAACATCTCTTTTATCATTAATATTACTTTTTAATCCCTTTTTGCAATTAAATAGAGCATTAATAATTATTTCATTTTTTGGAAAATTAGATTTTCGATATTCAAAATCAATTTCATCCACATTATATTTCTTTTTTTGACCAAGAATATTTATTGTTTCTACAAAAATAAGATTATTAGAAATTTCAGAACCAAATGCTCCAGCATTCATAACTAAGGCACCACCAAGTGTTCCAGGTACACCCATCAAAGTTTCAAAACCTGTAATATTTTTTTTATGAATTTCTTGTACCAGAGCACTAAGCATCACTCCTGAATCTACAAGTACAGTTGAATCTTCAAAAATTATATTTTTAGATGATTTTTTTAGTGATATTACAGCTCCCTTAATACCTTTATCTGAAACTAAAATATTTGAGCCTGAACCAAGAAAAATAGAATTAATTTTATTCAAATTAATACTTTTTATAATATCAGGAATTTGGGAATTATCTAATGGTAAAATCAGAAAGTCTACAGGTCCTCCTATTCCAAAAGTTGTATGTTTACTCATTGGCTCATTAATTATATAATCTGAACCAATCTTTTTTAAATCTGATTCTAATTTTTTATAATTTATTTTCATATATTTTTTTATAAGTAGGTTCAATCATTTTATAAATGTCACCAGCTCCCATAAATAATATGATATCATTTTCTTTTACTATTTTATTAATCTCTTCAGGTATTCTTTTTTTATTATTCAATGTATAGGTGTGCTTGTGATTAATATCTCTAAGACTATCACTAATAAGCAATGAAGATACTCCCGTAATTGGAGCTTCTCTAGCAGGATATATTGGAACTAGAAAATTTACATCTGCATCATTTAATGCTTTTGAAAAGTCTCCATAAAAATCTTTTGTTCTTGAAAAAAGATGTGGTTGAAAAACTGTAATAAGCCTCCTGTTTTTCCAGCCAGATTTTATAGCTTCTATAGTTGCGCTCACCTCACTTGGATGATGAGCATAATCATCAATTATTTTTATTTTTCGATTATTAATGTTTTTATACTTAATTTCAAATCTTCTTTTAACTCCATTATACTTTTTTAATCCTTCAACAATTTTTTCTTTAGGAATATTTAAATCTAGACAAACAGTGATAGCTGCAAGAGCATTATAAATATTATGTAGTCCTGGCACATTAAGAACTATATTTAGTGTATATTTTTCATTTATTTTAACATCAAAAAAAGTATTATTTTTGTTAAAATTTAAGTTATAGCCGATAACATTAGCATTTTTATTAGTTATTCCAAAGGTTTTAAAGTTTTTGTTTATTCGTGGAATAATATTTTTAATTTGTTGAGAATCTATACAAATTGAAACTGTACCATAAAAAGGAGTAGAGTTGATAAATTTTATGAATGTATTACTCAAGTCATTTATATCTTTATAGATATCTAAGTGTTCCAATTCCATATTATTTACTACACTGAAAGTTGGTTGTAAGGATAAAAAGCTTTTATCAAATTCATCTGCTTCTACAACGATTAAGTCACCATTTCCAGATATGTAATTATTATCAAATTTATTTACAATCCCACCAATGATAATTGTCGGATCAAGTTTTGCTTCAATTAGAATACTTGCTATCATGGAAGCTGTTGTAGTTTTACCGTGAGTTCCTGATACTGCAATACTAGTTTTTTTTAATTTTATCAGTTCACCTAAAAGTTCTGCCCTTTTAATAATAGGAATCTTTTGTTTTTTGGCTTCAATAATTTCTGGATTCAGTGAATCAATAGCAGCAGAATAGACAATTAAATTAGCTGATTTTATATTATTTTTATTATGTGAATTTGAAACCTTTAAACCAATATTTTTTAAATGAATGGTTCTTTCTGACTCTTTGATATCTGAACCGCTTATTTTAAATCCATTTTCATGTAATAATTCAGCCATCCCACTCATACCAATTCCACCAATCCCAATAAAATGAATCTTTTTAGTATTTTTAAAAATTTTATGCATTTTTTATTTTTAGTATATTCTCTACAATTATATCAGTTGAATTTATTTTAGATATTTCTAGCGATTTTTTTTCTAGAGTTTTAATTGATTCTTTTTTTTCTAAAATATTCTTCGATTCATTTTCTAGATTACCAAATTTTAACTCATCTTCATTTATTATGACACAAGCTTTATTTTTTCTAATTTCTAAAGCATTTAGTTCTTGGTGATTATTGGCAGCATTTTTGAAAGGGATAAGAATCATTGCTTTGCCCATGAAACAAAGTTCGCTTATTGCCAATGCTCCAGCTCTAGATATCACTAAGTCAGATGCAGAATAAATAGTTGACATATCATCTATAAATTTTTTTATAATAATATTTTTATTTTTGAAAATACTTTTAGATATCAAATCATAATTTTTAGAACCACATTGAAGATAAATTTGAAAATTATTTTTTGTATAAAAATCAATATTATTTAATATGTGAGTATTAATTATTCTTGAACCTTGACTTCCTCCTAAAACAAAAATTGTTTTTTTATTTAAATTTAAACCTAAATTCTTTTTAGCTATTTGTTTATCAATTAATTTTAAGCTATCTCTAATTGGATTACCTGTTATTATTTTATTTTTAGAATTCAAGTATTTAAATGCACTTTTATATGCTAAACATACTAAATCAACTTTTTTATATAATCTCTTTGTAATTAAACCAGGTACTGAATTTTGATCCTGAATTATAGTTGGTATTTTCATATGAATACCTGCAAGTAAAGGTAATCCTGAGCTATAACCACCTGTTCCAATTATAATTTTAGGATTAAATTTTTTTATTAAACTTCTTGATTTAAAGTATGCTCTAACAAATCTAATTGGGAAATAGAGATTTGTGATTATTGATTTAAAAGATAAATCTCTTTGAATTCCTTTAATTTCTAAAAGTTCAGCTTCAATATTATTTTTTTTAAAAAAAATATTTTCTATACCATATTTCGACCCAATATAAATTATTTTCATACCTCTTTTTTTTAATTTTTTACCAATTGTTACAGCAGGAAATAAGTGACCTCCAGTTCCACCGCCAGCAATAAAAATATTATTTTCGTTTATTTGTTTCATAATCTTAAAAATTTATTTTTATAAATATTACAATATTTTGATATGTTGAGAAGTACTCCTACGGAAATCAGGGTAAATAAAGTATGAGAACCTCCATAGCTTATAAACGGTATTGCCAAGCCTGTAGGAGGGAAAATTCCTACTACATAACCTGAATTAATTAAAAAATAAAATAAAATATTGTATGCAATACCTAAAGATAACATTGAGCTGAAAATATCAGGTGCATTTTTAGCTATTTTTATACTTAAAAAGTAGAAGGTAAAAAATGAAAAAAATATTATTGTTACTCCAAAAAAACCAATCTCTTCAGCAATTATTGGAAGAATAAAATCAGTATGTCCCTCAGCCATAAAACCTTCTTTAATTAAACTATCACTAAATCCATTACCCCATAAGCCTCCATTTTGTAAAGCTTGCTTTGCTCTTTCGACTTGTGAAGTTGGATCTGGATTTGAATTAGTCAACCAATTAATAAAGCGTTTTTTTTGGAAAGGATAACGTATTAAACTAAATATAATTGTTATTATACCTGTAATAAGAGTACAAAAAACAAATTTAATTTTTAATCCACCAATGATTAACATTGAGAAAATTATAATTGATATGATAAAAGTTGAGCTTAAATCAGGTTGTCGTAAAATTAAAAATAATGTTATAAAAACGTAGATTAAATATTTATTAAAAATTATTTTCAAACTATTTATATTTTTTTTATTAGTTGAAATAAAGTTAGCAGTAAAAATAATCAATGCAAATCTAGTAAAGTCGGAGGTTGTAAAAATATTAAATCCATTTATAACTAAAAATCTTCGAGTGGGACCTGCGTTCCAGAAATATGCTAAAAGCATAACTACCCATGATAAGAGTAAAATATGTTTAGAATATTTTTTTAATAATTTAAATCTAAAATTATACATTAAAATCATACCAAATAATCCAATAAACAGCCTGAAAATATGTTTATTTAAAAAATAATTATAATTATCCCATCCAAATTTGTTTATTGCAATAGTACTGCTAGCACTGTATTGCATAATTGTTCCAAAAAAAATTAATCCCAGAGTCACATATAATAAGGGCATATCATATATTTTTATATTTTTTTTCATTATTTAAAATAATTCATTACAATTTCTTTAAATTTGTTTCCTCTTTCCTCATAATTATTAAATTGATCATAGCTAGCACATCCTGGCGATAGAAGAATAGTATATTTTGATTTAGCTAACTCTATAGATTTTAAAATAGCAGATTCAAAATCATTTATATACTCACAATTAAATATTTTTTTTAATTGGTTGAAAATTATTCTGCCTTCAATACCATAGCAGACTATATGTTTTAAATTTTTCAAAGAATTTTTGATACTATTTTTATAATTTACTTTTCCTTTTGAAAATCCACCCATAATAATAATGGTATCATCATTGCATGAATTTATTGCTTTTAGGCATGAATCTGTATTAGTTGATTTCGAATCATTTATAAATGTAATTGTATTTTTAATTCCAATTATTTCAAATCTATGTTCAAGAGGTTCGAAATCATAAATTGCTCTTGCAATATTTTGTTCTTTAATTTTTAAAATATTCGCTATTTCTAATGAGTTTAAGATATTTTCATAATTATGTTTGCCAATTAATTTTGTCTTACCTAAGTCAATTATTTTTTTATTTTTTGTTATTATGTGATTATATGAAGTTAATTGAAAGTTTGAAAATTTGCTGTTTATTCCATATTCAATAGAATTTGATTTTTTTATAATATTATTATTATATTTCTTAACATCTTTTTCATTATAGATAAAAAAACAATTTTCATCAAAATTTTTAATGATATTTTTCTTTGCTTTATGATAATCATCGATATTTTCATATCGATCTAAATGATCTTCCGATAAATTTAAGATGGTACTAATAAATGGTTTAAAATAATTTATTCTTTCTAGTTGAAAACTACTTAGTTCTAAAACATGAATAGGATTTGAATAGTTATTATTAATTTCATCTAAAACATTTTTACTAAAAGGTGTACCAATATTTCCTCCTAAAAAACAATTTTTAATTTCTTTTTTTATTATACTATAAATTATAGAAGCAGTTGTTGTTTTACCGTTTGAGCCAGTAATAGCAATTATTTTAGATTTTGAGAACCAAGATGCAAATTCTATTTCACTTAAAAGTGGTATAGAATTTTCTTCAAACTTTTTAAAAAAAATATTATTAGTATCTATACCAGGGCTGACAATTGCAATATCGCAATCATATGATTTATTACTATGTCCGTTTTCTTCAAAAGATATTTTATTTAAAAAAGAATTTTTATTTTTAATTGATTTTTTTTCACTTATAAAAATTTTTGCTCCTAAATGATATGCAAGTTTTGCTGCAGCTTGTCCAGTATTTCCATAACCAAAAATTGTAATTTTTTTATTTTTAATGTTCTTTATCATTTTATTGAAGTTTAAAAGTTGTCAGTGAAAATAATGCAAGTAATATTCCTACAATCCAAAACCTAACGACAACATGATTTTCATTCCATCCAGATAGTTCAAAATGATGGTGCAAAGGTGTCATTTTAAATATTTTTTTCCCTTTGCCAAATTTATTTTTTGTGTACTTAAAATATAATACTTGAATAATAACAGAAAGCGATTCAATTACAAATACACCTCCAACTATAATTAATAAAATCTCTTTCTTTAACAAGATTGCCAGAGTCCCTAAAGCTGCTCCGAGTGATAATGATCCTGTATCGCCCATAAAAATTTTAGCAGGGTGTGCATTAAACCACAAAAAACCAATGCAGCTACCAATTACTGCTAAGCAAAAAATAAATAGCTCACCACTATTGGGTATATAAATTATGTTTAAGTAATTTGAGAAATCATATCTTGAACCTGCATAACATATAACTGCAAAAACCAAACACGATATAGCGGTTAGTCCTGTTGATAATCCATCTAAACCGTCTGTTAAATTAACAGCATTTGAAGTCGCTAATATTATTATAATTATTAAAAGAATATATAAATATTCCAGGTCTAAAAATCCATCTGCTATAAATGGTATTGAAATAGATCCTATACCAATTGAATTATTTATATTATCTATTATTACATTGTATGAAAAAAAATAATTATTGGATGAATAAGAAAATAAAACATATGAAATGAATATGCCCAATAATACTTGACCTGTGATTTTATATCTAGCAATTAAACCTTTTGTATAATTTTTTTTAATTTTGAGATAGTCATCAATAAACCCTATTAATCCCATCCAAATAACAGATATTAAAATAATTTGAATAAATGGGTTTGAAAGTTTAGCCCAGAGGAATGTGGGAAGGATAATTGACATAAGTATAATTATCCCTCCCATAGTAGGTGTACCTTCTTTCTTAAGATGAGATTCAGGCCCGTTTTTTCGGATTGTTTCACCATAATGTAAAACAATTAGTGTGCGGATGATTTTAGGCCCGATGAGGAAACAAATAAATAAGGCTGTTATAGCTGCTCCAGCAGCACGAAATGAAATATATTTTATAACATTAAAATAATCATGAAGAAAATAGTATAACATTAATTATAAACCTCTTCTAGTTTCATTTTTCTTGATCCTTTTAAAAAAACAAGATCATTTTTTTTAACAATATTTTTAAATTCTTTTTTTAAATCTGAGATATTAGAGAAGTACCGAGAATATTTAAAATTATTGCTTAATTTTTTATGGAGATTAAGCATTTTGGGTCCATACGTAAACACAATATCAATTTTTTCTGGATTTAAAAATACACTTAAATCTTCATGCTCTTTTTTTGAATGTTCTCCTAATTCCAGCATATCACCTAATATAATTATTTTATTATTTTTGCAGCTCATATTTGAAAATCTTTTTATACCAAATTTCATAGATGCAGGACTAGCATTATAAGTATCATTAATAATTTTATATTGATTTTTTGATATTATTTCGCCTCTTCCTTTTGGGATTATGAAAGTATTAATTGCTTCTTGAAATATACTATCTTCTAATCCAATAAAATTGCAGATTGCATACGCTCCTAGTATTGATTCATTTAAAAAAAATATTTGTTTAGGTATTTTTATTTTTAAATCATTAATTACTAATTCATTTTCATTTAAAATTTTGCCATTATAGTCTGCTTCATTATTATTTAAGCCAAATGTTACTTTATTTGATGTTAAGCTAATTTTTTTTATTAATTGATCATTTATATTTATGAACGCAGTACCTTCGTTTTCAAGATTTAGGAATATTTGAGATTTGTTTTCTGCTATTTGTTCAATCGATTTAAAGTTTTTAATGTGTGCATTTGAAATATTAGTAATTAGACTCAAATTAGGTTTAATTGCTCTACATAGTTGTTTTATTTCTCCATCCTTATTTGCACCCATTTCAACTATTGTATATTGATCATCTGTTTTACAATTAAGGAAGGTTAAAGGAAGGCCAATCGTACTATTATAATTACCATTGGATTTACTACATTTATAACTTTTATTTAATATATGATGAATTAAATCTTTCATTGTGGTTTTACCATTTGAGCCAGTTATAGCAATTATTTCAGAATTAATTTCTTTTCTCCAGTTTTTTGCAATATTTATTATTTCAGATTTATTAGACTCTGTTTTTATTATTCTTTCATCAAGTAAATTTGTTTTTTCATCAAAGCAAATTGTGTTTTTTTTCATTAAAACTTCTTCAATATAATGATGCCCATCATGTTTTTCTCCATTTATAGGTATGAAGATATCATTAGCCCTTATTGAACGAGAATCAATACTAATTCCATTAATGCACTTGATATTTTTATTATAAATCCTATTAAACATTTTTAGGAATTTTTTATTTTCCGTTATACTAACTCTCATCAAAGTATTCCTCAATAATTCCAATGTCTGAATGATATATTTTATTATTACCTTTTATTTGGTAATTATCTCTACCCTTACCAAGAATAACAATCATTACGTTAGAATATTCATTGCATATCTTTCTTATAGCTTCTTCTCTGTTTTTAATTATTGAATAATTTTTACTTTCAAACCCCGCTATTATGTCATTAATAATTGAATCTTCATCTTCAAATCTAGGATTATCATTAGTTATAAAAGTTTTTTCAGATAATTTTTCGGATATTTCAGCCATTAGAGGTCTTTTAAGTTTGTCTCTATTTCCACCACAACCAAATAAAGTAATAATTCTTTTATTAGTTAATTCTCTGATATTTGATAAAATATTTTTAAAAGCATCAGGGGTGTGAGCATAGTCTACAATTGCATTATTATTATTTTTTAATTTAAACTGTTCAAATCTACCAGGTACAGATTTGAAATTTTCTAATGAATATTTTATTTGATTAATACTTAGGCCTAATTTTAAAGAAGTAAGTATAGCACCCATTAAATTATAAATATTAAATCTTCCAATAAGATTAGTATCTAAATCAAAATCCTCATTTTTAAATGAAAAAGTGATATGTGTCCCATTTATTTTAAGATTATATGATTTGACATAAAGATCTGATTCTTTTTTAAATCCATATGTAAGATATTCACATTTTAAATTTTTAATGATTTTTTTTGCATATTTATCATCATTATTAATTATTGCGGTTGATTTTTCATTTAAATTTTTAAAAAGTTTTAATTTTGTTTTGAAATAATTATTCATATTACCGTGAAAATCTAAATGGTCTGGACTTAAATTAGTAAAAACTGCAATGTTTACATCAACATCATCCACCCTATGCATTTTGATTGCATGTGATGAGATTTCCATTGGTATATATTTTATACCACCATCAAGCATCGTTCTTATTATTTGATGTAAATCAACAGATTCAGGGGTAGTAAATCCTGTTGAAACTATACCAGTAGGTGAACTGAATCCAAGTGTTCCAAGTGAACCACTACTTAATTTGTTAAATTTTAAAATAAAATCAACTAATTGAGTTGTTGTTGTCTTTCCATTTGTTCCAGTTATACCAATAATATTTACTTTTTTTGAAGGATGATTATAAAAGTTAGCAGCAATTTTTGACATTATTTTTCTTGGATTTTTTACCTGTAGAATAGGTACCTTATCTGTAACTGGAGATCTGCCATTAGCTAAGATTGCAGTTGCTCCTTTATCTATTGCTTCAAAAATAAAATCATGACCATCGCTCTCTTCACCAGAAATAGCAACGAATAATGAACCTTGTTTTACTTTTCTAGAATCATGAACAATATTAAAAATTTGTCTATCGTCTGACTGACCCTTAAAATTTATATTTTCTACTATTTTTTTTAAATTCATTTTTAATTTAATTCTACTTTGCAGATTACATTAATATCAATTTTCATACCATGTTTTATTGATTGTTTTACTACTCTTCCTGATGAACTTGATGGTTCTAAAATAAAATTCATTTCTTTAGCAATTTTTAAGGCTTCTTTTAAAGTTTTTCCTTTAAGATTTGGAAATCGATTTTTAAAAAATTTTGTATCTTTGCTAAAAGTATTTTCTGCTACTTCATTTTGAATTTCAATTGTCTTATCAATATTTTTAGCAATTTTCTCATGCGCATAATCATTTTGGATGAGTATTCTTTTTATAACCTCTCTTGATGATGGTACAGCTGATAGATTTGCCCAATGCTTTCCATATTCTGGTTCATCAATAGAAATAATCATAACATAATCAGGGTTGTTTGATGGAAAAATTGAAGCAAATGTTGCAATATAGTTGTTAAGATGTCCATTTTTATATTTTTGAGCTGTTCCAGTTTTACCTGCTATATCATATTCAACTAAATCCAATGATGTAGCTGTTCCTGTACTCACAACTTCCTCTAACATTTCTAAAATCATTTCTGATATATCTTCATTTATTACCCTTCTAATTATTTTATTTTTATTTTCATAAATGATTTTATCATTTTTATATATTTTCTTCACAATAGATGGTTTTAGTAAATACCCTCCATTTGCGATTGCAGAATAAGCCATTGCTAATTGAAGATTGGTTATTGATAACTCTTGACCAATAGATAAATAGTTTTTAGAAGTTTTAGACCATTGATTAAAATTTCTAATTTTTCCACTGGATTCATTATTTAGAGGTATATTTGTTTGGTTACCAAAACCAAATTTTTTTATTATTTTAAATAAGGATTTCTCGTCATAAAAATCTGATAATTTGCTAATGCCGATATTACTTGAGTGTATTAATATTTCTTCAAAGCTTAGCATTCCATTTTCTTCATGATCATGCATAAGTTTATTATTGCTTAATTTATATACTCCATTCTCACAAAAAATAGAATCATTAGTATCGAATAAATCATTATCTAATATTAAAGCATATGGCAGTATCTTAAATGTTGATCCAGGTTCATAACTATTAGAAATGACAGCATTATTAAAACTTTCCATTGGAAATTCATTATAGTAGTTTGGATTAAAATCAGGTATCGATGCCATTGCTAAAATTTCACCATTCTTAGGATTTACTATTAATCCATTTGCAGAAATTGAATTATTATCATTAACAGCTTTCCTTAATTCTTCTTGAAGTATTTTTTGCAAATTCATATCAATTGTTAAGTCGATATCGTAACCGCTAAAATTATGAGAATTAAGAAAGTCTTCTTCGTAATATTTCCCTTTTGCACCTTTCTTTAATTTTATTTTAACAGTATCACCATTTAAGATGTTGTTCAGTTCTCCTTCTATACCAATTATACCATTGCCGCTATTATCAACATATCCGATTACTTGTGAACCAAATTCATTATATTTATAAAATCTATTAGATCTTTTATTGTATCTAAGACCTTTTATTTTTTTAATTTTATTTAAAATCAAATATGCTTCTTCATTTGATACATTTTTTTCAATAATCAAATAGTTAGATTGTTTTTTTAGCTCACTTAAATAGTAATTTTTATCTTTATTAAAAACATCTGTAAATAAAGAGGCTATTTTTTCTTTATCAAATTTTTTATAGGTATTTATCCAAAAGTCATATTTATTTGTTGTTACAGCTAATTCGTTTTTATTTCTATCAAGAATTTTTCCTCTTTCACCTATAGAAGTTCTGGTTTTTATTGAATCTTTATTTATTTGACTTGATAATTCTGGGTGATCAAATATCTGAAGGTAAAAAAAATTAGATAGAATATATAATGAAATGCATATTATTATAACATTTAAGTTATTTATTCTTTTACTATACATTTCAAAATATTTATTATTCATTTCTAATGTCAATTATTTCTGGTTCTGGGAGTTTAGCAATCATATTATCTTTAACCTTAGAAAAAATAAATTTTTCACTTGAAAATTTTTCTTTTTCACTTTGTAATCTTTTTACAATACTCCTATTCTTAATATTAGATATTTTTATTTCTGAGATTTCATTCCTAAGTTTTGCACATTGATTTTTTATAGTTAGAAATGTGATTAAAAAAGCTGATAATAAAAAAATTGAAAAAATGTATTTTAAAAAGGTATCTAAAGATTTATTTTTTTTATTTTTTCTATTCATGCTAACTCAGCAATCCTTAACTTTGCACTCTTTGAACGAGAATTTTCAAGTAGTTCCTCTTTAGATGCTACAATTGGTTTTTTGGTAATGATTTTGAAGCTATAATCACTACAATTTCGTTCTGGTTTAAAATAATCGTATTCATTCATCAATATATTTTTCTTGAAGAAATGTTTAACTATTCTATCTTCAATTGAATGAAAGCTTATCACTGCTATCCTACCTCCTTTTTTTAAAAATTGGGGGGCTAATTTCAAAGTTTTTTTGAAATTATTTATTTCATCATTAACACCAATTCTAATTGATTGAAAGACTCTAGATAAAATTTTATTATTACAACCACCTAAAGAATCATAAATTGCTTTTTTTAAATCTTCTGTTGTTTCCATTTTATTTTGTTCTGTCATATCAATTATTTTTTTTGCTATTTTTTTTGCATGGCTTATTTCTGCATAAGTTTGAATTAATAGTATTAATTCTTTCTCATTTATATTATATAAATATTCTTTAGCATCTAGTTGATTTTCCGGATTAAATCGCATATCTAGTTTGCTTTTTCGTGTGTAAGAAAATCCTCTATGCTCTGAATCTATTTGGTGTGAGGAGATACCTAAGTCAAATAAAAAACCATCAACTTTTTTAATACCCAATTCATATAGAGTTTCTGGAAACTCGCAATATGATTTATGATAAAGTGAAAATTTTTTGTTTTTCACATACTGAAGTTTTTCTTTTGCTTTTTTCAGAGCATAAGGATCTAAATCAAAACCAATCAAAAAGCCTTTCTCGTTGATTTTCTTTAGGATTTCGCTTGAATGTCCAGCAAATCCGAGAGTNCAATCAATGTAAATACCATTTTTTTTTATAGCTAAATTTTCAATCACTTCATCTACTAAAACGGGGAAGTGATGCTTCATCAATTAAAAATTAATTTGATTTGCAAGATCATTNAAATCATCATCTGTAAAGTTTGATTTAGATTTCTCGTAATCATTTAAAGTTTTTTCATCCCAAAGTTCAATTTTTTTTATTACACCAATAACTGTAATATTTTTATTAATATTTGCGTANTCTAATAAGTTTTCAGGTATTTGAATTCTTCCTTGNGAATCATATNTNACATAATTTGCANATCTGACTATAGAACGAACAAAGTTTCGGTTNGAACCTNTAATTGAGCTTAAAGATGATAATTGTTTTTCTACTAATTTCCATTCNTTTAAGGGATATAAAAATAGACATGAATCAAAACCTCTAGTTATAACAAAGGTTTTNTCATTNANTATATCCAGCGATTTTCTATATTTAGCTGGAATACTTANTCTATTTTTTTGATCTATANTATTATAAAATTCTCCAGTAAAGGACATAATTTNTTATTTATTAATTTTNATCATCTATATGATTGGGAAATATCCCCACATCAACCCACTATTATATTAATAATCCCCACATANATGCAAGAAAAAAAAGAAATTATATATATTTNTACAGTTTNTATANATAAACTAGANTTCGATTTATTGATTGGATTTTATATTTTTTGNAACTTACTATTGNAAGTATTTTANAAGAATTTTTATTTTTTTCTTTTCAANTNTAATNTCACCAATGATTGCTTTNTCAGAATGAATGAAGTCTAATTTTTTATTATTAATAAATANATTTATCTTACCNTTAAGTAATCCAAATNTAATATCATTNTTAAAAACTTTTTCTTCCTGATCATTNTTTCTTAGAATTCTATTTTCTAGNTGNATTCCTTTTTCATTTGATATTAAAATTTTGTTTTTNATATTTTCTAAGATTTCATATCTAATAANATTNTTTTTNAAATTANCATCTANNGTAACATANTGTGAATCAGCTANTGTTAAGTTNTTTAAGTAATCCCAATTAAGTTTAGTNTTATCAAATTTAGTCTGATATTTGATNTAATTATTTTTTGATATACTTGNAATAGTAATCCAGGATAAAACNATTANAACTAATGCAAANNNAAATGATAGNAGGTTAGTTCTNTTTATAAAATAGGATGAATCATCAGATGATANTAATTTATTNTTTGATTTTAAATCATTTAAACTTTTNTTATTTTTGATNAAAGAAGGAGTTTTATTTGTTGANCTNANAGATTTATTNCCCTTTAAAAATTTANTAAATTCAAATAANATTTTTTCTTGATCAAGATTTGTTATTTTGCAATANGATTTTAAAAATAACNNAGAATATACAGNNGGTAGTTTNCTAAACTCACCTTNTTCNATAGCAATNATNTATTGTTTTTGAATTTTAGTAGATTTAACTATATCATCAACAGTTAAATTAAGNGATTTTCTATTGTCCTTAAAATCATNAAAAAAATATTTTTCTTCTTGNTCTTTAGCCATTTTTATTAGACTCAATTATTTTATAAATAGTAGAATTCATACTGCATAATTTATAAAATTTTGATANTGGAAATCCAATAACATTATTAAAACAACCTTCAATATTTTTAACAAAAANCATACTATAATCCTGNATACCATAGGCTCCNGACTTATCATATGGTTTATAGTTTTCTACNTAATAAATAATTTCTTTTTCATTTATTTTATAAAAGTTTACTATTGTTTTTTCAAAAAATGATAATTNAATTTTTTTTGATTCTAAAATAATTGATACTCCAGTGTANACTTCATGTGAATTATTNCTTAAAAATTTCAGGTGATTTATAGCTTCTTNTTTATTGCTCGGTTTATTAAGAATTTTATTTTTTGCAATAACAACTGTATCNGCTCCAATTACCAATGAGTTTTTATTAANATTTGAAANATTNAAACATTTTTTNNTAGCTAAACATANAGCATAAGANGANGGNGTGAAATCATTAAAATTAATTTTTGATTCATNAAATTCAGAATTTAATATTTTAAATTTTAAATTTGTTTTTTNAAGAATNTTTTTTCTTCTGGGACTTTTAGATGCAAGTATAATATCAGTCATTTTATTATTGAAAATTTATGAATTTTNCTATGTAATAATTCATTTTGTTTATTTGTAACTTCTAATAAATAAAAATAAGTACCATTTTTAAGCTTTTGATTATACTTATTTTTTCCATCCCAACCGTTATTTGGAATCACATGATAACTTTGTGCTTCNGATNTAGNTTNATTAATTTTTTTTAATTCNCTNCCATTTTTATCTAAAATTCTTAAATNAATATTTATTGGTTCAGGTTTTTTCATTTTNAANGTAAAAAATGTTTTTTCACGAAATGGATTAGGTAAATTNAAAACATCAAAAATTAAATCAGATGTTTCGTTCAAGATTTGCAGGTTAAGATTTATCTCACTTCTATTGTTCAAAATATCCCAACCCTCAACATTTATTAAGTGATTTTGGTTTGTAAAACAACTATCATCTATAGAAAAATTAATATATCCGCTTGTATCTGATGTTGCTGTAAATGGAAAATTATTTAATATAATTTGATCATCGATTCTATCGTCTATCCAAAATTTTAAAAAATGAAAATTAAATCCACTTAAATTTATTGGAAGTCTATCTCTAAATTCTACTTTGAAATTAAATGGACTAAAAATAGATGAATTATTTTTAAGTTCAATATCATTATGATATACAAATATTTCAGGCCCAACTAAATCATTAAGTATATCGTTATCTAAGTTTAAATTTAAGTTTAAGTTGCTTTCAACTTGAATGAAATTATTATTAATACCCGATGTGTTTTCACTCAAAATAAAAATTTTAGCTTGATTATATATTGCATCGATTGGAGTTAAAAAATTTATATAATTACCATAGCTTGTACCTTCAAACAAAATTTGACCTGGCTTTTCATATTCTGAATTTCCAACTTGTGAAATTATATTTGGTGCACTAACTCTAAAATGATGTACATCATTGTATTGATTATTTATTTCTATTTGATTGAGACCTCCAATGATAATATCATTAGGCCTATCTATAATATTATTTAATTTCTTATGAAATTTTAAGGGTAACGCAGGATCTCCAAATAATTGAAATTTATAAGGAGTACACTCTTGATTTGAAAATTCAGATTTAGCTAATTTGAATACATCTCCTAACCTAAAATTTGAGCCATATATGTATTCCTGAATTTTATCATAAAAGGCATTGAGGTAAGTATTATTTGTTGATGCAGGTATGCCATCGCTAGTAGAAATAATTGCAATTGCTGCATCTTCTTTCTTCATAAGTTCTTCAGCCATACATGTGTTATTAATATACTTCCCAAAGCTGCATGTGCCAACAACCCATATTGGGGGTTTATTGTTAGTACTAATTAAGTCAAGATCTCTATCCATTTTAATGATTAACTCATGTGCCAAGCTTTCATCTGTTCCATGACCAATATAATTGATGAGTCCCATACCAGAATTAATTGAATTAATAATATTATTAGTAATCTCAGCTTGGTTTGAAAATTCTTCTGCGTAGATTGTCTGAATAAGTATATCATCCTTAAGTTTTATATAAATACTTGAGGTATTTAAGGTATGATTTAATTCAGTAATTGAGTTAGGGTTAGATGGATTATTATTATCATCAGCAATAAGAAGAAGTTTATTTTTCCAAGTACCAGACTCGAAATTAGTATTATATAAAATTAATTTATTTACCTGATTTATTGCATCATCAAGATTATTTACAACTAATCTTCCAATATTAAAGTCAGGATTAAACAAATCGTCACTATAGCTATTTAATCCACATGTTGTTGATGATGAAATAGAATTTATTATTGTCTCATCACCGATGATTAAAAGATATTTTGATATATTTTTACAAGATTCGCCGCTATCCCATTTGCACAATGAATTTTCATTACATTCAGTTTCCGTAATAAATTCATTACAGTCAATGTCATAAGTATTTAAATAGCTCATGAATTCATTAATTCCTTTATTTTCTTTAAAGATGATTTCTGTATCTAGTGGCTCTAAATCAGATATTTGAGGAATGATATTTTCGTGTAGATCAGCTATGTTTTGTGCAGCTAAATGGAAATCTTCAGACGTGTAAATTATGTAAGGGCTATACTGACTAAATATTATACCCATTAAAATAATTCTTAAAATTATAATTCTAAACATGTTACTATAAATTAACAAATTATAGTATTAAATTGTGCTTTAAAATTTTTAAAAAATGAGGATTATAAATTTAAAATGATTAAATCAACCAATAAACCATTAGCTATAGTTACGGGAGCATCTACTGGCTTAGGAAAAAAAATAAGTATTGATTTAGCTGAAAAACAATTTCATGTTGTAATGATTTCAAGAAATGAAAAAAAACTCAAAGAAGTTGAACAAGAAATTCTATCGAAAAATTTTATTTGTTCTTTGGTATGTGCTGATGTAAGTGATGCAAAATCTTTAAAATTAATATCATCAAAAATTAATCTTGAAAATGTTGAAGTTCTTGTTAATAATGCTGGTATAGGTATTTTTAATAAAATACAAAATACAAGCGTTAGTGAATGGGATAATCAAATTAATACAAATTTACGTGGTTCTTTCCTTATGACAAAGCTAGTAGTTGATTCAATGATTAATAAAAAAAATGGGAAAATAGTTTTCATTAATTCCGTTGCTGGAATTAATCCATACCCAAATTCTACAGCTTATGTTGCATCAAAATATGGACTTAGAGGTTTCGCATCTAGTCTAAGGGAAGAGCTTAGATCTGAAAATATCAAAGTTATATCTATTCATCCTGGAGCAACAAATACTTCATTTTGGGATAAAGTTGAAGGAGAATTCCCCTTAGATGAGATGTTGTCTATTGATGATGTTTCTGAAGCAGTTGTCAATTCTATTATTGCAAAAGGCAATACTGTTTTTGAAGAAATAGTAGTTAGAAGAACTGCAGGAGATTTTTAAAGATATTTAATCTTAAAATTATAATCTAAAGATATTCTTGCATTATGACATATAAAATACTAAATTTGCAGGCTTTAATTATATCGAGTTTTTTATAGATGTTTAATAGATTACAAGAAAAATTTTCAAAAATTTTTAATGATATCAGAGGTCATGGTAAGATTTCTGAAGAGAATATATCTAAGTCTATCAGAGAAATTAGAATAGCTCTTTTAGAATCAGATGTAAATTATAAAGTAGTCAGTTCATTTATAAATAGAGTTAAAGATAATGCTTTAGGAGCAAAAGTTTTTGATTCCATAACTCCAGGTCAGCAATTTATTAAAATTGTTCTAGATCAATTAATTGATTTTTTATCATCAGATCAAAAAGATTTTAATTTTAACAAATCGGGAACAACATTTTTAGTATTAGCTGGTCTTCAAGGTTCTGGTAAAACAACAACTTCTGCTAAGATTGCTAGCTTTTTGAAAAGGGAATTTAATAAAAAACCTTTATTGGTTGCTGCAGATTTAGAACGTCCAGCTGCAATAGAACAGCTAAGAACGCTTTCAAAATCTAACAATATTGATTTTTATTCTGATCAGAGCAGTAAGGCTATTGAAGTCGTGGCTAATTCTATGAGATATGCTAAAACAAATAAAAATGATTTAGTTATAATTGATACTGCTGGACGATTGCATACTAATAATTTATTAATGGACGAGCTTAAGTCAATTATCACTTTGACTTCTGCAAATGAAATATTTTACGTTGCAGATGGTATGACAGGACAAGATGCTGTTAATTCTTCTAAGCTATTTTCCGATATGGTCAATTTAACGGGTGTTATTTTAACTAAAATGGATGGCGATAGTGGTGGTGGAGTAGCTTTATCAGTTAAAGAGGTTACGGGATGTCCTATAAAATTTATAACTACTGGTGAAGGTATTAATAAATTTGAAAAATTTAATCCTGATAGTATTGCTAGAAGAATACTTGGTTTATCAGATATTCTAGGTTTAGTTGAAAAAGCTCAGAAAAATTTTGATCAAAAAAATGCACAAGAATTAGAAAAAAAAATTATTAGTAATCAATTTAACTTTAATGATTTTTCTAATCAGTTGAAACAGTTTTCAAAGCTTGGTTCTTTAGCAGAAATTTCAAGTTTTATTCCAGGTTTAAAAAAAATTAAAAATTTTGATTTTAATGAAAATCAGTTTAAATGGTTGGAAGCAATAATTGGTTCAATGACTAATAAAGAGAAAGAAAATCCTAGTATAATAAACGGATCTAGAAGAGCTAGAATTGCAAAAGGTTCAGGTAGAACGATAAACGAAGTTAATAGGTTAATTAAACAATTTAATCAATTAAAAAGTTTGATGAAAAAAACAAAAAAAATGAAATTAGGAAGATTCCCTTTTAAATTAAATTAAAAATAATGTAAGGAGATTGATTTGGCTGTTAAAATTAGATTAAAAAGAATGGGTAGAAAGAAAAGACCTTTTTACAGATTAGTTGCTATAGATTCTAGAAAAAGAAGAGATGGTCTTGAAATTGAAAGATTAGGATGGTATAACCCCGTGCATGATGGAGTTTCTTGTGAATTAAAAGAAGAGCGTGTTTTATATTGGTTAAAACAAGGTGCAATGCCTTCTGATACTGTATCTGGTTTATTTAAAAGAACAGGCCTTAGTTACAAATGGGATTTAATTCAAAAGGGTACAAAAGAAGATAAGATTGAAAAATTATTAGCAGAATGGTCTGATAGACAAAAGGCCAAGGAAGCATCAAAGCTAGAAAAGAAAAAAATTAAAAAATCATCAACTTCAGTTGAATCTGAAGCAGAAGTAGAGGCAGCCCCAGAGGCAGAAGTAGCTCCTGAAGCAGAAGCAGCTCCTGAAGCAGAAGCAGCTCCTGAAGCAGAAGCAG
>PANV01000019.1 GCA_002707765.1 Fidelibacterota bacterium
AGTTTGAATATTCTTGATGTTATTCAAATTATTAATGTCATTCTTGGTAATTTAAATCAGTATGTATCTACAGATAATTTTGTTGATGTAACATCTGATATTAATGGTAATGATTTATATTTAACTTTTAATTCTGCCTCAGCTGCAGGATTAGAGATTAAGTTCAATCAAGAGGTATCAGATATTGAAATAATCAATAATGATTTATTTACAATTTCTAAAAATTTAGAAGCTAATGAAAATATTGCTCTTATATACTCTCTAGAGGGTAAAACTTTTGATGAAAGCTTAACAATTAAAGTTATCAATGGTTCGAATCTAGATAGAGAAAATGATATAAGCATTTTAGCTGGAAATTTAGCAGGTGATAAGATGTCAGTAAGATGGATAGAAGCAAAGAATTTTTCATTAACAAGCTTATACCCAAATCCATTTAATCCTACTACAAAAGTTGATTACAGTGTTGAACAAGCAGGTAATCTACGTCTATCGGTATACAATATCTTAGGTCAAGAAGTAGCAGTACTACATAATGGGTTTCAGACTGAAGGTAGTTATCAGGCTGTTTGGAATGCAGGAGAACTTGCATCAGGTGTTTATTACATAAATATGATGATGAATGGCTATACAGAGACTAAGAAAGCTGTTTTAGTTAAGTAGTTAATAGTTATTTAATTAATTTAATTGATAAAAAAGGGATATGTATATATCCCTTTTTTTTTTTATTTAAATAATAAAATTATTAATGATTTTTGCTGTTTTTTCAGGTATTTCTAGTGGAAATAAATGGGAATATTTATCAATAGTTATGATTGATATGTTTTTATTTTTATTTTTTTTTATTTTTGATTCTGCAGATTTTAAAAAAGTATTTGAATTTTTGGCTGTAATAAAAAGAGTGGGAATTTCAGTATTATTTAATTTTTTCCAAATAAAATTATCATTTACAATTCCAGTCTTATATATTTTATATTCAAATTCTTTAGGATATGTTAGCTCCAGTTCATTACTACTATTTATTTTTGTTATTGAGTCTATATAATGTTTTAAATTTTCGTTTTTTATATATTTAAAAATTTTTTTTGTTCTGTAAGAATTAAATATTTCATTATAGTTAGCAAATTTTGTTTTTCTTGAAAGTGCTTTTTTTGATACAGGATGTAAATAATCATCTATTTTAAATAGTGATATGATTTTCCAAAAAAATATAAATCTTGGTACGAAAATTGTTGGGTCTAATAAAATTATTTTAGAAAATAAATCAGGTCTATAAATAGAAGATCTCAGGATAATATTTCCTCCAATTGAATGTCCAATACCTATGTGTTTTTTATTATTATCTATTTTTTTTAGAAATCTTTTTGTAAAAAAATCCCAATCTTTAATATTATGTAAATTGATTTCATTGGAAAAAAGTTCATTCGGAATAACATTATATTTTTTTTCTATATTACATATTAAGCTTGTGTAAGCTTTTGGTGGAAAACCATTTGCATGAATAAATTGTATAGAATTGCTGCTTTTCATTATTTGTTTCAGATATTAATAAATGCTAATTTAATAACTTAATAAAAGCTTGCTTAATTGTGTTTGTTTTTTTTTAAAAATAATTGCACCCGTAGCTCAATTGGATAGAGCGCTTGACTACGGATCAAGAGGTTGTGGGTTCAAATCCTACCGGGTGTACAAAATCCTTGGTTATAAGAAGTATTATTGTTAATATAAAACGTGCAATACGTGCACTATATTTTTTTTTAATTATAAAATATTAAACTTATCTATTCTATAAGGAGATATATATGAAAGTTGCAATTTTTGGTGGAACAGGATTTGTAGGAAACTATATAGTTTCAGAGCTAATAAAAAATAATTATTCTGTGACTGCTTTGGTTAGAAAGGGTAGTGAAAATAAATTAGATGATGCTGATAAATGCGATATTATCCATGGTGATATTGAAGATGCAGAGGTTGTTGAGCAAGTACTGAAAGAAGCTGAAACTGTAATTTATAATATAGGTATAATAAGAGAATTTAAATCGCAAGGTATAACATATGATAAATTACACTATGAAGGTGCAAAGCTTGTAATTGATTTATGTAAAAAACATCATATTGATAGATTTATAATGATGTCAGCAAATGGTGTTAAGTCAAATGGGACAGGTTATCAAAGAACAAAATATTATGCTGATGTTCATTTAAAAAATAATATTAAGAATTGGACAATTATTAGGCCGTCATTAGTTTTTGGAGATTCAAGCGGAAAAAAAGAGTTTTGTAGCGAACTTAAAAAAGATATGTTATCGTTGCCTTTTCCTGCCCCGTCTTTCTTTAGCGGTGTAAATATTTTTTCTGCAGGAAAGTTTAGAATGAGTCCAGTTCATGTAAAAGATGTTGCAAAAATTTTTGTAGATTGTATTGAAAATAACCATGCTTTTAAAAAGGTTTACGAACTAGGTGGAAAATCATTTACCTGGAATGAAATTATATCAATAATTTCGAAAGCATACAATAAACGTAAGCTTACTGTACCAGCTCCAGCGATGGGTGTATATATGATGGCTCTTTTATTAGAACGCTTTAGTTGGTTTCCAATATCCAGAGATCAAATTATTATGTTGCTTGAAGGTAATACATGTGAAAGTGCTCATATTTTTAAAAGATATAATATTAAACCGATTGCATTTAAGTCAGAAAATCTTAGTTATCTTTTAAATGGAAAAAAGTAAGTTTTTCTTATTATTCAATGGTTTTTATTTATATATCTACTGGTGGACAACATTTTGGGGCGTAGCAAATAATAAATTTTTAATCGGTCCTATTTTAGCAATTACTTACTTTATTTTTCATTTTTTTATTATAAAAGACAAGTTAAAAGAATTTAAGTATATGCTTTTTTGTTTAGTTTTTGGTTTTACTTTAGAATCTTTATTCTATTTTTCTGGATTGATGACTTACAAGGGAATGTTTACTAGTAAATTTTTACCTATCCCTATTTGGATATTAATTTTATGGATAGGTTATTCATTGACTGTTTTCCACAGTTTTAAGTGGATTTATAAAAGATATCTTGTTTCTTTCATAATAGGTGGTCTTATTGCTCCTTTAATGTATGTATCAGCAAATAAAATTAGAATTATTAATTTTAATTATGATGTAATAGAAACGTATTTCATCCTTGTGCCTCTATGGTCATTTAGTTTTTTAATACTCAACTATACATCGGTTAAATTAAATGAAAATTTATAAATTTATATTAGTAATAAATCTTTCTTTACTTTTTTCTAATAATAGTCATATTTTGACAAAAATGATAGATTCAATGAATTGGAATTTTAGATATACCACTGAAGATAAAATAAAAGTTTTTAGGTTGGATAATGAGAGCTTTCCAGTTATTAAAATTTATAAAGATGTAGACTCTAGTATGAAAGATAAGATATTTAATACTATTAGAGATATTGATAATTATCATTTAATAATTTCAAATAAAAAAATTTCGACTCAAAATTTAACAACTGAATCTACATCAGATACTCTTTATGTATATCAAAGCATAACTAACATGATTCCTTTTGTAAAAAATAGACATATCATTTTTAAAATGTACATGTCATCAAAAAATCGTCTAAATTGGGAATTAGTGAATGAAAATAGTAGTAAATTTGATAGATTTAGAACTGATTCATATAAAATTCTTGATGAAGGTGCAGGGTCATGGGAGATAATTAATGAGAAACTTTATCATTTTTACTATATGAATCCAAAAATTAGAGTACCCCAGTTTATTATTAATAAAATTGCAGAAAACAGCGTTTTAGATGTTTTTAATGATATTTTATATCATGCTGAAAAAATTAAATAAAGGAGATGGAAGTTATGAAAATATTAAATTATTCAATTCCAATATTGATTGTAGTATTTTGTTCAATTCTGTATTCATATTTTGACAAAAACACAAAAGTTGATTTAAAAAATTTTTCAAAGTCTATTTATGATTACGAACTTACTTCAATCGATGGAGAAAAAGTTAGTTTAAAGGAGTTTAAAGGTAAAAAAATGTTAGTTGTAAATGTAGCCTCTAAATGTGGTTATACTTACCAGTATTCTGACTTGCAAAAATTACATGAGAAATACAAAGATGATTTGGTAGTCTTAGGATTCCCAGCAAATGATTTTTTATGGCAGGAACCAGCTAAAAATAGTCAAATTAAAACTTTCTGTTCCACAAAATATGGTGTAACATTTCCAATGTTTGAAAAGTCAGTTGTAAAGAAAAAAGAAAATCAGAATCCTCTGTATGTTTGGTTATCTAATAAAGATTTAAATGGATGGAACAATAGTGCTCCTTCATGGAATTTTTGTAAATACTTAATAGATGATGAAGGTAAATTGATTGAATTTTTTTCTCAAAGTGTAAATCCATTAGATGAAAAAATAACTAATTACTTTGATAAAAAATGAATTACTTTAAACAGATTTTAGTTCTTTTCCAGATTTCATTTATTTTTCCATTTATAGTTTCTGGAAAAGTTGTTAATGAATTAAATGAAGGCATTGCATATGCAAATGTTTATTTAAAAGACACATTTGATGGTATCTCAACTGATTTGAATGGTGAATTTGCTTTTGAAACCTATGAAACAGGAATACATACACTAGTTGTAAGTTACGTTGGTTTCGAGACATATGAGATAGAATTTAATGTAAACTCTGATGAGTTTTTTGATATTACACTAACAGAACTTATAACTCAGGCAAATGAAGTTGTTATTACTGCAGGTTCTTTTGGTGCTAGTGATGACGAAAAAGTAATTGTTTTAGATCCTATTGATATTGTAACTATTGCAAGTGCGAGAGGCGAGATATCAGGTGCTTTAGAAGCATTACCTGGAACTCAACCTCAAGCTGATAAAGAAGGAATTTATGTCAGAGGAGGAGATGCTACAGAAGCAAAACAAATCGTAGATGGCATGTTAATTCAAAATCCATATTTTAGTGATGTCCCTGATATCCCACAACGTGGTAGATTTGAGCCATTTGATTTCCAAGGGACTGCCTTTAGTCAAGGTGGTTATTCTGCACAATATGGTCAGGCATTATCAGCTATTGTTGATTTAAAAACATGGAGTAGATTTGGTGATTTTAATGCGAATACTTTTGGTTTAACGCCCTTAAGTATGTCGTATGGTAGAGCATATGGTAATGATAGCACAGTATGTGGTATTAACTTAGATTATACAAATATTAAATATTTTCAGGATTTTAATAGAGAAAGTTTCTTGTCTGACTATATTAAAGAAAGAACTAATTTTAGTAAACCCCCATCTGGATTTGAAATTAAAACTAATTATGCAAAAAAGTTTGATAAAGGTGTTTATAAATACTTAGGAAAATATACTGATTATTCTCTGGGAACATCAACTTATGATGCTGAAATAGGATCAAATTTTAACTTAAAAAATAATAATACTTTTATTTTATCAACATATAAAGGTGAATTAAATGATAAGAGAAATATTCAACTAGGAATTTCTTATTCTCAAAATGAAAATGATGCACAGGCTATTATTAATTTTAACGATGAATCTATTACATATGATGCAGATTCTTATGATGATTTATCACAGGTAAGAGCAGTTTTGACGCAAAAATTTTTAGGTAAATCAAAAGTTAGTTTAGGGATGCATTTATTTGATCAATCAAGTAACTTTTTAAATTATGTCTTTAAAGATACTCTTATAGATAATCAAGATATCAATATTGTTAATAATGATTTATCATCTGAAGTAAAATTAGATGAATTTTTATCTACCACTTTTTTAAATCTTGATTTTAGACTATTTAGAAAATTTGCATTTAATGCCGGTTTAAGATATGAGGATTCACATTTTCTTAATAAGTCAACCATCTCACCAAGATTTTCAGCTGCATATAAATTAGGTCGTAACTCACAAGTATCTTATGCATATGGAAAGTTTTATCAAACACCAGAAATAGGCTTTGATCAATGGTATAGAAATAATAATATTAATTTTACAAATTTAAATTTTTCAGATTTAGACTTTGAACAATCAGTTCATCATATTTTAAACTATGAATGGTCCAAAAAAGGGAAAATGATTAGATTAGAAATTTTTGATAAAGAATATGATAATTTAATAACATTGGAGAGTCAAAATGGATGTGATGATGGTATTTATTCATGCGTAAATAATATATTAAATAATGGTTATGGATATTCTAGAGGTGCTGAGCTTTTTTGGAGATATGATCAAACATCTGATGGAATTGGACAAGATTTTTGGATTGCATATTCTTATTTAGATAGTAAAAGAAAATTTAAACAATTTTCAAATGAAGTTATCCCAAGTTTTGCATCAAACCATAAGCTAACTTTCATTTATAAAAATGGATTTAAACTTTCTGATGATTCTGGTTTTAATACCAGTTTAGCTATAACAGCCACATCTGGATTCCCTTATTATGATATTTGGAATGAACAACAATATGAGTCTGAACCTTATTTATCATTTGATATAGGTGGAAGTTATTTACCTAATATTGATAATGGATTTATGGTGATTTTCTTTAATATATCTAATCCATTTGGTTATAGAAATAGTTTTGGATATGAATACGTTGATTTTGATGGATCAGAAATTAAAGAGGAAAAACTTCCTTCTAGTTTAAGGAGTATTTTTATTGGTTGTTTTATGTTTTTTTCAATTGAGGATTAATAATGAAGAATATTATATATATATTGCTAGCTAGTACATTGTTTTGTTCTGATTTTTCTGAAAGATATTATAAATCAATGGATAGAGGAATCGAAATGTTTGAAAATAGTGAAACAGAGTCTGATTACCTCAAAACATCAAACTTATTTTATCGTATTTCACAGGTTCAAAAAACAGATTGGTTATCTAGTTATTATTATGCCTTTTGTAATACCAAAATTAGCATGATAAAAGAAGAATCAGATATAAAAGAAGAATATTTAAATAAGGCCTTAGATATTCTTGCTCCATTTGATACTTTAAATATTTCTAGTATTGACTCATTAGCACAATCTGAAATACATACACTAAGAGCAATGATATATGTTGCCAAAATATTTATAAATCCAATGGTTAATGGAATGAAATATGGTTCAATTTCAGGAAAAAGTATAGAAAAAGCAAAATCTTTTAATATTCAAAATCCTCGTCCGCATTTTTTAGAAGGTCAAAGTAAATTCTATACTCCCTCTGCTTTTGGTGGAGGAGTAGAAAAAGCTTTTCCAATACTTGAAAATGCTTTAGAATACTATAGTGTTTTTCAAGCAAAAAAATATTGGCCCAATTGGGGTTATGAAGATTGTAAAAAATTATATGAAGAATCATTAAAGCAAATTGATGAAAATAAATAAAGTAAATTTATATCTTTTAATTATTTTTTCATTTTTGACAGCACAATCGAATGAAGATCAGTATGTTCTTTTAGTTTCTTTTGATGGTTTCAGATACGATTATACTAATCGTTTAGAAACTCCTAATTTTGATTATTTAGAAAAGTGGGGTACAAAGTCACAATCTTTAAAGCCAATTTTCCCTTCATTTACTTTCCCAAATCATTATGCTATTGCTACAGGGTGTTATACAAATAAACATAAAATTATTGGTAATGAATTTTCAAAAATTTTTGATAATGAAAATATTGAAAGATATTCATATAAGGATATGACTACTGTACAAGATGCTAAATGGTATGGAGCTGAACCAATTTGGGTAACTGCTGAAAAAAATAATTTAATTTCTGCTACTTATTTTTGGGTTGGATCTGAAGCTCCTATAAAAGGATTTTATCCAACATATTATAAAAATTATAAAAATGGAGTTAATCCAAAAGATAAAGTTGACCAGGTAATTGAATGGTTTAGTCTGCCTGTTGAAGAAAGGCCAAGATTAGTTTGTTTGTATTTTAATGAACCAGACCATGCGGGTCATGTTTATGGAGCCGATTCTGAAGAGGTTAATGAACAAATTAAAAAATCTGATGAAATTTTAGGATATTTATTAAAATCATTAACAAGGCTTGACATTTTTAATAAAATCAATTTAATTGTTTTGAGTGATCATGGGATGGCTACAGTATCTGAAGAGAGAGTAATTAATATTGATGACTTTAATATTGATGGAATTATAGATGGAGAAGGTCCGTTGGTTAGTATTAAAGATACCTCACAATCCAGAGACTTATTAAATCAGCTTAACATCCCTAATACAAAAATAGTATCCTCTTTTAATAATGAGGATTTACATTATGATAATCCTTTATTTGATTATATTTTGCTTGCTGATGAAGGTTGGATGATTTATGATTCTAATATTTTTAAAAAGTATAATGGTAAATTACCTGTAAAAGGAATGCATGGATATGATTCAAATCAAATGAACATGCATGCAATTTTTTATGCTTATGGACCAAAAATTAAAGAAAATTTAAAAATTGAAACATTTGAATTAATACACATATATCCACTGATATGTAATATTTTAAATATTCCTCAGTATGATGATATCGATGGTTCAATTGATGTATTAAAGCCAATTTTAAGATAAATGGAATTTTTTTATTCTGATGATATACATGATGATGTCATAAAGCTAAATACACATGAATCAAAACATTGTATTAGAGTTTTAAGAAAAAAAGAAGGCGAATCTTTAAATGTTGTTGATGGAAAAGGAACTTTGTATCAAGGTAAGTTAATATCAATAACTAAGAAAAATTGTTATGTTAGAATTGATAAAATATTTGAGAATTACAGTTGTAGAGACTATTATATACATATTGCTATTTCCCCTATAAAAAATCATGATAGAATTGAGTGGTTTGTCGAGAAATCAATTGAAATAGGAGTAGATGAAATTTCTTTTATTAGATGTGAAAGGACACTTAGAAAAAAAATTAAATTGGAAAGGTTACATAGAACCGCACTATCTGCAATGAAACAAACATTAAAAGCTAAAATACCAATAATTAATGATATTATTGATTTTGATGATTTTGTAAATGTTAACAATAAAAGTAATATGTTTATATGTCATTTAGAAAATGAAAATAGAAAAAATTTATTTCATTATAGAAAAGAAATATCTGATAATTATAAACACTGCATTTTAATTGGACCTGAGGGTGATTTTACATCTAATGAAATAAAACTTTCAAAAAAAATGAATCATCATCCAATTACTTTAGGTACTAGTCGATTAAGAACGGAAACTGCTGGAGTAGTTTCATGTAGCATATTAAATTTTCTAAATACATTATGATTATTAATGATAATATGCGTTGGATGACAAAAGCAATTGATCAAGCTAATTATGCTTTAAAAAAAGATGAAGTCCCTATTGGAGCAGTCATAGTTAAAGATAATAAAATAATAGGCAAAGGATATAATCAAGTAGAATCATTAAAAGATTCAACAGCTCATGCTGAAATTTTAGCAATTACTTCAGCATCAGATAGTCTAGGTGATTGGAGGCTAAATAAGTCTAGTCTTTATGTAACAAAAGAACCTTGTTTAATGTGCTGGGGAGCAATTAGAAATTCTAGAATTTCTAATGTATATTTTGGGGCAAATGATGAGGGAGTAAACTTAGAAATTTTACAGTCTAAATTAGAATTTGATATGCCACATTTAAGTTTTGTTGAAGGTGGTATTTTAGAATATGATTGCAAGAAAATTTTACAAGATTTTTTTTTAAATAAGAGATAATATAAATTATGCTATCTTAATTTAATGTTATTTAATAAAGGAGAGGTGTCTGAGTGGTTTAAGGTGCACGTCTGGAACGCGTGTGTAGATGAAAGTCTACCGGGAGTTCGAATCTCCCCCTCTCCGCAGAGAATAAGATGAAAAAAAATATATATATTATTATAACACTATTAAGTTTCATTATTTCTAAAGATCTAGATGGAATTGGATATGTGTCTTTTATTGATGGTAATTGTTATGTTGAAAATATAGTCCTAGATAGGCAGTCATATCCATTGTTGGGAAATTTAATTTTTAATCATGATATTATTTCATCAGTAGATAATTCTACATGTGAAATATTATTTAATGATAATTCATCATTAATAAAATTAGACTCTAACACAAAAATTAAAATTTATATTGATGATTTTTCAAAAACTATTACTCTCATTAATGGAAGTGTTTATGGAAAAACTGCTAAAATAGATGAAAAATTTTACATTAAAACTATACATAATGATATTTATTTAAATGATAATGCAGTTTGGGTTTCCACAAGTATTAATGCAGATGAAATTATTTCTTTGAAATCTAATTTGGATATTTTTAATAATTACAAAAAATCAAGAATTCAGTTAGTCCAGTTTATAGGCTATAAAATAAATCGAACAGGAAAAGTTTTAGAAGACGGTACTAGTGAATTTCCTAAATATATTTTAGAAAATAAAATAAATGAACAAAAAAAGTCAGATTATAATAATATAGATATTATTTTTCATGATGATGATTTAGTCCCACAATATAGAAAAATTCAAAAGAAGACAAGAGAAAGTGACGGATTTTATTTTAGTTTTAGCTCGGGACCCAGGTATATTAGAAATGATAATTTTTTTAATATTGGTTTTTTCCCTTTTTATAAAAATAAAAATTTTACTTTTAGTGCTAAATTGGATTTTTATTTAAACTCAGATGGAAAAATTTCTAAAAGTAATTGGTATGATAAAAATAACTTTCTTGAAAAAATAAATTTCATTTATGAATTTGAAAATTATGAAAATAGTTTTCAATTATATGCAGGAGAAATAGAGAAAGTTAGCTTTGGAAATGGATATTTAGTTAATTCAATTTCAAATTCGTTTGATTATCCTTACAATAATTTTGGAATTGATTTAAAATATAAGTTAGGAAATGATTTTTTAAATTTCCGATTCATTATTCCAAGTATTAGAGACTACTTTAGAGAGGGAGGAGTGATAGGATTACATTCTTCTTTATTTTTATCACACAGATTCCCATTAACTTTGGGATTCGGTTTTTTTCAAGATTTAAATGTTTTTAGTCAATACAGATTTATATATGACTTCCCAAATGATTATGAAAATTATAAAGGTCTACCTTCAAGAAATGTAAAAGCAGCGGAGTTTGATTTTAATTTTGATTTTATTAAAAATATGAATTATGAAGTTTCATTATTTGGCGAATTAGTAGGAATATGGTATCCAGAAAATATTCATTATGCTAGAAATAATGGAACTGGGTCTATTGGAAGTGTAGAGGTAGCTGAAAGAAAGGGAGTTTGGGGTATGATG
Source organism: Fidelibacterota bacterium (assembly GCA_002707765.1). GTDB lineage: Bacteria > Fidelibacterota > Marinisomatia > SCGC-AAA003-L08 > D37C17. The sequence goes on from PANV01000019.1 coordinate 11,335, forward strand.
ACTCCTGGTATATCAGTTAAGTTACAGAATGTACATGAAATTAAATTTTCAAATAATTATAACTCTGCTGGATTTTATCCATCATACTTCAATACTAATTATCTTTACAATAGAGCAGTATATTTTAAAATTGATCAGCCTTTAGATTTTAATAATCAAAACTTTATGTTATTATCTGAACAAATTGATATGCTTAATAGTTTTGCAATCAATGAAGAATTAACAGAGTTTATGCTTCCAAAAGAAATTTATCCAATGATACTGAATAAATTTAATCCTTCACCCATAAGAGGTTTTACAATTGAATATAATTATACCTTTAGAAATAAAGCTGATTTTTCTATTCTTTTTAGTAGACTAACACAGACAATTCCATTATTAGTAAATAATGCCTATTACACTTTAGAATCTAATATTTCAATAGGAGATGGATATCTTAAAAATATTTCAAATTTAGATTTTTATTTTCAAAATATATTTTTCATTGGAGATTCTGATAAACAAGAGCTAGTTTTAGGAGCAAATATTGGTTTAAAAATTACACCTGTATTATCTTTGATTATCGATCTATCGCAAGTATATTACGATTCAGATCTTGATGGAAGCATGATGAAAGAACTTGATTTTTTAAATTTTGGATTAAATATTGGAGCATCTTTTTAGTATGAATTTTAAATCTTTTTTTTATGTATTAATTGGTATGTCTCTGCTTGGTTTGTCTTTAGGATATGTCCTTGGTTTTTATATACAAAAGCATAGTTCTAATAATTTTTGGTTCTATTTATCTGTACCATTATTTGTTATTGCTTCTTTATTAATTATTTATGGAGCACTATTTTTAAAGGATAATAAAAATGAATAAAATGAATAAAAATAATAAAAAGAAAGCAACTAATACGGATAAAAAAGGAGATTTATTAATTCAAGTTGATGATTTAATGAATCAATTAGAAAACGATTATGGTCCGTTAATGTTGGAAGAACTTAAGAAAAGATTAAATAAAACAATTGAAGAGTTTCAAAATGATGTAGAATCTGTATTAAAGAGTGCATTTGAAAATCATAAATTAAAGTATGATAATTCTGTTTCTAATTTGAATGAAACTGATGATGAAGTGCCTTCTTACATATCAGATTATGAAAATAAGAAAAAAAATAATAAGAAATAACTCTGTGCTAGATGGGAAGTTAGCGGTTTCCTGTAACCTGAAACCCGCTATATGCAGGATTGAATTCCAATAGACGGGTGCTGCTGAATGTTGTAAAAGATTTATTAATAATATTGATACATTAGCTCTACGCAATAGGTATTTTCTGAACCCCGCCAGGTCTGGAAAGAAGCAACGGTAGGAATTATATTTATGTGCCGTAGAATCCTGATGTTGAGTTAGAGATTTTTCTTTCAATGTTAACAGAGAATTCAACTATTGGTGCACAGAAAATTAAAATATGGTATATAAAGTTTTAGCCCTTAAATGGAGGCCTCAAAATTTTGATCAAGTCATTGGTCAAGATCATATAACTCAAGCATTAAAAAATGCAATTACTTTTAATAGATTGTCTCATGCATTCACATTTAGTGGCCCTAGAGGAGTAGGTAAAACAACAACTGCAAGAATTTTAGCAAAAGAATTAAATCAAATCGAAGATATTAATTCATCATTTGATGTTATTGAGATGGATGCTGCATCTAATAGGGGTATTGATGAGATAAGGAGCCTTAGAGAAAATGTTTCATTGGCTCCTGCCCATGGTAAATATAAAATATATATTATTGATGAAGTCCATATGTTAACTAAGGAAGCATTTAATGCACTGCTTAAAACACTTGAAGAACCTCCTAGTCATACTATTTTTATTTTAGCTACGACTGATTCTCATAAAATGCCAGCTACAATTTTATCAAGGACTCAGAGATATGATTTTAGAAGATTAGGAATGAATGATATTAAAAAACAGCTAATTATAATTTTAAAATCAGAAGATAAAAAGTTTTGTGATCAATCATTAGATTTAATTGCTAGAAAAGCTGATGGAAGTATGAGAGATGCATTGGGTTATCTAGATCAAGTAATAAATTATTGTGAAAATGAAATTGATTTAAANTCAGTNCAAAAAATTTTAGGTTTAGTAAGTGATAAAATATATTTAACTATCTTTGATTCAATATCTAAAGGTGATGTTAATAATAATATAACTATATTAAACAATATAATCATGGAGGGTGTATCTGTCCACGATTTTATTTCAGGTTTTAACAATTTTTTACGTTCTTTATTACATTGTAAAATTGGAAAAGATAGTAATCTNGAGCAAGAAAAATGGTTGCAAGAAAATAGTCATATAGATGAATTGTATATTATTAGAATTATGGAGTTGATTTTAAATTTTGAATTGAAAGTCAAACAGCTGAAGCAAGTTGATTTGGCATTAGAGTTACTTATGATTAGATTATGTAATTATCATCAATTCGCTAATATTTCAGATATTTTAAAAGATTTAAGTGATAATGAANAATTACACAATGTGGATTTTGAACAAAATCAAACTCAAAAATCTGTTTTNCAAGTTNAGCAAAANAAAACAGNNNAAAAAAATCAAATAGATTCACANACNAGNAATGAAAATGAAAAATCAATAAATGAAACTTCAGTAGAAAAAAAAACTGAAAAAAAAGAATTTANNTTGGAAGAAATTCTNAANAAGCAAGANGATATAATCAATTATATTGATAGTAAAAATAGTAAAGTTTCATCTCTNCTTGAAAATATGATTATACAAAGTATTANGAAGTATGAAATAACTATTAAAATTAATAATGTAAGTGATTTTATTTATGAATCGATTTTAAACGGAATAGATATAATTAAAGATGGCTTTGATACAATTTTGAACAATGATTTTAAAATCATTATTAAAAAGGGAAGTAAGATTGAATTGAAAAATAATAATGATAATAATAAAAGNAAAGATGAAGANCATCCTTTATTTATGAATGTTTTAGAAAAATTTGATGGTGAAATAATAAGATAAGGAGAATATAATAATGTTTCCAAAAGGTGGAATGGGNGGAATGATGAAGCAAGCCCAACAAATGCAAAAAAAAATGGCCCAAATACAATCTGAAATTGAACAACTAAAAATTGAGGGTAAATCAGGTGGTGGAATGGTTGAGGTGGTCGTTGATGGAAAAAAGAATTTACTTTCTATTTCACTTAATCCAGAAATTTTGAAAGAAGATAAAGAAATGTTAGAGGATTTAATTGTTGTTGCAGTNAATGATGGAATTAAAAAGGTTGATTCTATTTCAAAGGAAAAAATGGCATCAGTTACAGGGGGGATGAACTTACCAGGTTTATTTTAATTATGCGAGGAATTCCAGAAAGTTTAAATAATTTGATTCATGAATTTGCTAAATTACCAGGAATTGGGAAAAAAACTGCAGAGAGANTGGCAATTTATATTTTAAAAACTAATAAGGATGAAGTTTTCCCTTTTTCAGATGCAATAATTGATGTTAAAAATGAAATTGATTTTTGTGAGATTTGNCATAGTTTTATGGAAAAGTCTAAATGTGTTATTTGTGATGATTTATCCAGAGATTCAAAAATTTTATGTATTCTTAAAGATCCTACAGANATTTTTGCTATTGAAAAAACAGGATATAATGGAATNTATCATATTTTAGGAGGTTTGATTAATCCNATAGANGGAATTAGNCCAGACGATTTAAATATNGAGTCATTATACNCAAGATTAAATACATCTCAAGAAGTTATATTAGCCTTAGAGCCATCTTCNGAAGGAGATGCNACTACNAGTTTTTTAGCNGANGANTTAAAAAAGCGTCAAATTAAGGTTACTAGNTTAGCTAGAGGTGTTCCTGTNGGTGCTAGCTTTGATTACGTTGATGAGCTTACATTAACACATTCACTAAATGATAGAGTTGAATTCTAGTGTTTAAAAAAAAAATACCAAATATTCTCACAGTTTCACGAATTNTACTTTCCCCATTTTTTATTTTCTTTATGATTCAAAATGAAAAATTTTTTTATATTTTATCATTTTTGTTGATTCTTTTAATATCGTTGACTGATTTTTTTGATGGTTATTATGCAAGAAAGCATGATTTAGTTACAGATTTAGGTAAATATTTAGATCCTCTTGCAGATAAAATATTTGTTTTAACAGTTTTTTTTACTTTGTATTATACTATAGATAGTGAATTTTTCCCTTTATGGATGCTTGTAATTATATTATTAAGAGATATTTTAGTTACATTTTTAAGAAATTTATCAAAGAATGAAAAAATTAATTTTGAAACCTCTAAGCTAGCAAAAAATAAAACACTGATTCAAGTAATTTGTATGCATTTAATCGTTCTTATTTTAATTTTAAATATTGACTATCTTTATATATATATAATCATGTTGGTTTGTACAATAGTTACTGTTATATCTGGTTTAGATTATTTTTATCAATACTTCTTGAAGAACAAAAATGTCTAGTCTAAATCTTTTTCTCCTAAGGTATTTTGATATTGGAAGAATAAAGTATGCTCCTGGAACAGCATGTAGTTTTTTTGTAACTATATTTTATTTTTTTATACCTAATAATTTATTTTTGCAATCATTTCTCATAATTTTTCATTTATTTTTAGGTTTTTATTGTTGTTATAATTTTTATAAANATTCAGAAGAAAAAGATCCTAGTTATATTGTAATTGATGAAGCTGTAGGTATGATGATTGCATTATTTTTGATACCTAAGGTTTTAGAATTGTATTTGTTAGCTTTTTTAATTTTTAGATTTTTAGATATTATAAAACCATCCATTATTAATAGGTCGCAATATTTTGATTACGGAATAGGTATTATGCTTGATGATATATTATCTGGATTAATTACATTGTTAATTTTATCTGGAATATATTTATGAAAAAAAATGTTTCAATTTTAAGTATTGGAGATGAATTATTAAATGGGTTCACAATAGATACAAATTCTTCATGGTTGGCTAAAGAGATTTCTAAATATGATTTTTTGGATGTAAAAAATAATTTAACTGTTAAAGATAATTATNAAGAAATTTATTCTAGTTTAGATTATTTATTATCNAAAAATAATCGATTTATTTTNATTACNGGAGGTTTGGGTCCTACTCATGATGATATTACTAAAAATGCANTGATGAATTATTTTGATTCAGAGCTTATATGTGATTTAAAACATATGAAGTCATTAGAAAAAAGATATCCAATTATCAGTAAAGAATTAATAAAAAATCAATCTCAAATCTTATCAATTAGTAGTATCATACCAAATTCAAAAGGTACAGCTATTGGTATGGCTTTAAAGCATAATGATACAGACTTATTTATNTTACCAGGAGTTCCTGCAGAAATGAAGAATATGTATCATGAGCACGTTTCAAAAAAGTTTATTGAACCTTTTTTTAAAAAGAAAATAAAATATATTACAATTTTAACAGCAGGTATTTACGAAACAAAGCTTTACGAAATCTTAAGAGANTTGATTTATGAAAATAAAGAAAATTATAGAGTTTCATTTTTACCAAGTTATTCTGGAGTNAGAATCAGATTAATGTCTAATAATAATACTCCATTAGATGGTTTTAAAAATTTAATTATAAAAAAAATTGATGATTATATTTTTGGTTTTGATGATGACACATTGGAACAAGTAATTTCGAAAGATTTAATAAGTAATGGTAAAAAAATAGCAATCGCTGAATCATGTACAGGTGGATATATTTCAAAAAAAATAACAGATATACCAAATAGCTCTAATTATTTTATTGGTAGTGTTGTTGCATATTCTAATTCAGTTAAAGAAGAAATTTTAAAAGTAAATGCAAAAACATTAGTTGAAAAAGGGGCAGTTAGTAGTGAGGTTGCTTTACAAATGGCTCTAGGAGTCATGAAAAAATTCAAAAGTAACATTGGTATCGCAACTACAGGTATTTCAGGTCCGTCAGGTGGTTCTAAAGAAAAGCCAGTTGGGTTAATTTATATTGCTATTGTTAGTAAAAACCGTCAAGTTGTTAAAAAATTTAATCTTATTCCGGATAGAGAGAAGCATAGAAGGATAGCAACACAGGTATGTTTGAATATGCTACGTCTCTTCTTAAAGAAGTAAAATAAAGCTAATAATAAAAATAAATATTGCTTAATATGATAATTGGTTTGTAATATACTTACGAGAAACTTACGAGTAAATATGTTGTCGCCAAAAAAACAAAAATTTTTAGACTTTATAAATAGCTTCACAATAGTAAATGATAGGCCACCAACCTTCATAGAAATTATGAAAGGATTAAATTTTAATTCATTAGGAACAGTCAATTGGTATATTGTAGAATTAGAAAAAGAAGGCAGAATTGAAAGAGTAAAAGGATTTAATGGCAAAAGAGCATTATCAGTTTTAGAAAGTAAAATTCAAAATCAGCTACCTTTACTAGGAATTGTTTCAGCAGGATCCCCAATTGAAGTATTTGAGCAAACTGAATATATAGATGCACCGGAGGCTTATTGCAATAAAGATAATTTTATGTTAAGAGTAGAAGGTGATTCAATGATAGATGATGGTATATTAAATGGAGATTATATTATAGCTAAAAAAGTACAGGTTGCTCAGCCTGGTGATACAGTAATAGCAAGTATTGATGGAGAGGCAACTTTAAAAAGATTTTATATTGGTTCTAATGGGATAGAGCTACATCCTAGAAACAATAAATACAATATAATACATGTAAATGAAAGTGATGAATTTATCATTCAAGGTAAATTAGTAGCAGTAATAAGAGAATATTAAAGGGAGAATCATGGCAAAAAAAAATGATGTAGATTTAGATCAAATAATAGATCAAATTAATAAAAAAGCAAAAGATCCTAGCGCAATTATGCGTTTAGGTGATGGTAATAAAAAACTTAAGGATATTGAAACAATACCAACGGGTTCGCTCTCTTTAGATATTGCAACTGGAATAGGAGGTGTGCCTAAAGGTAGAATTGTTGAAATTTACGGTCCAGAGTCGTCAGGAAAAACTACTCTCACATTACATATTGTTGCTGAAGCACAAAAAAAGGGTGGTAATGCAGCATTTATTGATGTAGAGCATGCATTGGACCCACTATATGCTGAAAAAATAGGAGTAGATACAAAAAACTTACTTATATCTCAACCTGATGATGGAGAACAAGCATTAGAAATTACAGAATCTCTTATAAAAAGTTGTAAGTTAGATGTATTAGTGATTGATTCAGTAGCTGCTCTTGTACCTAGAGCTGAGATTGAAGGAACAATGGGTGATTCGCATATGGGACTACAAGCAAGATTAATGTCGCAGGCAATGAGAAAATTAACTGGAATTGTAAATAAATCTAAAACTTGTGTGATTTTTATAAATCAAATTAGACATAAAATTGGAATTATGTTTGGTAATCCAGAAACAACCACAGGTGGAAACGCATTGAAATTTTATTCATCACTAAGGTTAGAAATAAGAAGAAAAACTCAGTTAAAAGATGGAGATCAAATTATTGGTAATAGAGCTTCTGTTAAGGTTGCTAAAAATAAATTAGCTCCTCCTTTTCAAAAAGTTGAGTTTGATATACTTTATGGACAAGGTATATCATATGAGGGTGATTTAATTGAAAAAGCAGTAGAAGCTGGAGCAATTATTCAATCTGGTTCTTGGTTTTCGTATAAAGAAGATAAAATTGCACAAGGAAAAGAAAATTTAAGACAAAAACTTAAAGAAGATGCTAAACTTAAAAAAGCTATTCAAAAGGATGTTATGGGATATTTAGGATTATAGTTTAAGTATGTGACTTACATCAAATTTTTATGAATATTTAATTAGTAATATACTGATGTAAGAATTATGAGATTATTCTCTGCCTACTTCTTATTCCTTTTGCCTCTTACTTAATGGACACAAACAATCTCCCGCAAGGGAGATTGTTTTTTTATAGAACAAATTTTTAAATTAATTAATTGAGAAAATCAGCTGATGTAGAAAATCTAATTACTTAGAATTGAATTAACTAGTTGAACAATATCCAGTACATCAATAGTATTGTCACTGTTAATATCACCTGATATTAACTGATTAGTATTTGGAATTTCATTACCAATTATTATATTTATAACAATTACAAGATCCAAAACGTCAATTAGTGAATCTTCATTAAGATCTCCTAGAACAATATTACTTCCGCTGTAAATATATACGCCCGATCTCATTGAATCACCTTGATAGGTATTCCAATATGAAGAGTTATCAGAATAAGTTGTATATTTTAAATCTATAACACTAAGATTTTGAGCTGTTCCAATAACTATTTCTAAATCATTATCACCATCCAAATCAGCTATTGTAGGAGAGCTAATAAAACCATAGTTATAACTTAATGGAAAATTTTCAAATTGAGTACCATCAATATTATAGATTATTAAGTGGCCTTGCTCAGATGCAGTTATAATCTCTGGGTTACCATCACCATTGACATCTGCAAATACTGGACTAGAATTAATTTTAATTTCGGTATTATTTTGTAAAATATTTTGCGGCCAACCATTTAAATTATTTCCATTTATATCTATACCATATAAATTACCATCTTCAGAACCAAAAAAGATTCCTAGTGTGTTGTCAAGTTCTATAAAACCTGCTGAAGATCTTATGTTATTACCAGTAATAATATGAAAAGCTAATGAGCCATCCAATTTTAATCCATAGAAATTTCCTCCCTCATCACCGGCTGTAATAATAATTTCTCCATTATAATCAATTATTGATGGGATTGATTTAAATTTGTCTGATGAAGTAAATAGCTCTTCAATTGTTCCATCATCATAAATTATAGCAATTAATTTATCATTTTCTGTTGCTACAACAATATCATCATATCCATTATTATTAATATCATAAATAGCTCCACCTTTTAGAATTTTTTCATTTATTTGAGCTGGGAAATTACTAACAGGTGAACCATCATTATTAATAGCAAATATATCACCTGAAGAAGAATATCCATACATTATAATTTCTAAATCATCATCATTATCTAAATTTGCTAGCGAAGGTGACGCCATTAAATATTGATTAGTTTCATACTCAAGCTCTATGTTACCAAATTGATTAATAACATAACAGTGTTTGTTTTTTGATGAAATAACAAATTCAATTACGTAATCATTATCTATATCAGCAGCAACTGGACTACCCCAAATATCTGAATCATTACCAGGAATTTGAACTGGAAACCCATTCAATGAATTTCCATAAATATCTACTCCATGGAAATATCCACCATCTTCACCAAAAAATATTTCAGGTGTTCCATCATTATTTATATCATAGAGAAGAGGTGAAGATTGTATAACAGTGACTGCATCATATTCCTCATTATTTTCATCGACAACAGTAGTTTGATAAGGAAAACCAACTTGGTCTAAGGATACACTTATATCAATAAAATATTCATTTTCATGATATTCACCGTTTGGACCAAATGAAAGTATGTTTAGCTTTAGTTGATGGCTACTAAAATCTATATCCTGTGAAAAAGAAACAAGAAATGGATCACTACTATTAGTATATTCATTTCCAGCTGATAAATTGAAAAAAGTAACATGTTCATTATTAATGATTATATCTTCGTTATCTGTCGAAAGTATCATATCAATACTGCTGGCGTCTGTCCAAGGTACTAAATTTTCAACAGTAGTACTTAAACTAATAGTTTCACCAGGATTAGCAATTAGATCACCATCTCCAATATATTCATCATAATCAAAAGATTGTAAAATAACATTTGGATTATCTAATGTTTGAGGTTCCATATTAATTAATGCACCTTGACCTGAATTAAAACCATTTAACGAACTTAATAGAAAATATCCATTTTGAGATCCGCCCCAGCCCCAATTATTATGAAAATATTCTCCACTATATCCATCAATATTCCAAGCATGACCACCTTCATTATCATATCCAACATAAATCATGGGTCTATTATTGTTAAGTTCTGTCTGTAAAAGTTCTCTATATGCAACTGTTCCATATTGCCAAGGTTCAACAGAGTCTAAATTATTTTTAAATAAAAAATAATCTCTCATTGCTCTTTCAGTAGTGTTTCCATTTCCGAAAACATTTGCACCAGATCCATCAACACCATAACCCATATTAACAGCAACACCACAATGGTAAAGAAGCTCTTGTGATTCAGTAGTAGCATAATTGTTTTCCATTTGAGTGTAATCGTAATATGAATTTCCGAAATTAGCAAATTGGTATCCATATTGTGGGTGAGTATATCCATGTGAACCTACACCTACATTAGGATATGACCAATAGTGCATTATTTGTGCCATCGAAACTGCAACACACCCTACTAGTACATTACCTCCAGGACCATCTTGATCCTCGGGGCACATATCATTCCATGATGAGCCTTGATCAAATCTTGACATTAATAAAGGACTGACATTTCTTGTCTCAGGTTCATGGTCAACAGGCCTAGAAAATTTTGTCCATTCAGATGAAATAAAATCACTGTCCTGCCTTTCCTCAGCTTGCTCAAGCAACTCTGTTTTGTATAATTTGAAAAGATAATTGATGTTTGTTGGGATATTATCAAATCTAAAATTTTCATCAAAGCTGTAAGCAAGAATAGGTCTAATAAGATCATCTGCACTTACTAGTATGAATCCTGTTGGATTAAGTTCAATTACATAAAAAGTATTTGTATTTTCTACATCAAACATTTGTATTGAATCATAAGAAAATATATTTGATTCAGGATTTTTTTTGAAGTAGTAAAAATTTTCAGCGACGTTTAATGCGTATTCATCGTTAACAGCTGCACCAAAAATAAAACTTGCAAATAATAATATAAATAAATTCTTCATAATTCCCTTTGTTTTAAATTTTAGAAAGATATTTGTATATTTAATATACTAATTTTAAAGATAAATTATTTGTAACTAATTATAACAATTTTTTTCAAAACGAAATGAGATTTCTATCACAAAAATTTAAAGCAAATCTTTTTATTAAAATATTGGGATTTTTTAAAATACCTTTAATCTTTTTTTGTAGGCCAAAAATTATTTCAATCAGTGATTCAAAAATTATAATAAGAATTAAACTTAAACGTAGAACAAAAAATCATTTAGGTTCAATGTATTTTGGTGCATTAGCAGTTGGAGCTGACTTGACAGGTGGCTATTTGGCTCTTCATCACATGCAAAAGTCATCTAAAAAAGTTAAATTAATTTTTAAAGATTTTCATGCAGATTTTTTAAAAAGGGCTGAAGGCGATGTTTTTTTTGAGTGCGATGATGGAGAAAAAATTAAAAAATTAATTAATAAAGTAGTCAATACAAAAAAAAGATGTAATGAAGAAGTTAGTGTTATAGCTTATGTGCCAGATAAATTTCAAAGAGAACCTGTTGCAGAGTTTAAATTAACTTTATCTTTAAAGTAGTCTCTTAAAAAAAATGAATTTTCAGATTTTAATAACATCTTTTTTTGTATCCTTTCTTTTTAACCAAAATTTTAATATTAATCAATATTTTGGTACACTAAGTATTAATGGAAAAAATTATGATGAGCCCTTTTTAGGTGGTTTTAATAAGCCGAAAGTTCAATGGTTAGATTGGGACTACGATAATGATGAAGATTTGTTCTTGCTTGATGAAAATGGAACGATAAAGCTTTATATTAACAATTCTATTGAAAATTACATAAAATTTGATTTATATGACTCAAGTTTGTTTGATATAAATGGAATCGGTTGGTTTTACATTGGGAATTTTGACAATGATAATGATTTTGAGTTGATAACACAAGATAAAATGAATATTGATCAGATGATATTCTATGATATCTCAGATAATGCTATTATTGAAGTAGGAACACTGTATGATGTTATATCTATACCTCTACAGAGTGATCCTGTAATGTTTCCTACTTTCATAGATATTGATAATGATGGTGACNTAGATTTTTTTACNGGTAANATTATNGGAACAGTAACTTTTTATGAAAATATTGGATTTGAAATAGATAGACCTCAATTTCAATTNGTTACTACATTTTGGGAAGATATTTACATTGTGGGNCCATCAAATCAAAGGCATGGTGCTAGTGCAATTAATTTTGTAGATATTGATAACGATAATGATTACGATTTGGCTTGGGGAGATTTTTTTCAACAAAGTCTTTACATAATTGAAAACATTGGGAATTCCGAGAATCCAATCATGGATGATATTAATATTTCTACTCAATTTCCACCAGGTGATCCAATTATTTCAGCTGGTCTAAATATGCCTTCATTTACTGATATAGATAATGATGGTGATGAGGATTTATTTGTTACAGTATTATCAGGAGCATATGGATATCAGTTAATCAATAATTTTTATTTTTATCGCAATGAAAACGGTAATTATAATTTGGAAACACAAGAGTTTATAGAGACACTTGATTTATTTTCTGATATATATCCCGAATTTATTGATATAGATAGTGATGGAGATTTGGATTTGTTTATAGGTACTGCTACGGATTTATCGGAATTTCCAATAAATGGTAAGGTGAAATTTTACGAGAATATTGGAAATGATTCGAATTTAGAACCAATTTGGAATTTAGTAAATAGTGAATTTCTTGGTGGTAACGCAGGTTATAATTTATCATTAGATTTTGGTGATATTGATGCTGATGGGGATTATGATATGCTAGTTGGAGAATACAATGGAACCATTCGAATTTATTTAAATGTGGGTGATGAATTTGANCCAAATTTTTCAGAATACAGTCTCATTAATGACATTGATTTATCTGGTTATTCAATACCTAAATTAGTTGATATTGATAATGATTTAGATTTAGATCTATTTATTGGCCAATCAACAGGTAATATTTCATTTTATGAGAATATTGGTTCAAATGAAAATTATGATTTTATATTGGTATCTAGTAACTATAATGATATTAGCGTAAGTAACAAATCATCTATTGATTTTTTTGATATCGATAATGATGAAGATTATGATTTAATAGTTGGTTCTCAATACGAAAATATATTTTTTTATGAAAATATTGGAGATAGCTATGAAGCAAATTTTCAACTTGATTCATCAAAAGTTTTTCCAACTTTAGGCTTTAATCTGGTACCAGCTTTTATTTCTCATAATCAACAAAAAAAATTATTGGTTGGTACTTCAACTGGAGGAGCATATTTAATTGATTTAGAATTATGTTCAAACGTTGGTGATTATAATAACGATACAATCATAAACGTTATTGATATAGTATATCTGGTTAATGTCATAATAAATAATAACTCATTATATAATAATTGTACATTTGATTTAAATGGTGATAATGAAATAAACGTTTCTGATGTTCTGATACTCGTTAATTCTATAATAATGTAATAGTTTGTAAATGTGACCTATATCTCATTGTTTATTATTCATTTTATCGTAAATTCTTGAAATTCAATAAAAAAAATGAATACGAAATTAAAATATTATATTTTGATGCTTTTAATGTCAACTATTTGGGCTGCAGAAGCTGATTACAACCTTAAAAATTTAAATGGTACTGCTAATTTAAATCTTGTATCATCTGATATAAACACAACTTCAATGTCATTATCAGTTAATGATTATTTACTATTAGATGTTGATAAAATTAATAATAGATACAAAGTTTATATTGATAAGGGNACTTCAATTATGGAAAAAGGAAGTCCTGACTTACCTAAAATTTCTTCATCTATCATAATACCTGATAAATCAAAAATGAAGATAAATGTATCAAATAGTGAATATGAAGAATATTTGAATGTCAATATTGCTCCATCTAAGGGTAATTTAACCAGAGATGTAAATCCTGAATCNATTCCATTTACGATCAATGATGATTACAAAGAAAATAAATTTTATCCAGGTGATTTAGTTGAGCTTGGAAATCCTTATATCCTAAGAGATGTTAGAGGCCAAGGTGTAAATTTTTATCCTGTTCAATATAATCCCGTAACTAAGGTTTTAAGAGTTTACAGTAAAATTGATATAACTATTTCAACTGATAGTGGATTAGGTATTAATACCTTAGATAGAAAATCAAGTATTGTTAAAACTAACAACGAATTTATGCATATTTATGATGATTTATTTATTAACTCAAACAATGATTTAAGATTTGAGTATCTATCTGATCAAGGTAGTATGTTAATTATTTGTTACGATGATTTCATAGATGAAATGCAACCTTTTGTTGATTGGAAAAACAGAAAAGGTATTCCAACAGAAATTGTAGGTTTAAATGTAGCNGGAAATAGTACTACTGCGATTCAAGATTTTATCAATAATTATTANTATGAAAATAATTTGACTTATTTGTTNTTAGTTGGTGATATNAATCAAATTCCTACACANATTGTGAATGGTGCTGCNTCTGATCCAACATTTGGTTTTATTGAAGGNGATGATTCCTTTGCTGAGGTTATAGTAGGAAGATTTTCAGCTAATAACCCAAATGAATTACAAACTCAAATTGATAGGACATTAGATTATGAGATTAATCCAAANTATACTGATTATTTAGATAGAGCTATTGGTGTAGGTTCAACACAAGGACCTGGTTTTGGAGGTTTATCCGATGACCAATTTAATGAATTATTATGGAATGATTTTTTATCACTTTATACATACGAAAGTTATCAAGGAATTTATGATGGTGGTGGCTCAGTGCAACAGGCAGTGGATGCAATTAATGAAGGAGTAGGATTGATTAATTACACTGGCCATGCAGGTCCCACAGGTTGGGGAAACGGTGCTCCACTTGGTAATAATGATGTCGAAAATTTAAATAATGCAGGTAAGCTTCCATTTATTTTTACAGTAGGTTGTAATCCCGGAGAATTCAATAATTATGGAACATCTTTTTGTGAGGCTTGGCTTAGAGCTACCGATAGCGAAGGAAATGCTATTGGCGCTGTTGGACATTTAGGTTCTACTATAAGTCAATCATGGGAGCCCCCAATGCATGGACAATGGGCTATGAATTCTATCTTGACAGAATCTTATGAAGGTAATATTTCAAGATCCTATGGTGGAATCATTGCAAATGGATGTATGCATATGAATGAAGCACAGGGTTCTGCCGGTATAAATGAAACAAACCACTGGACTATTTTTGGAGATCCATCTTTACTTATTAGAACAGATGAACCTGTTAATATTAATGCGCAATATAATGAGACAATTTTTGTAGGTGAGGAGGAATTTGTTGTTGATTTAGGTATTGATGGTGCTCTCGTTTCCTTATCAAGAAATAACCAATTATTATCGTCTGCTTTTTCTGATGGAGGTGTTGCTGTTCTAAACCTAAGTGAGGTTAGTAATGAGCCTGGTCAAGTTGATTTAGTTATTACTTCGTTTAATGCCAATACACTTGTATCTTCATTAAATATAATAGTACCTGATGGAGCATTTGTTACTTACAACAGTTATGATCTTGTTAATAGTTTAAATAATCAAATTCAATATGGTGAGACAGTTCAATTAAATCTTAATGTTGAAAATGTTGGTACATTAAATACAAATGCAATAAATGTTAGTGTTTCTTCAAATGATCAATACATAACAATGATTGATGAAAACAGCTCAATTGCTTATGCAATTATTAATGAAATTGCTTCAACTGAAACTCCAATAAGTTTTTCTATTTCTAATGATGTACCAGATCAGCATCAAGCAATGTTTGAGGTTTTGCTTGATAGTGGTGATGAAGAGTGGAATTTTAACTTTTCTGTTACAGTTAATGCTCCTGTTTTTGAAATATTAAATCCTACCTTAGTTGATAATAATCAAGACAATATTTGGGAAGCTGGTGAAGAAGCAGTGATTAATTTAGATTTAGTTAACTCAGGTTCTGCTGGGTTTGGCTACTATCCTGGTGCTACAATTGAATCAGATAGTCCCCATGTTACAATTTTATCTGGTGAAGGGCAAAATACATTTTATGGAATTGATTCAAACGCAACCTATGAAGGACAATTCACAGTACTCGCTAATCCTGACACGCCTACAGGTACAACTGTAGATTTTAATATTAGTTGGGGATATAGTGAGGTTGCTCCATGTGATAATGAATACTTTAGTGGTGATGGTTGTGTTGCTCAAGCAAATTTAACATTTACTGCAGTTATTGGTCACCCCTCAATTTTAATTTGGGATCCATCTGATATGCACGCATCTGGTTTACGTTTGGTAAGCTATTTTGAAAGTATTGGATTTACGGGTTTTGATTATATTTCATCAACAGATTTACCTGAAACAGAAAATTACCAAACAGCATTTATATTCTTGGGTATTTATCCTAATAATTTTGTAATTCAAGAGTCCTATGCGAGTTTATTTACAGAAATGCTAACTGATGGAAAAAATGTTTACATGGAAGGTGGTGATACCTGGGCATTTGATACAAATACTTCACTTCATTCGATGTTTGGTATAGATACACAATTATCCTCAGATGGTTCTTCAGATTTAGAATCACTCATAGGTATTGAGGATACTTTTACAGAAAACTTATCATTTAGTTATGATGGTGGAAACAATTACATTGATAGATTAGTTCCTTCTTCTGGCTATGCTCTTCTTGAAAATGCTTCTTCAGGAAATATAACTGCTGTTGCATATGAGAATATTTTATCAAACTATAAAACGATAGGAGCATCACACGAACTCGGTGGTTTACAGGGTGAATTTTTTGATGAATATGTTGATGGTATTCTTACCTTTTTTGATCAAAGTCAGGACGACACTACTGAGCCTCCACAATGTACAGCAGGTGATGTGAATAGTGATAATGTTCTAAATATATTAGATATTATTAGACTGGTCGGTATTATAGTAGATTCTGGATTGCCTGCAAATGAACAAGAAATTTGTGCTTCAGATGTTAATATGGATGATGAATTAAATATTCTTGATATTCTAATTATTGTAAATCTTATACTAGACTAAAATTCTTAAACATAGTGCTCTATGAAATCCAAAAATAGACTTGAAAATAGAGATTATATAAGTCTTTCTCTATTATTTATTCTTTCATTTTTTCTATTTGCAGATCAAAATTTAATGGGACCTAATTTATCCCAAATTGCAGATGATTTTGGTTTTAATAAGATAGAAAGAGATTTTAAGCTTGGAGGAGAAATTTCACTCGTTTTTTGGCTCATAGGAGGATTTTTTACTCTATTCTTTGGCTATTTCACAGATATTGTTTCAAGAAAAAAACTCCTTATAGTATCGATGTTATTTGGTGAGATACCATGTTTCTTAACAGGTTTTGTTGAAACTTATCAGCAATTCTTTTGGTTAAGAGCTTTAACTGGGATTGGTATTGGGGCAATCATACCAATAACATATTCATTACTGGCTGATTATTTCCCATCTAACATGCGTTCAGCTGCAACTGGTTACCTTGGTTTAATCGTTGGACTAGGTATTGGAGGAGGTCAGTTGCTTGCTGGCTTTACAGGTCCAGAATATGGATGGAAAATATCATTTATAATTGTTTCTGTGCCTAACTTTTTTTTCCTGCTTTTATATGCACTTTTTGCAACTGAGCCGGAACGGGGCAAATCAGATGAAAACGTTTCAGATATTACTAAAATTGATTATTCTATAATAAAGAAATTAGTTTCAAAAAAAACAAATATATTAGTATTCCTTCAAGGTATTGCAGGTACTGTTCCATGGTCAGTTTTTTTTGTATATCTAACAGATTATTTGGCTCAAGATATAGGTTATAGTGTCCAAGTTGCTTCACTTGTAGTATTTGTTATTGGAATTGCTGCAATGGTTGGAGGATTTGTAGGTGGACTCATTGGAAATAAACTGTATAATATTGAACCTAGATATCAGCCTTTGTTATCGGGAATATGTACATTTATTGGAATGATTCCAACTGCATTTTTAATTAATTTAAATCCCGTTAGTGCAAATGCAAGCGTTACATATCCAATAATTCTTGGACTATTATCGGGTTTTTTCATAACAATAACTGCACCAAATATGAAGGCTGTATTAATGAATGTAAACCATCCACAAACAAGGGGTATGGCTTTTTCCATTTATAATTTGGCAGATGGTCTTGGGAGAGGATTTGGCCCATTTATTATTAGTTTTTTTATTTTAAATTTTGGTAGGCAGTGGGGCTTTAATTTAGCAAATGCAATTTGGTTTTTCTGTGGAATTTTTATACTTTTAATGATGAAAACTTATTCGAAAGATCAAATATGATTTACATTATATATATATTGTTATTCTATGTTCTATTCATAGTTTATCTGAACCTTAAATATCCTGAAACTAGATGGGATTGGAACATTGAAAAAAATAATAAATTTAAATTACCTGAATCTTTTTTTTGGGGCACTGCCACAGCATCTCATCAAGTAGAAGGTGGATGTAAAAATAATAATTGGTATAAATGGGAAAATAATTTTGATGAGGAAGGTAAACCTAGAATTAAAGATAATCAAGTAGCTGGAGACGCATGTGATCATTGGAACAGATATAATGATGATATTTTAATGCTAAAAGAGCTAGGAGTAACACATTACAGATTTTCACTCGAATGGAG
>PANV01000020.1 GCA_002707765.1 Fidelibacterota bacterium
ATGATCGTGCATTTGGATTATTTGCTGCATTAAATGATGGTACAGTTTTAACACTCCCTTCTTTAGACCAAGATTGTGCAGGTGAATGGGGTGGTGATGCTGTAGTTGATGAATGTGGTGTATGTGATGGCCCAGGTGCTAGTATAACATGTGATGATGGCTCTATGGTTTGTGAAGAATCTGAATGTGTTGATGTAAGTGATTCATATTTCAATTTAGAAATTGCAGAGACTGGTGAATCAACATTATTTATCTTCCAAGATTCAATTACAAGTTTAGATAGTGGTGATCAAATAGGTATTTATGACATGAATGGTGTAGTAGATGATAGTGGTACAATTGGCATGGTATTAGTTGGTACAGGAACATGGACAGGAGCACAACTTGAAATTACTGCAATTACTGCAGTTGATTTATCAGAGTTTGGAGGACCAATTCTCCCAGGTGCAGTAGATGGTAATAATATGTTTATGATGGTTTGGGATGTTTCTGAAATGATGCTGTATGATGCTACTTATAATGTTAATTCAGGTTCGGGTACATTTAATGGATTATTTACAGCTATTGATAGTATAACATTAGTTGAACCAAATCCTCCATACTTCAGTTTAGAAATTGATGAAACAGGGGAATCAACATTGTTTATTTTTGAAGATACCATCCAAGGATTAGAAGTTGGAGATAATTTAGGTTTATTTGATATGATGGGTGTTATAGATAGTCAAGGTAATACGGGTGAAGTTTTAGTTGGATCTGGGATATGGAATGGATCACAATTAAATGTTACTGCTATAACTTCAGTTGATTTATCTGAGTTTGGTGGACCTATTTTACCTGGTGCTGTTGAGGGTAATTCAATGTCTTTAAGAGTTTGGAAAGTATCTGATGAATCAGTAACTGATGTTACATACGGTATTAATTCTGGTTCAGGAACATTTAATGGTTTATTTACAGCAATTAATAGTGTTTCTTTTACACCTCCATGTGCTGATGATAATGATGCTGTTGCTCCACTTGGATGTGCTCAAGCAGTAACTTTCTTTGGATGTGGTGATTCTCCATATGGTGATTTATCAGTTCTTTGTCCCGAAACATGTGGTGAATGTCTTGTTTACGGATGTACAGATGTAGATGCATGTAACTATGATTCTGAGGCAACTGATGATGATGGTTCTTGTACTTATCCTGATGAAATGCTAGGAGAATGTGATTGTGATGGAACTTTATTTGATGAGTGCGGTGTTTGTGGTGGTAATGGCCCATCATATCAATGTGTTTTAGCTGATGGTTCAGTTGAGCTTGTATGTAATGAGCAAGCATGTGATATTTTAGATTCAAGTGTTTCTCCCGAATCTTATAGCTTATCACAAAACTATCCAAATCCCTTTAACCCTGTAACAACAATAAACTTTGATGTTGCTAATGGAGGAAGCTTTGTTGAAATCAAAGTTTATGATATTTTAGGTAATTTTGTTAAAACTCTAGTATCTGATTTTTATAGTTCTGGTTCCTATGGAGTTAAATGGAATGGAACCAACAATTCTAATGTTGAAGTACCATCAGGTGTTTATATTTATCAATTGACATATGATTCAGGTATGATAACAAAGAAAATGATTTTATTACGTTAATTTGAAAATTTTGAAATCTATTTTACAAAAAAGCCGCCTTTTCGTAAGCGGCTTTTTTGTATAATTAAGTAAAAAAGTTGAAATTATATATTTATATATGTTTGGTAATCGTATTTGAAATTATATATTCAAAAAATTTCATTTACAACGAGGACGATTGGTACACTATTAATGCACCAAGCTCTATTTTATCTATTAGCTATAGTAGGGATAAAATTTTTTTTTCATCACCAAATGGAATTTTTGTTTACGATAAGTCTTTTAATGATTTTTATTATTCTGATTATTTGCTAAAAGATATTAGGGATAAAAATATTAAAATAGTCCATTATGATAATTTCAGGGATAATTATTGGATTGTTAATAGAAATGGATTAATGTTCAGGTCAAATTTAAGCTCAGTTTGGATTAAAATTAGATTTAATAATTTAGATTTATTTTCTCACCATAATATTAAAAATTTAGGCTCAAATACTGAGTATGTTATTATTGAAACAAATAATGGTTATGTGTTTCTTGATCCATTTACAGGAATAGTTAAAAATAATTTGTCAGCTGATGATTTAGAAATACAATTATTATCAGTTAATTGGTCATCATCTGTTAAAAGTGAAGTGAGTAATATACCTAACTTAAGCAATTATTATATTTTTAATGAATGGAAAATAATATCAAATAAAGAATTTGAGAAAAATTCTCGTTCTGTTAAAATAAATTGTTTTGTAGAAGATAATGATGAATATAAATGGATAGGTACAGATTCCGGAGAACTTTTTGTTATAAAACCATTTTCTAATGAAATTGAGGAAATAAAATCAATCCCTCCAGTTACAAATTTTGATATTACCTATTATGATAAAATCAATAAAGAGTGGTGGGTAGTCGATAAAAATTGGATTTATAATTACTCTGATATAATATACAATCAAGAAATGATTTTTATTTGTAGATGGGATGAAAAAAATAATTTATGGAAAGAATATTATCAAACTGAATATCCTCAAATAATGATTAAGGATATTAATGATATTATTAGAGTATATGATAAACTATATATTGCTTCAAATTCAGGATTATTAATATATGATTTTAATAAGGACAAATGGAATTTAGCTAAGATTACAAATGGACTGATAGGTAATAATATTTTTGATTTAGATTATTATGATAATATTCTTTATCTAGCAACAGATTATGGCTTGGTTGTTTTTTCAACAATGACTGATAAGGTTGTTACATCTTTTTTTAGAAATCTAACAAATAAGAAAATTTCTGATATAGAAATATATAATAAAAGTTTATTATTGAATACAGATTTAGGCTTAATAAAAATGAATCTATCAAATTATGAATATATTAAAATTTCATCAAAGAAATTTGAGAATATAGAAGTTTTTGATAATCAAATTTATTTGTCAAAAGATAGTGCATTGTATTTGATGGATGAAAATAATAAACTAAATTTATTATTTAAACATAATAGATTAGAGAATTTTGATTTTTGTGAAGGATATATTTGGTCCCACAATGATAAAAATGCGATTATTTATAATATTAATTCTGGCTTTAAAATGAAATACAATGAATTAGATGGTATTGTTTCAAATAACATAAATGATATAGGTTGCGATACCGATTGGGTTTGGTTTGCTACAGAAAATGGATTAACTTTTTATAATTGGAAAAAGTATCATATATATGAATAAAATTTTATTATTTATGTTTATTTTATTTTTTGCTTGTTCTACAAGTGAAAAAATAACGTTAGAAAAATCTAAAGAAATTGATTTTAAATATGATTATTATGTTTTGGAAAATGGGAATATTCAATTTGATGTAGACTATTTTTTACCATATGATAAACTAATATTTAAAAAAAATAAAAATGGTTTTCAATCGAGTGTTACTATTTCTTTTAGCGTTATTGAAATAGATAAAACAATTTTATATAATAAATCTTGGTTAGAAAATATTGAATGTGATTTTTTTGATGAAACAAAATCTAATATCGACTACATAGGGAACTTTTCTTTTGAATTAGAAAATAAAGAAAATATTGAGATGCATATAATTGTAAATGATTTTGTAAATCATAAATCTTATCAAAAACAAAAACTTATTGAACCTAATGAAAATTATAATCTGAAAGATCTAAAATTTTATACAAAAATTGAAAATAAATATTTAAATATTGATTATGTAAATGAATCAAAACTTAATAATTTAGATACATTGTGGATTAAGTATCAGATAATAAGTGAAAATATTGGTGTTGATTCTCTTTTTTTTGAAATCAAATCATTGAGTCTTAATGAAGAAAAAAATAATAAATTTGCTATACCACCATTTTTGCTAAAAAAATATGAAATTAAGTACTTCCCTGTAGATATCTCTGAGTTTAACAAAAATGACATAATAGTCAATTGTTTTTATGGAAATGATAAAAAAAGTAGAAGAATTAATTTTAAAAAAAATATAAAACAAGTAATAGATTATAGCAAATTGATATATCCAATGGAAAATTATATTTTTAATAGTCAAGAGTATATTGAATATGTTGATTTAGATTCATTAGGTAGAATAGAATTTATTGAAGATTATTGGAAGCAAAAAAAAGATAATGATTTATTATATGAGTTTTACAATAGAGTTGTTTATGCAAATACTAATTTCAAAAAAATTGGGAAACCTGGTTCAGCTTCTGACATGGGTAAAATATATATAATTTATGGAAAACCTCTAAGTGTAGATTTTGAATTTAATGAGAATGGTGAATTTGAAATTTGGAAATATAGAAATAAAAAATTTATTTTTATTAACAGATTTGGTTATTTTGAGTGTTATCGATGCTAAAATTTTCCTACTCTCAAATTAATACTTTTTCAAATTGTCCTCAAAAATATAAGTTAATTTACATTGACAAAATTAAGAAGCCACATGATAGTATTGAGGCATTCTTGGGTAAAGTTGTACATGAAGTTCTAGAGTGGATTTATAAAGAAAAAATGAGTTATTTAATTTGGGATTCAATAGAAAAAAAATATACCGAAATTTGGAAAGAAAAATGGCACGAAAATATTTACATAGCACCCATAAGAAAAAAACTTGATACAAATCATTTTAAAAAAATGGGTTTAGAATGCTTAAGGAATTTTTATAAAAATAATCAAGGTCCATATATAGATTTTAAAAATGTTCATGGTGTAGAATTAGAGATAGAGTTTATGATAGATGAGTATCATTTTAAAACAATAATTGATAGATTAGATAAGTTTGAAAATAGATATGAAATTCATGATTATAAAACTGGTAAATCTAAAACACATGATGATTTAAAAAATGATTTACAACTATTTATTTATCAAAAAGCAGTTGAATCATTCTGTGATAAAAATAAAAAAATTAATCTCAATTGGCATTATTTAAAAGAATCTAGTAAGAATAAGCAGCATATTAAAATATTTAAAAATGAAGATGATCTTATTTGCCATAAACGGAATCTTTTAGAAAAAATAGATCGAATTATTGATGCAAGAAAAAAAGAATATTTCCCCTCAAATCCAAATTTCTTATGTAATTGGTGTTATTTTTGGGAAGAATGTGAAGCTAAAAAGCAATACAATGAAATCAATCCATCAATCCTTGCAAAATAAACCAATTAATTTAGAAGTTAGGCCTCCTAAAACAAAAAAAGAGTGGAATGATTATTATTATTTAAGGTGGAAAGTTCTTAGGAGTAACTTTTCTGATAATATTGATTCTGCTAAAGATGAAATTGAGGACGAATCTTTTCATATTATTGGAATTAATACAAATTTAAAAATATTGGGAGTTGGAAGAATCCATGAATTAGATAAAGAAACTTCTCAAATAAGATACATGGCGGTTGAACAAGAATCTAGAAGTAATAATATTGGAACATTGATTCTTAAAAGTTTGATAAGTCATGCAATTGAAAAAAAAAATAAACAAATAATATTGCAAGCAAGAGAAAATGCAATAAATTTTTATTTAAAAAATGGTTTTAAACTTAAGCAAAAGACACATATCCTTTTTGGTGAAGTTCAACATTATTTAATGAAGATAACATTGTAATACTTCTTACATTTTTTTAAATTAATAGCATGGGCACACCATATAAAACTTTCTCATACTATACATTCGGATGCAAGGTGAATTTTGCTGACTCATCATATATAGCTCGCCAAATAATTGACAAAGGGTTAAGTCAAGTTTCAATGGATGATTACGCTGATATTTGTTTAATTAATACATGCTCAGTTACTGAAAAAGCTGATAGTAAAGCTAAAAAATTAATAAAAGGGATTCATAAAAGATTCCCTAGAACAAAAATAATTGTTTTTGGTTGTTATGCACAATTAAAGCCAAAAGAAATTTCGAGAATAAAGGGAGTTTCAAATGTAATTAGTACTGAAAATAAGTTTGATATTGATGATATCATAAGTGAAGACAAAATAGATAATAATCTCGTAATTTCTAGAATAGAAAAGGTACAAGATTTTAACATATCGTATTCATTATCAGAAAGAGTCAGAGCATTCATCAAAGTGCAAGATGGATGTGATTATAATTGTAGTTACTGTACTATCCCAATGGCCAGAGGAAAAAGTAGAAGTCTCAATGTGCAAAATACTATCTCAGAATTGAAAAAAATTATATCGAATGGAGCGAAAGAAATAGTTTTAAGTGGAATCAATATTGGTGATTTTGGTAAAAATTTTGATGAAAGTTTATTTGATTTACTTGAATATATTGAGAATTTGAATGGATTACAAAGGTATAGAATTTCATCAATTGAGCCCAATCTATTGACAGATGAAATCATTGATTTAATTTCAAAATCAAGTAAAGCGATGCCTCATTTTCATATACCTTTACAGTCAGGTTCAGATAAAATTTTAAAATACATGAAACGAAAATATTTGTCAAGTGACTACACATTAGTAATTAATAAAGTTAAAAATAGAATTCCAAACGCTTGTATTGGAGTTGATGTTATTGTTGGATTCCCAGGAGAGTCAGATACAGATTTTAGCGAAACATATAAATTCTTAAGTCAGTTGGATATATCTTACTTGCATGTTTTTACTTATTCAGATAGAGATAATACTGTTTCTCAAAAAAATCATAATAAAGTTAGCCCAGAGGAAAAATCTAATAGAAGAGATTTGTTAAAAAGACTATCAACAATAAAATATAAGAAGTTTATCGAAAAGAATTTTAATTCAAATTTTGATGTTCTTTTTGAAAAATATAATGATGGAATTTTAAGTGGCTGGACACAAAATTATATTAGAGTAAATGTAGAAAGTAATAATGATTTTATTAATCAAATCAAAACAGTTAAGCTTTTAGATAATGAATTTATAAATGGAAAATTAGTTTGAAAGAAAGAATTAATTTAGGAATTGCAGGAAATATAGGAGTAGGTAAAACTACTTTAACACAAAAGTTATCAGAAGACTTGGATATTTCTGCTATATATGAATCCGTTATAGATAATCCTTATTTATCTGATTTTTATTCAAATATGTCGAGATGGAGTTTTAACTTGCAAATCTATTTTCTTTACAATCGATTTCAATCTCAGGTAAAATTAATGGAAAAAAATAAAAGCTTTATTCAAGATAGAACTATTTATGAAGATAAAGAAATTTTTGCTGCCAATCTTTATGAGTTAGGGCATATGTCAAAAAGAGATTATGAGACATATTCAAATATTTTTAAAGCAATGTTAAAGTTTATTAAAAAACCAGATTTGATAATTTATTTGAAAGCAAATACAGATACATTAATGTCAAGAATTAATAATAGAAAAAGAAAATATGAATCAGATATTTCATCTGAGTATATTCATAGTTTAAATATTTATTACGATAGGTGGATTAGTAAATTACCTGAAAGTGAAGTTCTAGTTGTAAAAACTGACAATTTTAATATTTTTCAGGATAAAGATTTTTACAAAAATATTTTAGATAATATTGAAAACAAATTAAATGTTTAGAAAAAAGAAAATAGTCATTTTTGCATCTGGGTCAGGAACAAATTTTATAAATCTAAATGAAAATTTAGTTCATGGTGAAGTTGTTTTACTGATATCAAATAATCCAAATTGTGGTGCTATAAAATATGCACAAAATAAAAATATAAAATATGAGGTAGTAAATGATAAAATTATTTGTGATAATTTAGACTTCTATTATGAAAAAATTTTAAATAACTATAATCCTGATTTAATACTATTAGCTGGTTTTATGAAGAAAATCCCAATAAACATAGTAAATAAATATCCATTTAAAATTATTAATATACATCCATCTTTACTACCTAAATATGGAGGCAAGGGATATTATGGAATGAAAGTACATGAAGCGGTAATTAATGATAAAGAAAAGATATCTGGAGCAACGGTTCACTTTATTGATGGTATGTATGATAATGGCCCAATTATTAAACAGGCTAAAGTAACTATTGAAGATAATGATAATGCTAAAACTTTATCAAAAAAAGTATTAAAAAAAGAATATGAGTTATATCTAAATGTAGTAGAAATGTTTTGTTGTGATAAAATTAGAATCAATGAAAATAAGGTTATTATAAATGAATAAAATTAGAACCGCTTTGATAAGTGTATGGGATAAAACAGGTTTAGTGGATCTTGCTAAATTTTTAAATAAAAAAAATATAAAGATTATTTCAACAGGCGGTACAAAAAAAATTCTAAAAGATAATGGTATTGATGTTGTTTCAATAATTGAGATAACAAATCAAAAAGAGGTAATGAATGGCAGAGTTAAAACACTCCATCCAAAAATATTTGGTGGAATTTTAGCAAATAGAGAAAACAAATCTCATATTGATGATTTAAAAGATATGCAGGGTAAGTTCATTGATTTAGTTGTTGTAAACCTATATCCTTTTGTAGGTGAAGCAGTACGTAAAAATTTAGATATGGATGAGGCTATCGAGTACATCGATATTGGAGGTCCTTCAATGTTGAGGGCAGCCGCAAAAAACTATAAAGATATCATACCATTATGTAATCCTAATCAGTACAAAGATTTTATTGCATCTTTTAATAATAATGACGGTTTTTTTAGTAAATCTGATAGAAAAAATTATGCATTAGAAATTTTTAAACTAACTCATCAATATGATAAAAATATTTTTAAATTTTTTAGTAAAGATGATGATGATGAATCAAACAAAATTGAATTTAAATTAAAAAAAGTCGACGATTTAAGATATGGTGAAAACCCCCATCAAAAAGCATCATTTTATTTATCTGAGAATGAAAAAAAATCATGGATTCAATATCATGGTAAACAGTTATCGTATAACAATTATTATGATATTGAAACAGCTTTTTCAATAGTTAATGAATTTAATGAAACTTGTTGTGTAATTATTAAACATTCTAATCCTTGTGGTTTCTCTCTAGGGAAAAATCCTAGGCATGCTTATTTATCAGCAGTTGAGACTGATCCTGTTAGTTACTTTGGTGGTATTGTAGCATTTAATTCTGAAGTTGATTATCAGGTAGCAATTGAAATAAATAAATCTTTTTTAGAGTGTATTGTTGCTAAATCATTTTCTAAAAGAGCATTGTTAGAGTTGAAAAAAAAGAAAAATCTCAGACTAATTTCAATTAATAAAAAGGCAAGAAATAATAAGATTGTTAAATCAGTCTTTAATGGTTTCTTAATACAAGATAAGGATAATTTTGATGAAGATTTTGATTCATTTGAAATTGTATCAAAAATAAAACCTGATAATCAACAATTAAAAGCATTGCATTTAAGTTGGAAATTGGTAAAATATGTTAAATCAAANGCTATAGTTTTTAGTAATGATAGGCAGTTAATTGGTGTNGGAGCTGGACAAATGTCNAGNATAGATGCAGNAAAAATTGCAATTGAAAAAGCAAAGGATAGTAAGTTAGTNTTANAAAACTCTGTTATGGCATCTGATGCTTTTTTCCCNTTTNCTGACTGCATAACTTTAGCTGCTGGTNACGGTGTAAAAGGGGTAATTCATCCNGGNGGATCAATAAANGATCAAGAAGTAATTGATGAAGTAAATAAANATTCAATGTTTATGTTAATAACAAAAAAGAGGCANTTTAATCATTAATGATGTTAGATAAATTTTATAGTATGTTTGCNGGNGATATAGCAATTGATTTAGGAACAGCAAACACAATTATTTGGGTAAAAGGTGAAGGTGTAGTTTTAAATGAACCTTCAATAGTTGCTAAAAAAGTTCACGATGAAGATATNATTGCAATTGGTAATGAGGCTAAAGAAATGTTNGGAAGAACACATCCTGGTATTGAAATNGTTAGACCNTTACGTGATGGCACNATTGCAGATTACAGAATGACTGATGCAATGATTCAAGGATTTCTAAGAAAAATTAAAAAAAGTAGAATTTCNAGGCCNAGAATAGTAATCTGTATNCCNTATGGTGTCACAGATGTTGAGCAGAGNTCAGTTAAAGAATCTGCTGAACATGCTAATGCAAGTGAAATTCANCTTATTTCAGAACCAATGGCTGCNGNNATAGGTATTGGAATTAATGTATCTAAGCCNGTNGGNAATATGATNGTTGATATNGGAGGNGGAACNACNGAAATTGCNGTAATTGCTTTNAATGGTATNAGTGCNATTGAAACAATTAAAGTNGCAGGTGATGAACAAACTGAGGCAATTGTTGAATGGTTNAAAAATCAACATAAANTAGGTATNGGAGAAAGAACAGCTGAAAATATNAAATGTTCAGTTGGNTCAGCTNTAAGAACTTCTGGTGAAAATATATCTGTNAAGGGAAGAGACCTAGTAACTGGTTTNCCAAAGACAATTGAAATATCAACAGATGAGATTAGACAAGCTTTAGCTGAGACCGTATTCCAAATTACTACAGCTATAAAAAANGCTCTNGATAAAACTCCNCCAGAACANGCAGCTGATATAATTGATTATGGAATAATTTTAACTGGAGGNGGAGCTCTTCTNAAGAATTTAGATGAACATATNAAAAATAAAACTGGTATTCCAGTTCANATTGCTGAAGANCCTTTATTATCTGTTGTTAGAGGTACAGGTNTTGTATTAGAAGATATTAAAAAATATNGAGAAGTCCTTATAACTCCTTAATGGATTTNTTTACAAAATTCTNTTTAGATAAAAAAAAAGCNTCCCTCNTNTTAACGAGTTTTCTTTCACTGGTATTATTTTTTTCATCAGATAGTAGNTCNTCATCTAAAGTTAAAGGTTCTNTTNTAGATATNTACTCAACTTTATCTGCACCTAAAANTTGGTATAATAATATTCTTNTAGTCAAACAAGAAAATGAACTTTTTGCNCTTAANAATGCTCAGCTTTCACTTNATAATTCAAANTTAATTAATTATCAAATTGAAAANGANAGACTAAGAANAATGTTAGATTTTAAAAAAGAATCCTTTGAATATATNAGTATATTACCTGCGAAAATTGTTAATTCTAATATTTCAAATTCTATNGAATCAATTATTATAAATGTTGGTNAAANNGACGGTATTATAAAAAATTTATCAGTTATAGATACTAATGGTTNTTTAGTAGGNAAAATAATAGAAGTTGGAAAANAAAACAGTAAAGTACAGNTGATTTCTGANAGTAATTTCTNAGTTTCTATTAAAATTGGTAATAATATTTCAATTGGTCAATTTAAATCAACATATGGNNANTATGGTNCACTNGAGGGTATTCTAAANACATCNGATATAGAGGCAGGTAATNTTGCATATACATCTGGTATTTCAGAAATTTATCCTCCAGATATNCCTGTTTCAAAAGTTATCAATAATCANAAAAAAAAGAANAAACTATTCCAAGATGTTGCTGTNGAAATATTAACAGATATTAATAATTTATACTATGTTTTCGTCATACAATAAAACTATTTNTTATATTATAATTTCAATATTGATTCTTACNTTTCAAGTAAATTTTCCAAATATTATTTTTTTTAATGAACATGANATAAATATTGATTTATTTTTAGTTTTTATAACTTTTTTATCTATTNTANTAGGCTCTTANAAAATTATTATTTTTTCTTTTTTTTACGGTNTTATTTTAGATATTGTTTTAAGTACAAATGAAATTGGTCTTTTGAGTTTTATTACTTCNNTTACATCATTTTTATTAATTTCTTTAAAAGATTATGATAATCTATGGAATANNAATATGAAATTTTTGAGTATATTTTTTATATACTTATTTCATTTTTTATTNTTCTATTTAATNTTATTTAATGATACTTTTTTAGTAGTGTTTCTAATCAGCTTCTTTCAAGCCATCTTTACNTTTATTATTTTCTNTATAATATCAAAGTTTATAGTTAAAGTTAAGTAATTATGAANTTCNNAAAATCAGATAAAATNTTTAGAAGACAAATCTTATATATATTTTACTTAGGTTTATCANTTTTGATTTTATATAGATATTTTTTTTTACAAGTNATTNAAAATGAAAAATTTGAAAAAAAAGCAGGTAATAATAGTCTAAGAAAAATTATCTTGTAC
>PANV01000021.1 GCA_002707765.1 Fidelibacterota bacterium
AAAAATGATTACATATTAAAATCTGTTATATTTTCAGTTTTTTTCAGCTCAATTTATTCTATTGTAAGACCTGATACTATTTCTGAATGGACTTTTCGTAAAACTGGTGGGACAGGAGATCCAAATGAATTTGCATGTCATTTAATTATTGGATTTATTTTAACTTGGAACCATATTAATAATAGAATTTTAAAATTAGTTTTATTAACTCTTTTTTCATTTACTATTATTCTTTCTGGTTCAATCACAGGAGGGCTATGTTTTTTTTTAATGGTCATTTATAAGATTTTTTCAATCTTTAGAAAACAAATTAATTTAAAGTCAATTATTTTAACGTCTTTTGGTATCATGATTTCTTATTTTATTGTATTGAGACTTGATGTATTAGCACTCTATTTAAATAGAGCTTTTACAAATACAAACAATTTAATATCTAGACAGAAAGCTTGGATTAACGGTATTGCTTTATTTAGAGAAAATTGGTATACATTTTTAATTGGAGGGGGACCAAATTTTTTTGATCAAAGAAATTCTTTACTTGTATCATCAAAGATGGATACCGCAATTGCTGCACACAGTATGTATATTGAAATATTAGCTGATACGGGAATAATTGGATTTATTTTGATAATTTGTCCGATAATTTATATTTTATTTAAAAACTTGTTTAATCCTAAGTATGATATTTTTTTTGTTATGCTGTTCATGAGTTTATCATTAAGCATGACATATGAAAAATATTTTTGGTTAATTTTTGCATTCATTTTATAAAATGAAAGATAAATCATTACACATATTGCACATAATCCCAAATCTAAATATGGGAGGGGCAGAAAAATTTGTTTGTGATTTATCAAATCAATTAGCAAATCAAAAAAATAGGATTTCTCTAATAATTTTTTATGATTTAGACAAACATAATTTTTTATTAAATAGCTTAAACAGTAAAATTAATGTAGTAACTCTATCTAAGAAAAAAGGATTTGATGTTAGCTTAATTTTTAGATTAAGAAAAGAAATTTCGATTTTAAAACCAGATTTAATTCACTCGCATTTAAGAGCTTTCAATTATTTAGTCTTTTCGATTTTTTTTAAAAATATAAAAGTAGTTCATACGGTCCATAATCTTGCCCAAGAAGAGATTAATAATAGAATTGAGGGTCTATTTAGAAAAATTTGCTTTATTTTATTTAATATTTATCCAGTTACAATATCAAACCAAAGTAATAGAAGCTTCCATGATTATTATGATTCAAATTTTATTCATTCAAAATTAATTTTTAATGGTAGATCAATGCCAGAGAAATCTTCAAATTATTCGATTGTAGAAAACCAATTTAAAAAAATTAAATCTAAATATGGAAGCGATGTTAAAATACTTGTAAATATTGGAAGAATTGAAAATCAAAAAAATCATTTATTACTAAATGATGTAATGTTAAGTTTAGAAAAAAAAGGTTTTAATATTATTGTTTTAGTAATCGGAGGTAAACGTGGTAACATATCTAAATCGATTATGAATAAAATATATGAAAGTGGAAATGATAGACTACTATTTTTAGGAGAAATTAATTATCCTACAGATTATTTGTTTTTATCTGATTATTTTATTTTATCCTCAAAATATGAAGGCATGCCTATAAGCTTAATTGAATCTTTTGCATGCAAATGTATGCCAATTTCAACACCAGTTGGAGGGATTCCAGAAATGATAAGTGATGATGGCTTTGTTTCAAAAAGTTTATCATTAGACGATTTTGAAAATTCTATTTTAAAAGCTTTAAATGTTTCAGAAAAAGAAAAACAAATTATTTTAAAAAATAATTTTAAAAAATTTGAACTTTTTTACAGTATTTCATCGACCGGTAAAAATTATTATAATTATTACAAAAAAATAGCTGACATTAAGAATGTTTAATAACAATGAAAAAATATTAATTATTGGTAAATGTTTTACTAAAAAAAATCCATTATTAGCAGGCGGTATAATTATTTTATTTGAATCTTTAAAAAAACAATTAAATCAAAAAAAAATTGATTATGATTTAATTGATATAAATTACAAGAACTATTCTGATTTTAAATTTATTAGTTATTTTAAAATTTTATTTAAATTATTTTTTAAGATTAAATCTAAAGAAATGGTTATGCTAAATGTTAATTTTCATGGTTTGTTATATTATTCTCCGTTTATTTTATTTTTAAAATTTTTTT
This sequence comes from Fidelibacterota bacterium, assembly GCA_002707765.1. Classification (GTDB taxonomy): domain Bacteria; phylum Fidelibacterota; class Marinisomatia; order SCGC-AAA003-L08; family D37C17. The sequence continues at coordinate 2,215 of PANV01000021.1, forward strand.
ATTCATTCAATTATTCTATTAGAATATTTGCTGGAAATCTGGATTTTCAGTATAAAAAATCGAATATATTTAGTCAAAAAATTGTTGAGTACAGTATCAGGAAATGTGATAAAATTTTTTACGAAACTAAGTATCTAATTAATTTTTTTTCAAGATTTAATGAAAATAGTTTTTGGTTTCCTAATCTTAGAGACAAATCGAATTTTTTAACTTCAAAATCTTTTAAAAAGAAATTTGTTTATCTAGGATTAGTAAGAAAGGAGAAAGGAATTGATCTAATTTTAAATACTTTTAAAAATTTAAAGGATTATGAAATTAATATCTATGGTCCTATTGTTGATGGTTATATTCCATCTGAAGAAAATAAATTATTTTTTGAAAATAATTATAGAGGTCCAATTGACCAATCTGAAATAACAAATGTTTTATCAAGTAACGATGTTTTAGTTTTACCAACTTTTTGGAAAGGTGAAGGATATCCTGGAGTAATAATTGAAGCAATGAGTGTGGGATTGCCAGTTATAGCTAGTAATACGAGGGGAATAAAAGAACTTTTAGGTAAGGACTCAAAGAATTTAGTTGATTTAAATATTGAGGATAGTTTTTTAAATTCTGTTTTATCAATAAACGAAAAAAATTACAAATCTCTACGCGAAGATTCTATCGAAAGATTTAAGTTATTTGATAACGAAATTGTAATGGATGAAATAATTGAATTAATTAAAAAATAAATGGTAAATAAATTTAATAATTTAATTTTTATTGTAGGTGTAGGTAGATCAGGAACAAGTTTATTGCATAGTATACTCAATGCTCACTCAAAAGTCTGTTTTTTACCTGAAACAAAATTTTTAAGAAATTATGTTTTGAAAAAAAATTTAAAAGTCACAGAATCCAATTATAAAAAAATATCTAATCAATTAAATAATGATAAAAGATTTAAGAGATTAAAAATTGATTCAGGCGAAATTCTTAAGGTTAATTATACAATGTATGATATTTATCAAAATATTTTAAAGATAAAATCAATTAATCAAAATAAAAGTAATATTGGTGATAAAGATCCAAAATTAATCGAAAAAATTAATAGATTACATCATTTTTTCCCAAATTCTAAAATTATTCATATAATTCGAGACCCAAGAGATGTTGTATTATCAAGAACCAAAGCTAAATGGTCTCAGAAGCATCCGTTTTATTTTCATGCAATAATTTATTACATGCAATTATCATTGGGTATAAAATCTGGTAGAAGTAAATACGAAAAAAACTATATTGAAGTTTTATATGAAAATTTAATTAAAAATCCTGATTATGAATTATTAAGAATTATAAAATTTTTAAATCTTGATTTTGAAAAAAGTATGTTAAATTTTAAAGATTCATCAAAGGAGTTAGTTTCAAAAGATGAATTAGAATGGAAAAAAGAAACATTTCTACCCATAAAAAAAAATAATTTTAACAAATGGAAGGTAGATTTAACAAATTTTCAAAGTTTTATTATTGAATCAATTTGTTTTTTTCATATTAAAAAATTTAATTATAAAAATGAAATTAAGTTTTTATCTTTTAAGATGTTATTTGTTTTAATAATTCAACCCTTCTTATTTTTACTAAAAATGTTATATAGATTAAAATTAAAATGTTAATTAAACCAAAAATTCAAAAAGGTTTAAAACCACTTTTTTTTAATTCAGGTAAATTAATATTTTCAAAAGGAAATTATATTTTTGAATCTGAATTACTTGAAAATCTTAAACACAATTTAGTTGCTTGTCATGAAGATAATCTTATCAAACAATTTTTAAGTAGAATCCATTTTTTAGCTAAAACTTTTCGATATGGTTTTAGATCTATAAAGCCATACAATAATGGTTTAATTGGAATACATAAAAATAAAATTATATTTAAACCAAAGGGAAAAACAAAAATGGTAACTGTTTTTTCAAATTTTAAGGGAAGTAGACCTTTGAATCTTTTAATTTGTCCAAACAATAAAATTTATTTTGGAGAATATTTTTCAAATAATAAAAGAGGAGAGGTCAAAATTTTTTGTTCTGAAAACGGTACAGAATGGTTCGATATTTATAGATTTGCCCCTGGAACTATTAGGCATATTCACAATTTAAAATATGATAAATATAGAAAAGGTATTTGGGTTCTTACTGGAGATTCAAATGATGAATCAGGTCTATGGTTTACATCAGATAATTTCAAAACTTTAGAAAAAATTGTAGATAAAGGTCAATGTAGTAGAGCTGTTGATATTTTTATTAATAAAAATGATTTAATTATACCAATGGATAGTCCTATCCAGAAGAATTTTATCTATAAGTACTGTTTTGAAAAAGAAAAAATGGAAAAAATTTTTGCTCTTGAAAATAGTGTTTTTAATTTAACTAAAGTGAAGGATTTATACTTTCTTTCAACTGTACCTGAACCAAGTAAAATAAACAATACAAATAACGTATATATTTATGCTAGCTTAGATTGTAAAAATTGGGAAAAAATTTCTGTTTTCAAGAAAAGTATTTTACCAAGTTTTCTTCAAAAATATTTAAGATATCCTGAAGTAGAATTCTGTGCGGGTAAGGACTTAACAAGAGTAATTGGATATGGAAGATCTATCAAATATTTTTCAAATTGTATGCTTATTTGGAATTTATCTGATATAAAAAAAATGTTAAATGAAAATCAATAAAATTAATTTATTAATTAATACAATAAAGTATTTAAAGTTTCAGCAAATATTTTATAGAGTTTACTACTCTTTTAGGCGTAAAACATTTCAAAATTTTAATAAATCGATTGATTCAGTGCAATCTTTAAAATTTAATCAATTTTTGATTCATAGCAATTTCTCATTTTCAAATAATTCTTTTACTTTCTTAAATCGAACTAAGAAATTTAATAAGATTAATTGGAATTTTTTAGATTATGGAAAATTATGGAATTATAATCTTAATTATTTTAGTTACCTTGATTCTGTAGACAAAAAACAAGGCCTAACTTTAATTAATGACTATATTCATTTTTACAATCAGAATAAAAAAAATATAGAACCATATCCAACGTCTTTAAGGTTGATGAATTGGATTAAGTTTTTATCAAAAAATAATATTAATGATTCATTTATAAATGATACTATAGCAAGTGATTCAGAATATTTATACAATAATATTGAATATCATTTAATGGGAAATCATATTTTAGAGAATTCCTTTTCCTTATTATTTTGTTCGTATTATTTGAAAAGTAAAAAATTATATTTTCATTCAAGAAAAATATTACTTTCAGAACTTAGAGAACAAATTCTTCCTGATGGAGCTCATTTTGAATTGAGTACAATGTATCATCAAATTCTTGTTATTAGATTACTCGACTGCATAAATCTTATGTCCGAAAATAAATTTTGGGATAGGGACAATTTTCTTTTAGATTTTTTAAATTCAAAAGCAACTAGTATGATTGGATGGCTAGACGCAATTTCCTATGGGAATAACTATGTTCCACTTTTAAATGATTCTGCTCAATGTCAAATATATGATAATCAAGAAATTATAAATTATGCAAAAAGATTAGGTGTTAGTATAAATAAAATAAAATTAAATGAGTCCGGTTATAGAAAATGGTTAAAAGGTAAAGTTGAAATATTAATTGATATTGGTCAAATTGGTGCTAGTTATATACCTGGCCATGCCCACGCTGATACTTTCAATTTTGAATATTTCTATGAATCGAAGCCTATTATTATTGATCCAGGTATTTCTACATATGAGGATTATAATATAAGAAATTTAGAAAGGTCAACATTGTTTCACAATACTATAAATATTAATAAAAAAAATTCATCAGAAATATGGGATTTTTTTAAAGTAGCTGATAGAGCAAAAATTGTTAGATTATATGAAAAAAGTAATTTCATCAAAGCTAGTCACGATGGATACAAGAAAAATGACATTACGCATACTAGAGTTTTTAAATTTATTTCAAATGATTTTATTATTGAAGATTTAATTGATTCTTTTAAAAAAAATTATGATTTGCAATCATGTTTACACTTTCATCCTGATTGTAAATTATCAATTTTTGATAATACTATTAGAGTAAATGATGAAATAATAATAAATTTATATGGTCATAGAAAATTACAGCTTGAGGAATATGAATATCCAATGGGTTTCAATTTAAGAGTTAAATCAAAAAAACTAGTTTCTAAAATAGATAAAAAATCAAAAATTACTATTTCATATGAAAATTGATATTATAGCGGGTGCTAGACCTAATTTTATTAAAATTTCCCCAATAATTAATCAAATCAAATTAAAGGAAAATTTTTTTAAAATTTCTTATCGTTTGATTCATACTGGTCAGCACTATGATGATGATATGTCATCTAATTTTTTTAAACAATTAAATATACCCCACCCAGATATAAATTTAAATGTAGGCTCATCTTCGCATGCAAAACAAACTGGTGATATTATGTTGAGATACGAAAATGTTCTTAATGAAGAAAAGCCTGATATTTGTCTTGTTGTTGGTGATGTTAATTCAACAATGGCATGTTCAATAGTAGCAAAAAAATATAATTTAAAAGTTGCACATGTTGAAGCAGGTATTAGATCTTTTGATTTAACCATGCCAGAAGAAATAAATCGAATGGTTACAGATTCAATAACAGATTATTTTTTTACAACTTCAGAATTTGCAAATGAAAATTTGATAAATGCAGGTATAAAAAAAAATAAAATTCATTTTGTTGGAAATGTTATGATCGATACATTAAAAAATCAAATTAAAAATTTTATAAAGCCTGATTTTTTTGACAGTTACAAATTATCTAAAAAAAAATATTTTGTTCTTACCATGCATAGGCCATCAAACGTTGATGATAAAAAAAAGTTGATAAAATTATTAGATTTGATTGATTCAAATACAAAAAATTATCCCATTTTATTTCCTGTACATCCTAGAACAAAAAGTATACTTTCAAAAAATAAAATCAATTTCAAAAATATAATTAAAGTTTGTCCTATGACATATTTGGAATTTAACTATCTAGTAAAAAATAGTTCTTGTGTAATTACAGATTCTGGAGGAATTACAGAGGAAACTACTGTTATGAATGTTCCATGTATAACATTAAGGAATAATACAGAAAGACCAGAAACTATTAAATATGGAACTAATTTACTTGTTGGTCACAATTCAAAAAAAATTATAAATGCGTTGAATAAAGTGTTAGAGGATAAATGGCATAAAGGTAAAATTCCAAAGTATTGGGACGGAAATTCAGCATCTAGAATAGTAAATATTCTTTTATCTTTAAATGAAAAATAAGAAAATAAATATTTTCTCTATTTATTTTCCACCTGAAAATGGTGCCGCATCATATAGAATCTATAATTTAGCTAATGGATTCGTAGAAAGAGGTAATAAGGTTAATATTATTACTTCCATGCCAAGTTATCCTTTTGGGAAAATTTTCAAAAAATACAAATATAAGATTTATAAAAAAGAAAATTTCAACGATATTAACATATATCGATTATGGATTATGCCTTCAAAATCAAAAAATATTTTTTTAAGATTTTTGTCAATGATTTCATATTCAATTAGTATGTTTTTTTTCATTCCTAGGCTTTTTTTTATTAAATCTGATTATAGTATTATTCAGGGTCATCCATTAATTTCATCTTTTTTCATAATTTTAATTAATAAAAAATTTTTGAATAGAAAAATTATTTTAAATATTTCAGATATTTGGCCTTTATCAGGTCTAGAACTTGGGTTTTTTAAAAAAAATAGTTTCATGTATAGATCTCTTAAAAAAATTGAATCTTTTAATTATAAAAATTCAGATAAAATTTTAGTTCAATCAGATGAAATTAATACTTACATAAAAAAATCATATAATATAAATAGTTTTATTTATAGAAATTTACCGGTTACAAAAATTGATATTAAAGATTCTGAATATATTTCTAAATGTAAAATATTTTATGCAGGTTTATTAGGCTATGCACAAGGAATAGCAGAAATATGTAAAAAAGTAGATTTTGAACTTTTAGATATTGAATTTCATATTTATGGAGATGGAGGTGAGTCAAATGAAATAAAATCTATTTCAAAAAATAGAAGAAATATTTTTTATCATGGTTTGATATCTAAGGATTTACTCTATAATAAAATAAAAAATTATCACTATGGTTTAGTCCCATTAATAAAACCAATTTATGGAGCTTTTCCCTCAAAAATATATGAGTTAATTCATTTTGAAATACCAATAATATATTTTGGCGATGGTTATGCATCAAAATTAATTACTGAAAATAAAATTGGATATTCCGTAAATTCAAAAGATTATGATAACTTAAAAAAGTTATTTAAAAAAATATCACTTGTCGATAAAAGCATTATTGAAATTACTGAGAATTTGAAAAACCTAAAAAAAGATGGTTTTGATTTTAAATTACAGTTTGAAAAATTGTTAAATTATATTGAATGAAAAATTATTTATTAACAAAAAGAATTTTAGATTTGGTCTTTATAATAGTTTTTTCTCCTTTAATCATAATAGTCATATTTATCTCAGTTTTTTTGATAAAATGTAGTTCTCCTATTGAAAGCTCTTTTTTTACACAAACTAGAGTGGGTAAAAATAAAAAACTATTTAAAATATATAAATTAAGAACAATGATTCAAAATGAAAATCAAGGTGATCAAGCATTGACAACTGCAGTTGAAGATAAAAGAATTACTTTTGTAGGAAAGTTTCTCAGAAAACATAGATTAGATGAAGTACCACAATTTCTTAATGTTTTAAAAGGTGAAATGAGTATCGTTGGACCTCGTCCAGAACAAGAAAAATTTGTTAAAAAATTATCTAGTGAAATACCAAATTATGATTTAAGGCATGATGTTTTACCTGGTATTACAGGACTTGCTCAAGTTGAAGTTGGATATACATCAGATGATAAAGATGAAATAAAAAATAAGCTTAAGTATGATTTAAAATACATTAATGATATATCTTTTGTTATGGATTTAAAAATATTATTAAAATCAGTAAGTATAATCATCTTTGGTTCTGGTTCTCGATAATGCAAAATGTTCTACTAATTGGTGGAGCAGGTTATATTGGCTCACATATTGTTTTCAAATTATGCGATTTAGGCTATAATGTTAAAGTATTGGATGATTTATCTTCAGGATTTAAAGAAAATGTAGATACTAGAGCAAAATTTATTCATGGTTCTATTTTTAATGATAATATATTGAATCAGGCCATTGCGAATGTAGATTCGGTTATACATTTAGCAGCGTTGAAAGATGCAGGTGAGTCAATGATAAATCCTTTACTTTATACAAAGCAAAATATTCAAGGCTCATTAGTTGTTTTAAAGTCATGTGTGAAAAATAATGTTAAGAAAATTGTTTTTTCTTCTACTGCTGCGGTATATGGCAACCCTTCATATTTACCATTAGATGAAGACCATCCTACATCCCCAATTAATTATTATGGATACACAAAACTGTGTGTAGAAAGAAATTTATTTTGGTTCAGTGAAATTTATGGAATTAAAGTAGCATGCTTAAGATATTTTAATGCAACTGGATATGATTTGAAAAATAAAATTAATAAGGTAGAAAAAAACCCTTCAAATCTTTTACCCATTGTGATGGAGACACTTATTGGAAAAAGGTCTGAATTAGAAGTTTATGGGAAAGATTATAATACAGATGATGGAACATGCTTAAGGGATTATATTCACGTAAATGATTTAGCTGATGCACATTCTAAATCATTAGAATTTTTAAATTCAAATAAGAAATCAATTTGTGTAAATTTGGCGACAGGCAGTTATCATTCAGTACTAGATGTAATTAAAGAAGCTCAAGATGTATCTGGACGGTCTCTAAATTATAGATTTGTAAAAAGAAGGCAAGGAGATCCACCAAAGCTTTATGCAAAATCAAATTTAGCTAAAGATTTATTAAATTGGTCACCAAAATATTCAGATTTAAATACAATTTTGAAATCGAAATGGAATGTTTATAAAAAACTTTTATAAATTTTTTTTCTTAGGTTAGAGCTTGAAAAGTCATGGTTTCTTTCATGAAAGTAAATAGGAATATTTAAATCCTTTCCTGTGAAATCTTTATTTTTATAGTCTGATCCTAGTATCCTTAAATCAGGTTTTATTTTTTCAAGTATTTTGTAAAGGTCAGATTCTGTATCGTAAATTAAAATTTCATCAATGTATTTAATAGCTTTAAGTTGAATTTTACGTTCATATAGTGATTGTATTGGAGCATTTTTGTTGGGTCTATCTAATTTAGGGTTTGAGTGAAGGCCTACAATTAAGTAATCACAATGTCTTTTTGCATCCTCTAACATTAACACATGTCCAGTGTGTAAAAGGTCAAACGCGCTGCATGTAAAGCCTACAATTTTACTATCAGACATTATTTAATTTTATTGGTTAAATTTTATGTCCAAAGATAACATTTAGACCATAAAGTCCATGAGCATGCTCAATTTCCCAATTATCTGTAACATTAAATATTTGGTGCATTCTTATACCTATTGAAACTTCAAGTTTATCATTTGGTATTTTATGCATGATATCTAAAATTCCGCTTCCAGTATAACCAAAGTCAGAATCATCTGAAATACCTAATCCTAACTTAAACTTTAAAGGAGTATTTTTAAATTGTGTTATGAAATTTAAAACCGTAGAATTAGTCTTTTTGTTATTGCTGGTATTGCCTTTCATATTAGATGATTCAAATGATAGACCCCAATCAAAGCTTTGCTTGAAAATTTTTATTTTTTTTGGTGATATGAATCCAATACCAAATGATAATCCTGGATTGAAAGATGATCGATCAGTTGAAGTAATTGGCGATATCTGGCCAACGAAGCCTGAAATTTTAAAGTCCTTAAAATTTTTTTTAAATGATTTGTTGGTGTCTTTTTTTAATATAGTNTCATCACAAAAAAGNANGCATAATGATAAGGTTAAAAATATTTTTAATAATTTCATGATTTATATCCTATATTTATTACGNTAAATATACCTTATATTTANACAAATAAACCAATGATTTATTNTNTGAATTACTATACTAAATAATTATGAAAATTACTATTGTAGGNACAGGTTATGTTGGCTTGGTTACTTCTGCATGCTTTGCAAGTAGAGGNAATTTNGTCACATGNTTGGATATTGANAACGANAAAATAAATTNTCTTAAGAANAATNTNATTCCANTTTATGAACCAGGCTTAAAAGACAAAATTGAATTAGCNTTAAACCATGGAACAATTAATTTNACAACNGACTATNAGACTGCNATAGCTAATTCAANAATAGTTTTTATTTGTGTNGGAACACCGATGAANGAAAATGGTGACTCGAATTTAGATTATGTNTTTNAATCAGCAAAACTTATTGGNAAATATTTATCAAATGANTCGATTATTATAACTAAATCAACAGTNCCNATAGGTACAACATTTAAAGTTAAGGATATTATAANAAAAGNTATTGATGANNGAAAAGAAAATATATTNTTTGATGTNGCTAATAATCCAGAGTTTTTAAAGCAGGGTAGAGCAGTNGANGATTTTAATTCTCCTGANAGGATTATTGTTGGTATTGAAAATGAAAAATCTAAGGANGTATTCAAANAGCTTTACAAGCCCTTTTCAACTAANCACGAGAAACTAATTTTTATGGATATTTTAAGCTCTGANCTAACNAAATATGCTGCAAATGCAATGTTNGCAACAAAAATTTCATTTATAAATGAAATGTCTATNATNGCTGAAAAAGTAGGNGCAGATATAAAAATGGTTAGGAAAGGAATNGGTAGNGANAGTAGAATAGGTTTTAGTTTNATTTATCCAAGNATNGGTTATGGAGGTAGCTGTTTNCCGAAAGACATAAGTTCAATAATTAATGTTTCTAAAAACTTTGACTATGANCCNAANATTTTAAANTCNGTAAAATTAGTAAATGAAAATCAGAAATNTTACTTTTTAGATAAAATAAAAAATAGATTTCCAGATTTAAAAAAAANACGTAAGCAATTTNCAATTTGGGGTTTATCTTTTAAGCCACGAACAGATGATATGAGAGGTTCTGCTGCAATTTATATTGTNGAAGAATTAGTTAAGTTAGGCTGTAAATTAAAAGTTTATGATCCAGAAGCAATGNAAAATGCAAAAAGAAAATATTTTAAGGATTTAGATAATATACTNTATTGTGAAGATAAATATGAAGCTCTAGATGGTTCTGATGCGCTNATTCTTTTAACTGAATGGCCAGAGTTTAGAAGNCCAGATTTTGAAATAATAAAAAGGAAATTGTTACANCCAGTAATTTTTGATGGAAGAAATCAGTATAGTGATANTNATTTGAAAAATATTAGTTTTGAATATTTNAGGATAGGTAAAAAAANTGATTAATGTAGCATTGGTNTTTGGTGGTTTATCTAGTGAAAGAGAAGTTTCNATNAAAACTTCAGAATCCATTAAGGNAAATTTAATTTCNATAAATGAATTAAATTTATTTGAATTTGATTTTAAAGAAAATTGTAATGAGTTACTNAAATTCATTAAAAAAAATAATATTGATATNGTNTTTAANGCTTTNCATGGAGGTTTTGGAGAAAATGGTGNAATTCANTCTTTTTTNGAANGTAATNATATTAAATTTACNGGTTCTGATTCAGATTGTTCNAANATAGCAATAAATAANCATTTGACTAAAAAGNTATGTGTTAAAAATAGTTTACCTACTCCTAAATGGGATTTTTATAATACATCTAAACAAAATTTAAATTATAANTATTTATTNGATAAATATAATGATTCTATGGTAATCAAACCNGTATGCGATGGTTCATCAGTGGGTATGTCNATAATNNAATCAGATTTANATGAAANAAAAATAANAGANGCANTAATTAAAGTAAATAATAATTCAGATGAAGTTTTAATTGAAGAGTATATTAATGGAAGAGAAATTACTGTTGGAATTATCGATGGTATTGCTTTNCCTATAGTAGAAATAATTCCGGATGGNGATTTTTATGATTATGATTCAAAATATACTAGTGGAANGAGTAAATATNTAGTGCCTGCAAAAATTTCTGAAGATTTGGAGGATGAAATACATGAATGTGCNGAAAGTCTTTATGAGCTTATTAATTGCAGGCATTATGCTCGTGTAGATTTTATTTTGGATAAAGATGANAACTTTTATATATTAGAAATTAATACCTTNCCTGGCTTGACNCAGACAAGTCTNCTTCCAAAAGCATATGCAAATGAGTTTAATGAAACATTGGATAAATCTTTTAAATTATTAGTTNTAGAAATAATAAAATTAGCATTAAAATAAAAATATGAATNATTTTAAAATTTATAATACTTTAANTGGNAAGAAAGAAATTTTCAAACCTGTTAATGATAATCACATTAGAATTTATACATGTGGTCCAACTGTATATAATTATGCACANATTGGTAATGCTAGNCCAGCTATTGTAAGCGATTTATTGGTTAGGTTTTTAAAAGNAATTTATCCTAAAGTTACTTATGTCTCTAATATCACAGATATCGATGATAAAATAATTGATGCATCAGAAAAATTAAATNTTCCAATTNANGANNTNACCACAAAATACAAAAATATTTATAATGAGGATATGATGTCTCTTAATGTTATNCCNCCAGATTTTCAGCCACATGCAACAGANCACATTCCNGAAATGATTGAAATNATNCAAAAAAATATAAGAAATAANAAAGCCTACGTTTCATCAGGNCATGTATTATTTGATGTTACATCTTACCCATCATATGGTCGCCTTTCTGGTAGAAATCAAGATGATCAATTAGCTGGAAGNAGAGTAGAAGTTGCTAATTATAAGAAGAATCCNGGTGATTTTGTTTTATGGAAACCAAGTACNGGTAATCAGCCAGGATGGGATTCACCCTGGGGGTACGGGAGGCCTGGTTGGCATTTAGAATGTTCAGCTATGTCNGAGAAGAGCCTAGGTATACCATTTGATATTCATGGNGGAGGTATGGATTTAATTTTNCCNCANCATGAAAATGAAATCGCACAAAGTTGCGGATCTTGNAATGAAAACGCAAATCCAAAAGCTTACGTAAAATATTGGCTCCATAATTCATTNTTNAATATGGATGGAGAGAAAATGTCTAAATCATTAAATAATATTTTNTANATAAGAGATTTGTTGAAAGATTATGANGGNGAAGTTCTTAGAATGACNTTGCTNTCTNCGCACTANAGGCAGCCAATTAATTTTAATAGTGANTCATTGATAAATGCTAAAAATACTNTGGATAAATTTTATAGAGCTTTATTNAGTNGTAAAAATATTAAAATTANTNTGANAAANATAGANNNTCCTCCTATNGAAGTGATANATGCTTTNTCAGANGATTTGAATACNTCAAAGGTTTTTGCAGAAGTTAATAAAATTGNAAAAAATCTTATTACTNCTAAAGATGAGANTCAGAAAAAAAAATATAAAGANCAATTATTATCAGCATCTAATTTGATAGGGATTCTTAGNNAAGATCCTGAAGAATGGCTTGGAATCAATAAAGTNGATTCNGNTAATGATTTAGCTCTNATNGAAGGNTTGNTAAAAGAAAGAGAGCTAGCGAGAAGTGATAAAAATTATANNAAGGCCGATGAAATCCGCAANAAATTAGTGAATCTTGGGNTNGAAATTGAAGATACTCCNGANGGNNCAATTTGGAAAAGTATTAAAAAATAAAAATCTTAAATAAAAATAATCTTGTATTAAAAATAAAAGCATAACTATATTAATGGGCTATACTTGTGACTAAATAATTAATTTAGGTATNATTAAAGTATATTGTTTTTTGAATTTGCCATTGTAGCTCAGTTGGCCAGAGCGGCTGATTTGTAATCAGCGGGTCGGGGGTTCGAATCCCTCCAATGGCTCANAATNTGTTGGGTCAGTGGCCGAGCGGTCAAAGGCAACAGACTGTAAATCTGTCGACGTAAGTCTACGGTGGTTCAAATCCATCCTGGCCCACAATGTTTGAATTATGCGGGAGTAGCTCAGTTGGTAGAGCATCAGCCTTCCAAGCTGAGGGTCGCGGGTTCGAATCTCGTCTCCCGCTCACTGCCTACATAGCTCAGGCGGTAGAGCACTTCCTTGGTAAGGAAGAGGTCACCNGTTCAAGTCNGGTTGTAGGCNCAGTGCGTTACTTGTGGCTGACCATGGTGGTTGGCGGGTCGAAA
>PANV01000022.1 GCA_002707765.1 Fidelibacterota bacterium
AAAGCATGTGTTACTTTAGATGGTTGGTTTGAACCAATACCTCCATTAATCATTGATAAAGGTATCAACATTCCTTTTTTATTTATTGGTCAACCTCAGAATAGTTGGCTTGATGCTCCCTATAACAAAATACAATTGACTAAATTTTATAATAATTGCTCAAATGATTCTTTCATTGTAGAAATCAATGATACAAAACATATGGATTATTCTGATATATCGTATTTAACATTTTGGAGTAGATTGCTAGGTTTATCTGGTAAAAAGGGTAAAAAAATTAATCTTGATTTAAATTTTACATTAATTGATTTTTTCGATAATTATCTTAAAAATCAAAATAAAAATTGGTTAAAAAATATTCAAAATAATTATGATCTATCTATTGAATCAAAAACTATAAAATGAAATATTTAATTATTTTATTAATTTTAACTATAAGTTGCGATGAACCTGAAACTTTTATTTGTCCAAATGGAGTTGAAATGGATGATTGTGGAGTTTGCGGTGGTAATAATATAGACTTGGATGAATGCGGAGTTTGCAGTGGAACTGGACCCANTCACGAATGTCCAACTGGAGAATTGGTTTGTAACCCATCTGATTGTAATATTCAAAACCCTGATGAGTGGTTTATCGATTTAAATTTTTTATTTGAAGATAATTTTTGTAAATCTTATAATCCTCTATATTTAAATACATGTTCNAATTATGGTGGAGAGGATGAATTTACATGTAANATTCAACCAGAAAGTTATGGNTGTTATTGGATAGGNACTCATAATATTTCTACAAATACTATTCTTTATTGGCACAATTCATCTAATCAAGATATATCTATTTATACTTCTNATACAGATTATTATTGTTCTTTTACAAGTGAGTCANTAGTCAACAATNTTGATTGTTCAGTTTATTATGATGAAACTACATGCGTTAATGAGTCATGTGAATGGATTTATAATGTTGCATGGGATACATATACTGAAACAATACCCAGNAATACCAGTGGATATGATTTTTTCTTCAGACAATGTGATGCTAATAATTGTGGTGCTTTTAGTTATCCAACAACAGAAGAATTTTGTACAATTATTGATGGTGAAGAAAAGTGTGGTAAAATTAGAGTAACAAATTAGCTTTATGAAATCAATNAGACCATTTCATTTAGCTTTTCCCGTTTATGATATAAAAAAAACAATTGATTGGTATGTTTCATATCTAAATTGTTCNGTTGGACGGAAATCAAAAANNTGGGTNGATTTNAATTTTTATGGACATCAAATTTCAGCTCATCTNATTGATCAAAAAAATAAAAAANATAAANTTAATTTAGTTGATGGTAAAAAAATTCCATCTAGACATTTTGGGATTATACTNGANATGAACGATTGGAAAAATCTTGTTACTTACCTAAACGAAAAAAAAATTAATTATGTNATAAAACCAAATATTAGATTTAAAGGACAAACTGGAGAACAAGCGACTTTTTTTATTAAAGANCCATCAAACAATGTTTTAGAATTTAAAGCGTTTNANNATGATAATAAAATATTNGAGAACTAATTATTTAAAATAATATTAACAGTATTAATAATATCTANAATATTCACAANNNCATCTTCATTAACATCTGAATTACTANTTTCANTTTCTAAACCTAAAACTATATTTACCAAAATAATAATATCAAGCACATTAAGTATTCCATCATTATTNACATCTCCCATAAGANAAGAGTTTTGATNACATACAATTTCGTATANAAAATTACTTGAATATTCAGCTTCAAAATTCATATTTGAATATGGATCATGTCCTTGGTTGTAATATGTATGNAATGAGCTATAATTACCAAGCTCTTGCATTTTTTGATGAATTATNTAGCTCCCATCAACNGCGATATTAAGACCAAATAATGTTATCAAACTATTGTCATATGGNACAACATCATCTAAATCTCCATGCATACTAACTATAGGGATATCATTTTCAACTATCCATTCTTGGTCACCTACAGCACCTGATAAATTTACAATTCCATGGAAATCAGATTCATATCCTTCATTTCCTGATAAGCCTTCAAAACCTCCAAATGAATCAAAATCATCTTCTAAAAAATATGGTAATTCTTCATATTCATTAAGATATGCAGCATTTATTGCTGTGACTGCTCCAGCTGAATATCCNCCNGCAAAAATTCTATTAACATCTANTTTATANTCATTNTANANTNCATCATTCATTCTAAAATATCTTATTGCTGCTTTNAAATCATGAACTGCNTTAAATACTGCTTTATATGCATTTTCTTCATTAGGATTAAATAANAATAAATGTTGAGATAATCTATAATCAATTGCAACCGCAACATATCCACGACTCGCATATTTCATACACATTGCAACTATATCTGNACTTTCTTTNGANCCTGAAACGTAAGAACCACCAAACATNAAAAAAATTAAAGGCCTATCAGATAAATCATCATTGATAGGNTTATAAATATTCATAAAAAGGTTTTCTGTAGTTTCGCTTCCTAATATTGTTTGATTCATATTTTGTCCATATTGAACTTCATATTCAACTTCGACATCAAATATTTCATCTAGATATCTTCCATTATAACATTCTTCAGGTTGAGCATAAATCAAAGAAGATAAAATTAAAATTATATAAATTTTTGTCAACATAAAAAAAATTAAGAATTCTTTATTTAAAATACAAATTTTTGTATTTATTTTTTTTTNTTGATGATTAAGAGTAGGCCAAANAAGGTTATCAANCCTCCTAAAATTATATTGATTCCTATNATTTGTCCAAAAATNAAAAATGCAAGAATTGTAGCTATCACAGGTTCACCCAAAGGAAATGANGATACAATNGTNGGNGAAACAAATTTAACNGAATAGTATATTATATTGTGACCTATTATAGTTGGTACTAACCCTAAAAATAAAAGTCCAATATAATCACTNAAAGNATGATTAANTAAATTAGAANNTNTNATAACNGCTATNATTNAAAGTGTTNNTGCAGCAGTTAAATATAAAGTTCTAGTATANACAATTGTATTCTCAGTTTGTCTTACNTTTTCAGCAATGATAAATGAAATTGCTAAACATACTGAGCACAATACAGCTAGAAAATTACCAAGCGTATATTTTTGAGACATATCAAAATTATGACTCAATATTATAATTGCACCACAAAAAGATAAAAGTAAACCCATTATTACAAACTTATTAAACTTTCTTTTAAATAAAAATGATTCTAAAAGTAGAGTAAAAAGAGGTGCTAATGTACCTAAAAATGTAGCATTTGCAATTTTAGTCATTTTAATAGATTGAAAAAATAATGCGAAATGTATTCCAAGTAAAATACCTGCTATAAAAATACTTTTAAGATTACTACTACTTTTTACTTTACCTTGTTTAAAAAATAAACTATAAGTCCAAAGTATAAGAGCTGCAATAAACATTCTCCAAAATGAAATAGATATTGCTGGAACATCCTTTAAAAATTCTGCAATAATAGGAGATGTGCTTACGGAAAATAATGCAATAAACAGTAATATAGAAATTCTAATATTCATAAAAATTATTAATAATAATTTAGTGATAATTTATTCAATGGTATAAAATTTATTCTTTTATTATATTACATATTATTAAGGAGACCTGAATATGCTCAAAAAACTATTATTTTCATTTTTATTTTCCATATTAATATCTGAAGATTTTTCAGATGGACCTTATGGAACAGGATATTTTGATACTGCAGGACCATTTCTAATACCTGATTTAAATGTAGAACTTAGTGGAGATGTAAATTTAGATGAAATAGTAAATATTCAGGATGTTATTCTCATTGTTGGACAAGTTCTGGGTAATAATAATTTAAATAATAATCAATTTAATCAAGCAGATACTAATAACGATGATGTAGTAGATATTTTAGATATAGTTGAGATTGTAAATTTAATTTTATCACCTGTGGATCCTTTATGGAGTTTTGAAGAGAATTGGAATGGTCAAGATTCATATATTTTCATTCAATACGATCCAACCGTACCATCTTCAACTGCCTTGTGGTCTTCAAATACAAAAGAAGAATTTTTAAATATTTCGCCTCTTAATGTTCATTATTTTTTCGTTTCAAATCGTACTCAATATGAATCAGATATTAATTTTATGAAATCTGCTTTTGATGAAGTTTTATTAACATTACCAGAAAATGAGCAAATTCATTGGAATAATCATCTTCATTTTATTAATGCAAAAACATCTGAATTAAATAATTGGTTATCCGAGTCACTATCTGGTACTTATGGAATTTCAATCGATTGCTTCCAAAGAATTAGGGAAATTGGTTATTTAGGCAACCCTGCATCTTTCACTGGCACATACTTATCTTATGTTGCCCATGAAGCAATATACTTCAATTACGAATTAGAAACATTATACGAACCTGATAGAAATTATGATGAAGTTACTGTTTTTGATAAAGACTTATATTCTGGATGGTGGGGTTCAACAATTTCTAAAATTGTTAACTTCCCAAGCAATGAACAATTATCATCTTACTCGGGAATGTCTGTTGAACTTCTTAGAGGTTGTCCTGATTGTGGTCTATTTGATGGAGGTGCAACTGAAATAGAATGCGGAGATGATATTAATTACAGTGATGCTGGGTGCGATGATTATGATAGAAAAGCACTAATGTTTTTATGCGATATTGATGGAAATAATTGCTTAGAAATTGCAAGGTGGATAACCCCGTTTGGAAGACAACCACATCATCTCACTGATATATCTCCTTTTATCTCTGCCATTAGACCTGGGGGAGAAAAGATGATTAAATTCCAAGAGACTGGTTGGCCAAATAGTTTACTTACTTTAAAATTTAGATTTTATAATGACAACAATAATCAATTAGTTCCACAAGAAATTATACCAATATGGAATGGGACTGTTCAATTTAATCCTAGTTACAATGAAAATAGGCCACCTCAAGTTTTTAACATACCAGAAAATGCACAAAAAGTAGAATTTGTTGCGTATATAACCGGACATGGCTGGGGTAGTGCAGGATGTTTTAATTGTTGTGAATTCTGTAATTCGAGACATATTTTTGAATTAAATGGCGGTGTATTTGAATTTGATAAAGATTATCCTAATGCTTCATCATCAAATTATTGTATGCAACCATCTACTATACAGCAAGGTGTAATACCTAACCAAGGAGGAACTTGGGGCTATGGAAGAGCTGGATGGTGTCCAGGAATGGATGTTGAGCCTTACATCACAGATATAACAAATTATATAGAAATGGGACAAGATAATGTGATAGATTATTCTGCTTGTAGAGTTGTTGGAAATAATTGTGTAACTGCTCCAACCTGTAGTGGTGATGGATATTGTCCTGAAGTTGCATTTTCATCTTATATAATTATTTCATATTAATTTATGAATAGTTTTAATTGGAAAATATCAGCTTATCAAGAAGTTTCAATAACTAGTAATCAATTATGGGAAATCATTTCATCTCCATCAAATCTTGAAAATTTTCATCCTTTCTGCAAAAAAAATCCTACCCTAAATTGGCCTGGAGAAAAATCTGTTGATGAAGTTCATTATTATAATGGATTGATTCTACAAAGAAAAATAAAAAAATGGATTGAACAAAAAGGCTATGATTTAGAAATAGGTAAACCAAATGGTAGAAAATCAACTGTAATTTGGAGAGTCATTGATAAAGATAATAAAGTCTCTTTATCAATTAACATATATCCATGGGTTTATGATGAAAATAAAAAAATTGTATCTTTTCTTTTCTTTTATTTATTCATTAAACCACAGCTTCAAAAGTATATTAATTCTGTTATGAAGGGTTTAAAATATTTTACTGAAACTGATAAACCTGTAACTAAAAATCAATTTGGATCTCATAGATTATTTTCAAATTAATTATGAAAAATTTAAAAAATAAAAAAGTTTTAATTACTGGTGCAGCAAGAGGTTTGGGTAAAGATATTGCTGTAGAATTTGCTAAAAATGGTTCGTATATAATTGTGTGTGACGTTGACAAATCTTTCTTTAAAGATGATAAATTTAAATTTAATGTAAAAGAAATTGAAGATTTTGGGGTAAAATGCTATGGTTATCAATTAGATGTTACTAAGATTGATGATATCAAAAAAGTAAAAAAACAAATCGATAAAGATATTGGTAAAATTGATATTATTGTTAATAATGCAGGTGTGGTTTTTGGAGGAAAATTTTTAGATATATCAATTCAAAAGCATAGATTTACTTATGATGTCAATACTATAGGTGTAATTAATTTATTACATGTTTTTTTAGAAGATTTAATTTCACAATCAAGTGCTCATATTGTAAATATATCAAGCGCATCAGGTTTTACATCACTTCCTGGAGGAACATCATATGCATCAAGTAAAGCAGCTTTAACAAGTTTATCAGAATCATTAAGAATGGAGCTTATTAGAGATGGCCATAATCATGTTGGTATGACTGTTGTTTGTACTGGATACATTAATACTGGAATGTTTGATGGCGTTAAGGAACCAACTTTTATACCAATGCTTACATCTGCAAAGCTTGCAAAGAAAATAATAAAGGCTGTACGTAAAAATAAATTATTCTTATTAGAGCCTACTTTCATCAAAATGATTCCAATAATTAAAGCTATTTTTCCAAGATTTATATATGATTTTCTAGGATCTATATTAGGAGGATTTGACAGCATGGATTTGTGGAAGGGTCATTCAAAGAAAAAATAAATGCAACTTAAACAATTTATAAATTTTAATTTATTTTTAATTTTAACTTTTCTTGTTGGGTGTAGCCAAAATCCTAATAATCATAAAAACTCTTATTATAAAAAAATGGAAAAATTAAAATATATAAACCATGTAAATGATTTTAAATGGAAAAATAGATTATTAGTAATTAGAAATAAAAATCAAAAACTTTTATTTGAACAAATAAAAAAAAATAAAAATAAACTAATAGATAGAGATATTGCTGTTATAGTTATTAAAGGTAATAATGCATTTATTAAGAATAATCTTTTATCCGAAAAATTTTTTAAATCTTTAAATAAAAAAATGAAACATCTCGACAATAGTTATGAAACAATTTTATTTGGCCTTGATGGTAAAATCAAAAAAATATATGAAAAAAATATAGATTTAAATGAAATCTTTTGGGATATTGATAAAATGCCTATGAGAATGAATGAAATAAAAAAAAATAATTATTAAATAATTGAATTTATAAAATATGGATTTTTTTGATTTAGTAAAAAAAAGAAGATCTGTTAGAAAATTCTCTAACGAAAATGTTCCAGACGAAGTTATTTTAAAAGCTTTAAAAACAGCTTTGCTTGCTGCAAACTCATCCAATTTACAACCATGGGAATTTTATTGGGTAAGAGATAGTAAGAAAAAAAAAGATTTAGTTAAGGCTTGTTTTTCTCAAAATGCAGCAAAAACTGCGCAAGAACTAATAGTTGCTGTTTCAAGAATCGATACTTGGAAAAGAAATCGTAATCTCATTTTAAAAAATTACAAAGAAAAAGGTAAATTAATTCCAATTGTAGAAAAATATTACAATAAAGTAATACCACTATCTTATACGCATGATCGTATTGGATTATTAGGTGTTTTGAAAAAAATTCTTTCATTTTTCATAGGTATTGTTGGATTATTTAAACCTGTTGCCAGAGGTCCAATATTTAAATATGATGTTTTTGAAATTGTCACAAAAACTACTGCTCTTGCTTGTCAAAATTTTATGATGGCATTAGTAGCTCAAGGATATGATTCTTGCCCAATGGAAGGCTTTGACCACAAAAGAGTAAAAAAAATACTAAATCTAAATAGTAAATCACATGTAGTAATGGTATTGGGAGTAGGAAAATCTGACCCTAAAGGTGTTTATGGAGAAAGATTCCGAATAGATGAAGATTTAGTAATTAAAATTATATAAATAATAATATTAAAAAAGGAATCTTATGATTATTGATATTTTTTTACCTTTATCTCTCGTTTTTATAATGTTTACGTTAGGCATTGGGTTAACTGTTCAGAATTTTCAAAATATTATAAATCAACCAAAGGCACTGATTTTAGGTCTTATAAATCAAATGGTGCTTCTTCCTTTAATTGCTTTTATTATTTTACTCATTATTAAATTACCAGGTGAAATGGCTGTAGGGATGATAATACTTGCATGTTGCCCTGGAGGTGTAACTTCTAATATGCTAACAAGGATTGCGAAAGGTGATACTGCTTTATCAATTTCATACACTGCTATTGTAAGTATTATCACAGTAATTACTTTGCCTATAATAGTTGGTTTTTCTATGCAATATTTCATGGGTTCAAATGCTCCCAGTATCAATATTTTTTCTTTAGGATTAACAATGTTTTGTATTACCACGATACCTGTAAGTATAGGGTTATATATAAATACAAAATATCATAATTTTTCTGCTTCATTTTTACCTATTGCAAATAAAATTTCTACTATTTTATTTATTGTCATAATTATAGGTGCATTAACAAGTGAATGGGAAATATTTATTAATAATTTAAATTTATTAGGTCCTGCTATTTTATCTTTGATTTTTTTAATGTTATTAATTGGATATTGTAGTGCAACTTTATTTGGCCTTAATAAAGAAAAATCAATCACAATTGCAATTGAATCAGGAATTCAAAATGCAACTGTTGGTATAACAATTGGAAATTTAATACTTAATCAAGGGCCTGGATTGTCTACATTGAGTTTACCTTCAGGTGTTTATGGTATCTTAATGTATTTAGTCTGTTTACCTTTTGTATTTTTTATTTTAAAAAAGATAAAATAATAATTATTAATTAAAAATTTTATTTAAACCTTCTGAAAAATAAAAGCGATAACAATCTAAAGAATAATCTTCTAATTGTAGGATTAATTCTGAATGTTTCAACTAAACTTTTCAAAATAAATGTTTTTCTAGATACTAAATAAATAATTATTATTAATATTATTACTACATACTTGATCATTTTTTATGCCAAATTAATTTTTATTTTATTTCCATTTAGTAAATTTTGGATTGGTAATCTTTTTCTTGAAAAATAGTCTATTATTTCAGGAGAAACGTCTCCACTTAATAAATTATTACTTAAATTAAAATACCAGATTTTTTTCAATTTTAAAATTTCAATCGGTAAATTTCCTGTTATTAAATTTTTTGATAGATTTAAATAATTTAGCTTTTTAAGATTTCCAATTGATTGTGGTATTGTACCATCAATCTTATTTGATTGTAGATTGAGGGAGATAATTTTTTCAAGTTCACCTAAATTTTTGGGTATTGAACCCGATAAATTATTATATGATAAATTTATAGTATTTATTTTTTTTAGTTTAAACAATTCTGCTGGTATTTCACCCTCTAAATTATTTCTACTTAAATTTAAAAAAATTAAATTCTCTAATAAACCTATTTCCCTTGGGATGAAACCATTAATATTTGATAATTCAATTTCCTGAGTTTTTTCAATATCAAATTTTTTACCCCATAAAGTAATCTCTCTCAACATAAATAAACTAATTTATATCAAGAATTATTAATCTCATTAATAATTTCATCTGTAACTAAATCTATATATTTAGAGGATTCTAAATTTTCCTTTAATTGCGATACTTTTGATGCACCTAAAATTACTGTACTTACATTTTTGTTATTCAAACACCATAGAATAGCTAATTGAGAGGGTTTAATACCTAATCTATCTGCGATAGCATTCACTTTTTTTATTTTATCAAAATTCACATCATCAATGGAATCTGCAAGCCATTCATAACCTTTGACTTTAAATCGAGAATTTTTTGGAATACCATCATTATACTTACCTGTAAGTAAACCCGATGCTAATGGGGACCAAATTGTAGTTCCATAATTATATTTTTCAAAAATTTCTTTATACTCCTTCTCAAACCTTTCACGATGTAAAATATTGTATTGTGGCTGTTCCATAACAGGAGGTCTCAAATGATGTTTTTCAGCACATTCAAAAGCTTGATTTATTTCATCTGCACTCCATTCAGATGTTCCCCAATACATAATTTTACCTTGGTGTAATAAATCATTCATTGCATATACAGTTTCAATAATGGGGGTCTCAGGGTCAGGCCTATGGCAGAAAAAAAGATCCAAATACTCAACCTGTAAACGATTTAAAGCAGCATTACATGCATCATTAATATGTTTTTTCGATAGACCTCTTTGAGTTGGTAATTCTCCTCCCCAAAAAACCTTACTAGAAACAATATATGTATCTCTTCCCCAATTTAATTTTTTCAATATATCACCCATCAAAATTTCAGATTCTCCTGATGCATAAGCTTCAGCATTATCAAAAAAATTAACACCTTGATCGTATGCATAGGCCATACAATCCATTGCTTCTTTTTTACCTAATTGGTTTACAAAAGTTACCCATGATCCGAATGATAGCTCACTGACTTTTAAACCTGAATTACCTAAATTTCTATATTCCATTTATATCCTTTCATGTATGTATTCAATATATGTAATATAATTATAATGAATAGCACATTTAAATCACTATTTTTACTTGATAAGGAAACTGTACATTTAAATCATGGATCATTCGGTGCATGTCCAAAGCCCATTTTTGAATCATTGATATCCTGGCAAAAAAAAATTGAATCAAATCCTGCAAAGTTTTTAGCATTTGATATTTATAATCATTTAGAGGAATCAAGACTATCTCTATCAGAATACATAAATTGCAACAAAAATGATATTGTATTTTTCCCAAACCCAAGTACGGCACTTAATACTGTAATTAAAAGTTTAGATTTAAAAAAGAATGATGAAATACTAACAACAAATCATGAATACGGTGCACTTGATAAAACTTGGAATTTCATTTGTAAAAAAAGAGAATCCAAATATATAAAACAAAAAATAAATTTACCTCTCAATTCAAAAGAAGATTTTATTAAAGAATTTGTAAAAGGCATAAATAATAAAACTAAGGTGATTTTTATTAGCCATATAACCAGTCCAACAGGGTTAATTTTTCCGGTTGAAGAAGTTTGTAAAATTGCTAAAGAGAATAAAATATTTTGTATTATTGATGGAGCTCACGTGCCTGGTCATATTAAATTAGATTTAAAAAAATTAGATCCTGATATATATACAGGTGCCTGCCACAAATGGATGTGTGCACCAAAGGGTACATCTTTTTTATATGCTAAAAAAAATATACAAGATGATATTGACCCCTTAGTTATTAGTTGGGGCTATGATGCTGAAATTCCAGGAATCTCAAAATTTCTTGATTATCATCAATGGCAAGGCACAAATGATCCCTCAGCATATTTAACATTGCCGGATATAATAAAATTTTTAAATGATTATGATTGGATAAATGTTAGTAAAAATTGTCATGAAATAAATATTCAAGCAAAAGAATTAGTTGGTAATTCATTAAATAAAAAACCAATATCATCAAATGAATTCATTGGTCAAATGACATCGTTTGAAATTAATTGTAAATATCCAATCGATTTGATGAAAACCTTTTATGAAAAATATAAATTAGCAGTGCCAATTTTTCAATGGGAAGATAAAGTACTTTTAAGATTCTCAATCCAAGCTTACAATTCTTTAGATGATATAGAAAAACTAATTAAGATAATGAAAGAAATGAGACTGTAATTAAACTATAATAGATTTCCATTTCCCAGTTTTAAATCTCCAAAACATAAAAATTGCAATAAATAATAACATAATTCCAAAACTAACCCAAGCACCCCAATATCCATAACCACAATAAATTCCTAAAAAATAACAAAGTGGTACAAAAACCAACCAATGATTTAAAATATCAAAAATTGCTGGTATTCTAGTATCACCAGCACCAGTTAATGCAAACCATAATGTAAAACAAAAAGCATCTATAAATTGTAAAAAACCAATAAACTTTAAACCAGGAGCTGCAAGTTTAATAACTGATATATCCTTGATAAATATTGAAACAATACTTTCAGAAAAAATGATAAAAATCAACCCCATCACCCCCATAATATAAAGTGATCCTCTTATACTCTCATAAATCGATAGTTCAGCCTTATTTGAATTTTCTTCACCTAAATATTTACCAACTAATGTTGCACAAGCTTGACCAATGCCTATAGCAGGCATAAAAGAAGTATGCATTATCTTGAAAATAATTTGAGTTGCTGCTAACTCTAT
This sequence comes from Fidelibacterota bacterium, assembly GCA_002707765.1. Taxonomy (GTDB): domain Bacteria; phylum Fidelibacterota; class Marinisomatia; order SCGC-AAA003-L08; family D37C17. The sequence goes on from PANV01000022.1 coordinate 12,304, forward strand.
GATACCGATAATTGCAATAATTTTATAGAAAGCAGTAAGGCTTAACATAACAAGAAATTCCTGTATTGCTAGCGGATATGATATAATCAATTGTTTTTTTAACATTTGAAAATCAACACTTTTTATAAAAACTTTATATTTTTGTTTAATATTTTTTTTAAATAAATAATATGTATAATGGAAAACACCCCAAATAGTAGCAATTAATGTACCAATTGCAGCACCTTTAACCCCAAACTCAGGAAAATTAAATGGTTGCCAAAGATAACTAAGTAAATAAAAAACTGAATTAGAGAAAAAACTATCTATCTGATCAGATCCAAAAATTAATCCAACATTTAAATACAAATTTATCAAATTGGATACAACTACAACTTTCATATGTATTTTTGTTTCTTCAATACCAGTATAAAAACCTTGAAAAACAAAACTTGAGTAAATGAAATAAATACTTAGAAAAATATATTTAGAGTATTCTATGCATAAAAATAATGTTTCTGAATCTTTAAGAAAAAAAGACATGATAAAAGATGTGTAAGTGTAACAGATATATGTTAAAGGAATACTTAGAATGAATACAAATAAATGCATATTTCTTAGAGCAATTCCACATTCGTTAAATATTTTCTGGCCTAGTCTTCTAGAAACTACGGTTTGTGTGCCTGTTCTAAATGCAATGCCTATTGCCATTGCTGTCCAAGTAACCATTGACGCCATTCCTACTCCAGCAATAGCCTTTGAACCTAAATGACCAACCATTACTGTATCAGCAAGACCCATCAAAACCCTACTAATATTACTTAAAATTACAGGGACTGCTAAAAAAAATATATATTTAAATAATTTTTTATCCTTAGGTAATAGAAAAGTGAACATTAATAGCCCATCATCTGTCCACCACCACTGCTATCATATTGCCTATCTTTTTTAAATTTATTTTCTTTGTAATCACCAAATCTATAATCAATTGATAAACCAAAACTTCGGGATCTTCTTTGCCTTTCATAATCCATATTAGTAGTTGTATTAATCAAATTATCTATTTGAGATGTTTCAATATCAAATTTTTGCGAATCAAACAAATCATTAACTTTGAAAACAAGTGAAAACTTCTTTTTGAAATCATATTTTAATGCAAGCTTAGTCCCACTCATTGGACTAATTTCACCATCAGTAGTTTTAGCCATCCACATCCAAGTATTAATATCTAATTTTAATTTTTCAGTAATTTTAAAGTTTGAATTTGAAAATAATGAAGTTGATGAAGTGTTTCCATTCTGATCAGATTCATTTGATTCAGACTTAAATTTTCCAAACGTTATATCTCCCCCAAATTTTAAATCCCAAGATCTCATAGGTCTCGTCATTATAAATAGTTCAAAACCGTATTCATCTCTATTGGCTATATTATCATGAGTTAATTTGTAATAACAATCAACATCATCTTGAGTACCAAGTTCACCATCAAGACCTCTTGGATTACAACTTAGTACACTAGTAAAATTATTTCCGTCAAACTCATAATCATCCATATCCCAATCAAATGCATCTTTTATTGAAGTAACAAAAAAAGTACTAGATAGATATCCTATTTTTAATCTGTTAGAATATGAAATTTCATATTTAAAAATATCTTCAGGTTTGATTACAGGATTTCCTATATGGACCTGATCATCTTCTGTAAAACTTCTTGGTAAGGGAGTTAATAACCAATCACCTGGTCTTTCTACCCTTCTACCAAAACCAAATTTAATATTTCCTTTTTGTTTCAAGTCATAATTAAAAAATATTGATGGATAAATTGTGGTATAAGTTTTTTTGTAAGAATCATTTTCTAATTGCTCATCAATTAAAAATTTGTAAAATTGTGAACCATCTTGAATAAAATCTTCAGATAGACTACTGGAATTAGCTTTAAAATCTCGTATCACATTTTCTATTCTGGTACCAAATTTCAAACTAAATTGAGGTTTCAGATAATAACTAACATCAACGTAAGCAGCCAAGATATTTCTCGAATTATTAAAATCATATTTAATATCATTATTATAATTAAAAATATTATTATAGCCATTTTGCTTATCTAATATTCCAACTTCTAGTAGATTTTTTTTATCTAAAACAGTACTTTTAAAAGGATGTGAATAATCAATTTTAAAACGATATGAATTTTTTTCTTCATTACTTACAACTGACAATTCATAGAAACTAATATCTTCTGATTCTATTTCTTTTTCGTATGTAGAACTGGTCTCTATTTTTATCTCTCTATCCTTATTAAGTTTCATAACGTAACCTGCTACCATACTTCTATCAAATCCATCCTCATCCTCAAAAGCATTTATTATTTCTAAAGTGCTGGTTTGATTTAATTGTATGTCAGTATTCTGCATTATTTCTTTATCAGACTTATCATAATCTGAATAATTTAAATCACAATAAACTATTCTTCCATCTTCTGGGTAAAATTCTAAACCAACTTTAAAATTATCGTTTTTCCTATTTCGCTCTATGTCACTAAACCTATTGTAACCTTCAATTATAAAGTTCTCTTGAGTATTATCTAATACTTCTCTATATCTTTTAGCATATCCTTCACTTTCTCTATTTCCTTTAGAATATGTACCAAACATATTTAATTTATTTTTAAAATAATTTGATGTAACTGAAAATGTTTTTGAACCAAAATTATCAAATCCAAATGTGGTCTTACCTGAGCTACCTACGTACTCATTCTTTTTTGTTATTATATTAATTATTCCTGCAGTTCCATCAGGATCATATTTTGCTGAAGGAATGGCTATAACTTCAACTTTTTCAATTAATACAGCATCAAGAACATCAAGGTTAGATGCTGATTTCATTCTTCCATCGATCATAATATTAACAGATTCATTTCCTCTAAAGCTTACTTCACCATCTGCTCCTACAGTAACTGATGGTAAACTACTCAATACATCTTCAGCTGTACCGCTTGCAGCAATAGGCATGTCTTCTACATTATATACTTTTTTATCAATTTCTTCTTGAACAAATGGCTTTTCATCAACAACATTAACTCCTTCTACTTCAACTATTTTTTGTTTCAACTTTAAAAAACCTAAATTCTTATTAGTCTCAGGTGGTGCAAGAAGTTGGTCAGCTAAAATAAAAGTTTCATACATGACATGCTCAACTGATAAATTATATTTTCCAGGTCTAACATCTTTTAATATAAAAAAACCATCTTCTTCAGAAATAGTACCATCAACTAGTGTACTATCAGAAGATTTAAATAATTTTATTGTTGCATATTTCACAGGGAAATTATTTGATTCATCTGTAATCTCACCTTTAAATGATCCTAGTTTTATCAATTCATAATTCTGAGAGATTAAAAGTGTAGAAAATAAAATTAAAATTTTAATAAGCATAATGCACTCCTTTTACCGTTAATAAATTTAATCAACATATATTAGTTTTTTATATGATATGTTTTATTTTTTATTCGCTGATGGAATAAATCCTGAAGTCATAACTGATAAAATTATAATTAGTCCACCTAACCAACCAGATATTCCTAAATGATTACCAGCATAGAAAACTGCAAATAATGCAGCAAATAAAGGTTCAAGACTCAAAAGTATAGCGGTTTCAGTAGCAGATAATATTTTCTGTGCCCATAACATTAAAATTAAACCAATGAATGTTGCTATTACACCTGTAATAAACAATGCTATGATAACATCTGAAGTAAATATTTGTGTACTAAATACCTCTATGCCTTCAAAAATTAATGAACAAATGATTGAAAAAATTGATACAAAGAAAACTTGAACAAGGAAAATTTTCAATATATCTACATTTTTCCTTAAATACATGTCTTGAAAAATAACATGAATAGCAAAAGATACTGCACATCCAAATGTTATAATATCTCCACCAACTAAATTTCCATTAAAAGGATCTAATAATACAAATAAACCAATCATTGCTAAAATTACAATAATCCATATTTGATTACTTATCTTTTGAAGGCCTGTAATATGTAAAAAAATTGGTACAAGTATTACGCTTATACTAGTAATAAAAGCTGATGTACTTGAACTAGATGCAATATATAGATTTGATTCTTCCCATAAGCCAAAATTTTGGAATGCATAACCTAAACACAAAACAACTCCACATAATAATCCACCTTTTAACTCATGATTATTAATTTTAAAAGAAGATTTATTTAAATAAACTACACCTAAAACAAAAGCTATTCCAAATCTTAAACTTGCAAAAATAAAAGGAGGAGCATGCGATAATGCATCTTGAACCATTTCAAAAGTTATTCCCCAGACAGCTGTTATAAAAACCATAGCAAAAATTGCCAGAAAGTGATTTTTATTCAACTTTTTCTCCAGTGTATAATGTTACAACACCAAATGTAAAATCAGTATAACTCACATTTGAAAAACCAGCTTTTTTCATTTTATCACATACATCTTTTCTTTCCAAAAAATAATCAACAGATTCAGGCAAATATAGATAAGCATCTTTCCTCGATAAAATAGAACCAATCAGAGGAATTATTTTTTTAAAATAAAATTCAAAAATTGGAGAGAACCATTTAGATGTAGGCTTTGAAAACTCTAAAATAGCAATTTTCCCATTATTATCTAAAACTCTGTGAAATTCAGATAATGCTTTATCATAAGTCCCAATATTTCTAAAGCCAAAAGAAATCGTCAAAGCATCAAATGATTTTTTTTCAAAACTCAACTTTTCCGCATCTCCAACAATAAATTCTATATTTTTAGAATATTTTTTTGCTTTATTCCTTGCAATAGAAATCATTTTTTTCGCGATATCTAAACCAATGACCTTGATATCATATTTTTTATAAAAACCAAATGCTACATCACCTGTACCCGTTGCCACATCCAATAATTTTTGACCAGAGGTCATTTTAATTTTATTAACAAGTTTATATCTCCAATATCTATCAATACCAAAGCTTGAAATAATATTTATAATATCATAGGTACTTGAAATATCATTAAACATTTGCTTAACATATTTCTTCTTTTGATCGCCTTCATGAATGAATTTTGCCATTTATCTTATTTATTAATTAATCCAAGTACTAAAATATACATTCTATACATGATTATTTTTCAATAGATTTAATATATATATTATGATAAAATATTTAAAACAATCACTGAAACTTATTAAAAAAGATCCAATTCTATTTAGTTATACAAAAAAAATTAGATTTAATAATAGTTCCCTTTCGTCAATTACAAATAATTTTAATCAAACATTTCACTTCGGTTATAATAATGGAAGTGAATATGTAGGTATTAAAGAATGTATAAAATATGATTTGAATTCTGGAGAAGAATTAAAAAGTTTAAAAAATATAAATTTCAATTATATAAGATATGGTTATAAAAATAAAAACTTAAAACTTTTTGGAGGCGTTGCATTCGATTTAAATGAAGACTTTAAAAAACCATGGGAAGGAATCCCTAAAATTTCATTTTTAATTCCTGAAATATTAATTGAAAAAAATAAAAATCAATATTATTTATCATTTTTTAAATTATTAAATAAAGATTCTGATATTGATTCAATCATGAATGATTATAATCTATTTTTAAAAATATTTAAAAAAATAAATGATAAAAATAACAAATTGGAATTCATCAAAGATTCACCAAGCTTTTATGAATATGAAAAAACTTTTAAAAAAATTACAAAGTATATTGAGGATAAATCCATTGATAAAATAATTTTATCTAGGATTAAATCTTTTTCTACAAAAAATAAATGTTTAATTAAAAAAGAATCAAAAAATTGTACAAATTTTCATTTTGATTTTGATCAGAATAAACGTTTTTTAGGTTCAACTCCTGAGAAAATAATAGATATCAATCATATGAAATTTAAAACTCACGCTCTTGCAGGAACATTAAGAAAAAATCAAAATAATATTAGAATAAATGACTTTCTAAAAAATAAAAAAGAATTAAATGAACATAAATTTGTTATTGATGATTTGTTAAAAAAATTAAATAAATTTTCTGACAATATAAATAAATCTGATAAACCTGAAATACTTGAACTAGAACATCTATACCATTTAAATACACCCATTGAAGGATTAATCAAAAATAAAACTCATATTTTAGACCTTTTATTAAATCTTTATCCTACCCCTGCAGTTTTAGGAAAACCATCTAAAAAAGCAATGAGTTTAATTAAAAATTATGAATTAAATGATAGAGGTTGGTATGGTGGATGTATTGGTTGGTTTGATATGGATGGAAATGGTAGATTTGATGTTACAATAAGAAGCGCTCTCCAAATAAAAAATAAACTTTATTGCTATGCAGGTTCTGGTTTAATTGAAAGTGCGGATATAGAATATGAATGGTTAGAAACCGAATCAAAATTCAAACATTTAATTTCTTTAATAAATTAAATCTACAAAGATTTTTCTAGAACTCTATTTAACCTACTTATGAATTCATTAGGATTTTCGAGCTTCAAATTTTCTGCTAAAAGTGCTTGTTCATAAACCAATAATACTGAATCCTTAAATTGCTTTGTTTTTGACATTTTTAACATTTTCTTAACAATTTTATGTTTAGGATTTATTTCTAAAATTGGTTTTGCAGCTGGCATATTCATTTGACCCATTTGCTGAAACATTTTTTGCATTTGAGCTGTTGGGTCACTACTATCAGCAACTAAACATGATGGTGAATCTGTCAATCTAGTTGAAATTTTTATATCTTTTACTTTATCACCAAGTACAGATTTCATTTTCTTTATTAATGGATCACAACTATTACTATCTTTTTTATCATCATCATTTTGCAATTCTTCCAATGCATCAGAGTGATTAACTGATTTAAAGTTATGTTCTTTGTACTTAGAAACTGATGAAAAAACAAATTCATCAATCTCATTGTCCATGATTAAGACCTCAACATCTTTTTTATTACATGCTTCTAATAAAGGAGAACTTTTAATTGTATCATAATTTTCACCTGTTATATAAAAAATTGATTTTTGATCTTTTTTCATATTTGAAACATAATCTGCTAACGAAATCCATTCATTTGATTTATTTGTTCTAAATCTTAGTAAATCCATTAACAGTTCCCTGTTTTCATAATCTTGATATAAGCCTTCCTTGATTGGAACTCCGTATTGCATATAAAATTCCAGATATTTTGATTTATCCTTTTTTGCTAAGTTTTCAATAGCTTTAAGAACTTTTTTGACACTATTTCTTTTAATTTTATCAAGAACTTTATTCTTTTGCAGGATTTCTCTACTTACATTTAATGGCAAGTCTTCTGTATCTATAATTCCTCTGAGAAATCTCAAATAAACTGGCATTAGTTCTTTATCATCATCTGTAATAAAGACACGTTTAACATAAAGCTTTACACCTGGTTTATAATCTGCATTTTGCATATCAAATGGAGCTACTTTAGGAACAAAAAATAATGTTGTATAATCAAGTGTTCCCTCAGCACTTGTATGTAAATGAAGAAGTGGATTTTCATTATCATTTGAAAAAGTTTTATAAAACTCATTATAATCTTTCTTCTTTAAACTAGATTTAGATCTTTTCCAAAATGCTGAGGCTGAGTTTACTTGATCAACTATTTGTTCTTCTTTTTCATCTTTCTTTTCAGTATAATGAAGATAGATTGGGAAAGCTATATGATCTGAGTATTTTTTTATAATATTTTCTAAAGACCATTTATCAGTGTATTCAGAACCCTGATCATTCAAAAATAATTTAATTTCAGTACCATATGAATCTTTTTTCACTTCTTTAATTGTAAATCCTGTTTTACCATCACTTTTCCATAAAAATGCAGTTTTCTCACCTGCTTTTTTAGTTGTTACTTCTACAGAATCAGCAACCATGAAAGAAGAATAAAAACCAACTCCGAACTGACCAATTAGATTACTATCTTTTTTTGAATCACCTGATAAATTTTCGATAAATTTCTTAGTTCCACTTCTTGCAATCGTTCCAAGATTTTCAACCAAATCAGCCTTGTTCATTCCAATCCCATTATCTGAAATTGTAAGTGTTTTATTTTTTTCAGTATTATCAAATTTTATATCAATTTGTGGATTGAATTCTAAAGATTTGTAATTATTATCTGAAGTAGTCAAATATCTTAGTTTATCCATTGCATCTGAAGCATTTGAAATCAACTCTCTTAGAAAGATTTCTTTATTGGAATATAGTGAATGAATGATTAAATGTAGAAGTTGAGAAACTTCTGTACGAAACTTTTGCTTTGCCATTAAAACTCCAAATTATTTTTAAATTATTGACACTAAATTAAAAAATCTAAGGAGTAATAAGCAATAAGTAGGTGAATTAATCTAAAACTATATTAATTAGTAGAATTATATCTTGAACGTTAATTAAACCGTCTGAGTTAAAATCTGCAGTAGCATAATTCGGTAACTCTGTACCAATGATCATATTTACGACAATAACTATATCTAATACATCAACGGATTCATCATTATTAACATCACCAAAAATACCAGTGCCACTATTAATAAACTCTACTAAAAAATCATCTAAAGCAGCTTCTACAAGAGAACCTCCGCTTCCATCATCTCCATTATAAAAAGAATCTTCTGCAACAAATTGAAACTGTATATTATCAGTAAAATTTATATAATCTGAAAGTATTATACGTTTTTTGGTCCAAGATGTTACAGAATTAGATGTTATATCCAAATCTTGCCAACTTGTACCTCCATTATTAGAAACTCTAACTTGCCAAAGATCATTATTAGGATTATCACCAATATTATTTGTATACCAATACCAGTAAGAAATAATAATTTCTTCATATGATTCAAAATCAAATGATGGACTGAATAAAGTTGTTTTTCCACCATCTACATCATCAAAACCACCATTATTAGGATCTGCATCATTACCTGTAATAAAACAATATGTTCCTGGGTTAGGTGAATAGTCAGAACTTGGTTGAATTTGGATACCTTGATCATTATATGTAGCAATAGGTTGAGATATTTCCCAAATACCTGCAGATGCGTCATCTGATGAATCACCTACTGTCCAACCTTGTTGACCCTGTTCAAAATCTGTAAAATATAAATCAGGTAAATCCCCAATTGTAAACATAATTGCATTGTCTGGGACAAAAGATGGAAAAGTTTCAACAACACCCTCTGAATTCACTGCTTGAATATAATATCTAACTATCATACCATTGTAAAGTCCAGTTAATGCTGTGGAATAATTTCCATCAAATCCTTGACCATCCATCTCAACTGATCTATAACCATCACCAATATCATAATAAAGCTCAACAGCATCAATAATTCCTGTATAAGCTTCTACATTTGCTGAAAAAATTAATTCAGAATCATCAAATGACATATCCTCAAATGGAGTGTGAGATATATTGATTCCACTAATTCCAATTCCATCAATGCCACTAACACCACTATTTAAAGGATCTAAATAATTTGAAAGCCCCATACCCCAAGCCATATCAACTCTTCCATAACCATGTGAATACTGTTGATCGCAATAACAATCTGGTGAGGGATCACAATAATTGGTATAGATAAAACTAGCGATTCCAACTTGACGGTTATTAATATCGAAAAGTGGAGATCCTGATGAACCAGGTATTACTCTTCCATCATTATATTGAAATTCCCAATAATAACCACTACCATTAACATTAGTTCCATCTAAAGTTATTTTTTTTATGCCTCCACCTGGGTGATGAACTCCATATACATTTTGAGGAGCTGAACTTATATTGGACCAACCAGCATAAAAGGGGTTGTAACTATCTGGTATATTTGACGTCATTTCTAATAGAGCAAAATCTGGACCATTATTTATATCCTCACTTGCAAGTAGTGTTGAACCACTAATACTTTGATTTTGAGAAGCAAAAGTTCCATTACATGTAGTAGATTGATAATTAAAAAGAAAAACGTATCCAGCAGCACTTCCACTAACGCAATGGTCTGCAAATAATACATATGGTGTTCTATCATTTAGAGTATTGTTTACAATAGAAGCTGAACATAAACCTCCTCCCATTGAAACTCGAATCGTCGCATTAATTTGGTCTTCATAACCCTCTCCCTCAGGACAAACTACATTTGTATTACAATCTTCTCTATTTAATTCTGAGTATTCAGTAAAATAACCCATTATATCCTCGTAGTCATGAATAATTGTCCCAATATTTAATTTGATTATATCTAGCTCTGATCTTGGAACATTTAACTCTATAATAATATGATCTCCTTTAACGACACTTGTTGGGAATACTAATGATTCTTTATTATTATTTGAATTAAATGAACCAATAAACATTGTTTGATCTAAATCATACAAAAATAATGATGAATTTTCAGACAAATAAAAATCATCAAAGATTATACCTATACCAAATGCGTCTAAGGATTTTATACCTAAAATATACGTGTGAATATCATTTTCGACAGTTAATGTGGATTCCTCTAGAAAATCAATATCTAAATTATATTCTTCTCCAAATTGAAAAACCATTGGGTGAAAATCTCGATCAACCAAGTTATCTCGATTAGGTTCAATAAATTCTACGTCTAAATTTCTATTATAAAACGTTGGCGATCCACCCTGCGAAATTTGAGTAAAAACAGTTGATAATAATATTGTAAAAAGAATAATTATTCTCATGTTAAAATATATTAAATTTCAATGATAATTTTATTTTAAATAAATGTAATGATATGTAATAAATGAAAAAAATGATTTCAAATATGACTTTTTCAGATTGCTTTGCTCAATTATTGGAGTTTAATAGAATTAAAGAAATATGCATATGTCCAGGCTCAAGAAGTACTCCTTTAACCCTTTCTTTTCTAAAAAACTCATTTTTAAATTGTACAAGTTATATTGATGAAAGAGCAGCTGCTTTTTTTACCTTAGGAATTTCAAAAGCATCTAATAAACCATCTGTGATTTTAACTACATCTGGGACAGCAGTTGCTAATTTACTTCCTGCTGTAATTGAAGCTGACTTGAGTACAACACCTTTAATAATCATTACAGCCGATAGGCCTGAAAGATTACAAAATACAGGTGAAAATCAAACAATTAATCAAAGAAATATTTTTGATAAATTTGTACGCTCATCAATACATATTGAGGTGTCAGCTATTGATCCAAATGATATTTTTGAAAGAATAAACGATACTATAAATTTAGCTTTAGGAAATTATGGAAATAATCCTCCAGGACCTATTCACATCAATGTAGCATTTGATGAGCCTCTTGTAGATACAATTAAAAAAATAAAATTAATTTTAGAACCAACAATATAAAAGCTATATACAAAAATTTTAATCTTCCAGAATATGAAAGACCTATCATTATTTGTGGTAATATAAAAGGTGAATATGAAACAAATGAAATCATTGAATTATCTAAAAAGATAAATGCACCTATTTTAGCTGATCCACTTTCTGAACTTAGATTTAAAATAAAACATAAAAATATTTTATCATATTATGATTTTTTTATAAAAAATATTATTGATGAACCTGATTTAGTTATAAGATTTGGTAAAAAACCAGTTTCAAAAAAATTAAATAAATGGTTAAATAATTTTAAAAATAAAACCATTTTATTCACCAAATATAATGGATATAACGATGATACAAATTCAATTTATTTAGCACGATTAAATGATATTAAAAACATGAATAAAGCTAATCAATCGTGGATTCAAACTTTTATAAATTTGGAAGAAAACATTTCAAATAAAATTAAAAAATATTACGAAGATTCATATTTTTATGAGGGCAACATAATTTATCACTTAATACAAAAAATGAGTGTTAATGATAATTTATTCATTGGTAATTCAATGAGTGTAAGAAATTTAGAAAAATTTGTTCCTAATATAGATAAGAAAATTAATATTTTTTCAAATAGAGGAGCAAGTGGTATTGATGGACTTATTGCAACAGGGATTGGAGTCTCTTACTATAGTAAAAAAAATAAAACAAACATCATACTTGGAGATATTAGCTTCTTTTATGATTCTAATTCGTTATTGATTGCAAAACAACAAAATATTAATATTAATATTATTATCATGAACAATAGTGGTGGACAAATTTTTAATCAACTCCCTTACGCACGAAAAAATGATAAAAATTTTGAGAAATTTTGGATAACTCCTGTAAATCTTAATATTAAGTCAATTTGCGAAACATATAATGCCAATTACTTTTGTATAAAATCAATAAAAGAGGTTAAAACAAATTTTGATTATATACTAAACCAAGATGGAATTAATATAATTGAAGTTGTTTGTAATGAAAAAAATATTTTTAATATTGATTTAGAATTAACAAAAATCTAATATAGTTTTTCACCTTCAGATTTTGCAATTACTGCAGCACCAACACTATCGCTTGTTATATTTACCATTGTTCTGAACATGTCAAGTGGTCTATCAATAGCAAGCATTGATCCAACCCATAAAGCTACAGCATCACTTTTTAAACCAACAGCATCAGTGACTATAAATAACATTACAAGACCAGCACTAGGTATGCCTGCTGCTCCAACAGATGCCAAAAGCGCAGTAATTACTACAATAAATTGCTGACCAGCATCTAATTGTATTCCTAAAGCTTGAGCAATAAATAAAACTCCTGCACATTCATAGAGAGCAGTTCCATCCATATTTATTGTTGCACCCATGGGTAGTACAAAACTGGTTGTTTCATTTGATGCTTTAACATTTTCATTAACACATTTCATTGTTACAGGTAGTGTGGCACTAGATGAGCTTGTTGAAAATGCTGTTACCATAGCAGTTGCTATTGCTTTAAAATGAATAATAGGATTAACTCTCATAAAAATAAATATAATCAATGGAAGAACTATAAATAAGTGAATCGAGAGACCTAGCCCAATTGTTAAAGCATACATGCCAAGTTCTTTAAAAATTGATAGTCCTGTATTTGAAACTGTTTTAGTCATTAAGCCAAGTACTCCTATTGGTGCACATTTGATTATGACTTGTGTCATTTTAAGAATAATATCATAAATTGATTTAATAATATTTTTAATGGTTGAACGAGAATCAGATGGTGAAAAATTCATCATCACACCAAAGAATAATGCAAAGAATATAACACCCAAAATATCTCCTTTAGCAAGCGCGCCTATAGGGTTTGTCGGAATCATTCTTTTTAAAATATCTAAAATTGAATTTGATGTACTAAGTTTGCTCGTATCAAAGGCTCCAACCTGATCAATTGTAACTGCTCCAACTCCAGGTTGAATTACGTTAGCAAGTGTCAATCCAATTAATATTGCAAATAAACTTGTACACATATAATATACGAAAGTCTTAAGTCCTAGCCTGCCTATTTTAGACTGATCTTTTATAGATGAAATACCAATTATAATCGATGTAAAAATAAGAGGTACAATTACCATTTTTAATAATCTAACAAAAATATCTCCAAGTAAAATTATAAATGTATAAAGTCCATTATTTGTGAAATTGATTTGGTTAAAGTATGAACCAAGTACAGTACCAAAAACCATACATATAATTATCTGCCAATGTAATTCTAACTTCTTAATCATTCTTTATTTTTTTTCTAACCATTGGATATAAAAATGATTTGTTATTTTTTCCATTATTTTCATTATGACTGTTTAAATAGTCACCAATATAAGAGCCTCCACATACACCTTGGTCACAGGTTCCATTATCACTTGTAGCAAATGGATTATACAATAATGAATTTTGATCAGTGCAACCATTTATATTTGGCAAGTTACTTAATTGAAATTCAAATTTTGTACACTCCGAATATGAATAACCATATTCGTAATCATGGGAATTATATTCTCTTGAACTTATTAGATTAAGTCTATTACCATTTTTCTGAAATTGAAAATCATATGCATTTTGGTCATTACTTATTTCTGATAAACAACCATTATGAGTATAATTATAAGACGTTTCTACTCCACAATCAGAACTGCTTCCATATTCAGTAC
>PANV01000023.1 GCA_002707765.1 Fidelibacterota bacterium
CAGATAAACAGCAAAGTGACATGCCATTAGAATCTTCACATGATGCAGCTGCAAGAGCAGCAGCGGCAGCACAATCACCAGCTGTCTCAGTATCATATTGCGCAGCTAATTCACCACAGGTAAACGGAGAACCTACAGCAGCTGCTTCTTCAGCTGTCGCTGGACCACCAGCATCCACACATGCTTGTGTGACAGCAGCAGTAACCCCTGCATATGCACACCCTGCAGCAAAATCATCGCCGTTTGCTTGAGCTACACACTGACCGTAAACCATATTAGCAACACCACCTGCAGCTTCACATGTAGCTTCGACACCAGCAGATGTAGTAGCAAGACACTGGCCAGTAAGCATTGCAGCAAGAGCATCGCTACCACCGAGTGCATCTACAACATCACCGGCAACAGGATACATTAAGCCTGCACCACCTGTGATATCACATAACGGGTTTGTGTTGTTAATATAAGTTGCGGATATAAATGGTACACCGAAAGTTCTATCAAAATCAGTTCCATCACCATCTTCATCCTCACCTAATAAATCTCCAATTCCTGATTCTGACTCAGGACCATCAATAGCGTTCCAAACTAACATGAAATTGATGTCAAAATCGTTTGTACCCATTGTAGATGGGCCAAGATCATCTCCAGCAATGTAGTATCCACCCCATTCACCAGCAGTAACACCACCAACTGAAGCAGGATTAGATAGTACAGTTCCATCACTTAGGTAGATACCAGAAGTTAAAGCTGATGGCGTAGGAATTTGCTGAGGTGTAGCTGTCCAGTTATCAAAAACTGAAGAACCATTAACACCTAAACCATAAGCAGTTTGACCTGCTCTTACATTCATACTTGGAAGTCCGATCATGTTAACGTACGGAAATACTGTTTCTTGTCCATCTTCCCAGTTAAATGAATCTGTAATTGGGAAAATTTGACCTGTCGTAATACATGTTCCAGGTATCAAGTCAACATCTGGATAATAACTTCCTTCACCAACAACACCAGTACCATCTGGATATAGGTTAACGTTTAAGTTAATCCCAGCAGCTTGTAAAGCTGCATCACCCCATGGACCTCTAAGTGTTCTGTTAAACATAAGTCCAGCTGGTACATTCGCAACTTCAACTTCAATACCATAGCCGTAACTATCTTTTAACATAAATGGAACACCATTTGGATAGTCCGGATGCGGACGTGCTATGTCATAGTAGTCAACAATAAGACCTGTAAGTTTCCAGTTTCCTGCAGCTTCATCTGCAAACATAAAGGATATTACTGACATGATTATTAATAATCGTTTCATTATTGCTCCTCCTTATTAAGTTTTAATCTAAGCAAATTTTTTAAAACAATGTTCTACATATAGAAAAACATTTAGATGTAGACTAGAAACTACTATTAATTACCCATAAATCCAACTTAAATCTTTATGATTTAGTTTTAATGAGGGTAGAGCTTATTTAAATGTGATATACATCACTTTTTAGTTAAGAATCGTTTGATAGCTAAAAGAATAATTATAAAACCAATTAGATGGAAGATTTGAGCAATGAGCCAGAGTATCATAATAGCTTATGATAGGTTTTCTGCAACTATATCAGCAACATCTTTTACTTTAATTGGTTCTTGGTCTTGAGGGGTAAGAGGTCCAAGTCCTTGATTCATCATCCCATAACAGAAACTGCATCCAGTAACAACAGTATCACTACCAGATTCTATGACCTGCTCTGCTCTTACTAGATGTGTTTTACCAACAGTCTCTTTTTTCCACCATAAACCACCTCCAGCACCACAGCAGAGTGTATTTTTACCGTTCTCATCAAGTTCTTTAAAATCACTACAACTAGCATTGATAGCTGTTCTAGGTGCTTTAGTAACGTTCATTCCTCTAGATAAATTACAGGGATCATGAAAGGTGACTTTATCATTATTATTTTTATTCACCGTAATCTTTTTATTTTTAATTAAGTCTTCAATTACTTCAGTATGATGATAAACTTCATATTCAATTTTTTCATATTTTGCATACTCTGTTCCAAGATTGATAGAGCAATGGGGGCACATTGTGATAATTTTTTTAACTTCTTTTAAAGTTTCAAGATTTTCTTGCATCAACATATTATAAGTCAATTTATCACCAAGCTTATTTGCTGGTTCTCCAGTACATTTTTCTTTTGCTAAGATTCCATATGTTATTTTAGCTTTATCAAGAATTTTTGTCAAACTAATAACAGACTCACCATATTTTGGATCAAGCGCATATTTAGAAAAACCCCCCAGCCATAAAACAAAATCTTGAGTTCCATCATAAATCGGTAATTTTTCAGATAAAGTACTAGAGGTAGCACCTTCAGTATTCCCTGTAGTTTGCAAATTCATGAACAGTTTTTGATATTCTTGAGGAACATTTCCTTCAACTAAAACTTGAAGATTCCTTGTTTCATCAGCTTTTTCAACTTCATTACCAACCGGGCATGCTTCAGTACATGCTTGACAAGATGTGCATTCCCAACCTGCCTCTACATTAATATTACCAATCACATCAACGTTGTTTGTATCCATTATAGGATTTTTCAGATCAAGAATAAAATTGTGTTTGGGATCCAAAACGCCTCCGCCTCTGTTGGCAGGACATACTTCAGTACATCTCCCACATTCAACACAAGAAAAAATATCTAAAGTTTGACTTTTTGTTAATTTACCCATTCCAGTTAATAATTTTTCTAGTTCTTCTTCATCCCCTTCCATATCAATGGGGACAGCTCTGTGATTTGGATTATCGAAAGATTTGAAAAATATATTAATCGGAGATAGAACAAGGTGTAAATGTTTTGATCTAGGTATTAAAAAGAGAAAAAGTAAAATTAATATTGCATGAATCCACCAATTAATTTTAAATGTTAGTGCTGACGGGTGAGAATCATATACAATCCAATATGCATCTATCATATATGTAATCATTAATGTAGATATAAATATTGCTACAATCCCTGAAGTGTAAGATATTTTTTCTCCCAAATATTTAGGCCTTATATAGAATCTTCTGTAGGCTAAATATAAAATTCCGATTAAGACAAGAAAAGACCAAGGTATTCCAAAAGCCAAGCTATAAAAATATCTTGTATTATCAGTAAACAAAGCAGAGTTATATCCTCTGAAGAAATGGTCAATAGTGATAAGTGCAAATGCGATAAAACCCCAAAACACAAAAGCATGCATGAGCCCTGGGATAAATCTTTGTTGAAGAACTTTTTTTTGTAATAAAAATTCTTCAAATACTCTCCATAGCCTAGATGGAATATTATCAAATGGGAGTGAGCCTTCGCCTTTAAATACAATTCTAAATCTTTTTGTGATTTCAAAACAAAAAGAACCAATGCAAACTAAAATTAGCAAAGACATTAAAATTTGTTCTATATAGTTAAAATATACCATAAATAATAAAAAAAGTAAACCGACTGGTCGGTTTAATATAGCAAATAATAATTAATTAATAAATTAAATTATTGTTTTTGAAGAAATTAAAGGTTTTCAGTAAGCTTTGGTAGAATCTCTAAGACATCTCCAATCACAGCGTAATCTGCAATTTCAAAAATGGGTGCATTTGGATCCTTATTTATTGCAATAATCTGTTTTGAACCTTTCATCCCAACCAAGTGTTGAATAGCACCTGATATACCTAAAGAAAAATATAATTTTGGAGAAACAACTTGTCCTGAACTTCCTATTTGTCTCGAATGATCGAGCCAGCCTGCATCAACAACAGGTCTAGATGCTCCAATTTGAGCATTTATTTTATCTGCAAGATTTTGTGCAAGTGGGATATTCTCCTCTTTCCCTAAGCCCCTACCAATCGACACGATAAAATCTGATGCTGTTAAATCTACGCCACCCGCAGATTCTTGAAATCTTTCTCCTTGCTTTATTGAATCATATGAATTTAATTCAATAGATAAGCTTTCAGATGGTGAATTCTCATGTATAAGATTTTCAGATGAAAAAGATCCAGCTTGAAATGAAACTAATCCCTTATCTGATAATGCTATTTTTTGAATAAGTTTTGCCTGATAAATAGGTCTATTGATTATTAATTTTGAATCTGAAAGATTAATATTTATACAGTCTGATAAAAAGGGGATATCAAGACGAGCACTTAATCTGGGTGCCCAATCCCTAGTTTCATAAGTATGGCCAAGCATAATTAAGTCTGCATCCATTGCTTTAAAAACTTTTTCAGCTGCATCCAGATATGTCATTGGCTCATAGTTTTTTAAATCGAGACTTTCAACATTTAATACCTTAGTGCATTTAAATTTTGATAAATCATCAATCAAATTTTTATTTAAGCATAAGGGATATATTTCAACAGAGTTTTCACTAGCAATGTTTTGAGCTGCTACTAAGGCCTCAATGGAAACAGGGTGTATTTTATTATTTATTGATTCAATTAGTACTAAAATTTTCATATTAACCTACTTTTATTTTATTTTTTAAAATATCTGTTAACTGATTAACAATTTCATCAGTTGAGCCATCAAGAATTTGGGTTTCTTTAGCTTTTTTAGGTAGAAATACTTCTTCAACTTTATAGCCAGAATCTTCACTAATCCCCAATTCTTTTGCTTCGCATTTATCAACGGGCTTATTTTTCACAGACATAATACCCTTTAATGTTGCATATCTAGGTTGGTTAATTCCAGACTGAATCGATAAGCATGCTGGTAAAGTTAATTCAGCAGATTGAAACCAACCATTTTCTAGTTCTCTTTTGATCTTCAATGAATTTTCTTCATTAACTTCTGTCCCAATAACCAATGAAGCATGAGAGTAATTGAGATATTCTGAAATGATTATTCCTAATTGTGCATGACCATAATCATTTGATTGAAGGCCAGATAAGACTAAGTCGAAATTTTCATCTTTAATTTTATTATAAATTACTTTACCCATAGAAAGAGGAGACACATTTTTCAAATTTTCAATTGTAATATGGATTGCTTTGTCAGCGCCCTTTGCTAAACCATCTTTAATCACTTGTTGAGATGAATCTGGTCCTAAGGTACAAATAGTTACTTCTCCTGAAGTTTTTTCTTTGATTAATAAAGCTTCTTCAAGAGCATAAGTGTCAGGTTCATTCGTTATTAAATTTAGATTAGTTTCATCTATGCCACTTCCATTACTGTTTATTTTAAGCGGCGAATCTTCAGATGCCACTTGTTTCATTAGAACGCATATTTTCATAAAAATTCCTTATTAATTACATACTTAATTTAAAAAAAAATTAAATATTATTAAAATACTTCTTGATGTTTTGTCAATTACATAATTGTTACAAAATACGATTTTGCTATTAAGTAAATAATATTTTAATTTTGGAAAATTTTTTATCAAACTGGGAGTATTATAAATTAAAAATTATCTATTAATAGTATTTTTATCATTCATTTTATCTGAGCCTTACGAATCATATAAAATATCTAAAAATTATTATCCTATTAAAGTATCAAATAATGAAATTAAAATTGATGGTATTTTAGATGAAAACATTTGGCAAAATAATGATGAGCAGAATATAATTAATGATTTTATACAAGCAGAACCTAATTTTAATTCTGAACCATCAAAAGAAACGATAGTAAAAATATTTTACGATGATAGGTCTTTGTATATAGGAGTTGAGCTAATAGATGAGTTATCTAATATTAAGCAAAAAAATGCTATTTATGATGATTGGCATGAAGGGTTTGATAATAATTCAGACTATTTTGTAGTAGAAATTGATAGTGAACATAATCATCAGCAAAGTTTTTGTTTCGCAGTTAATAGTTCAGGTGTTAAATCTGATTTTATACTTCATAATGATAACAGTGTTGATGAATACTGGAATTCAGTATACTGGAATGCAAAAACAAATGTTTCAAATAATGGATGGGTGATTGAGTATGAAATACCATTTAAGATTTTGAAGTATTTTGGTAATTCATCTATGGGTATAAATTTCATGCGTTTTTCCCATAGTGATAAAGAAACACATTTTTGGGTACTTTTACCAATGGAATTAGATGGAACTGTTTCTCATTACGGTCATATTAAAAATTTAACTTTACCCAATGATAAAATTTTTCAAATCAATCCCTACATTGTGAGTGGTTCTGCAGAATTTAAAAATAAGTATTATGGTTTAGTTGAAAGCATGGATGGAGATATAATAAATACCTCAAATTTAATAAATGATTTTTCAAATATTGGGAATCTTGATAGGTTAGGTGTAGATATTAATTATTCGCCGAGTAGTTTTTTAAATCTTTCTTATACTCATAATCCTGATTTTGGTCAAATTAATCAAATTAATTCATATGTTAATTTTTCATCTTTTGAACAATTTTATGAAGAAAGAAGACCTTTTTTTTCAAATAATAGTAAAGTTTATTCAACTCCCATAAACATTTTTTATTCACAAAGGATAGGTAGTAACATCGTTTATGAAAATCAATTATATAATGTAAATATAAAAGATGCATTTAGAATAGATGGAATGGGAAATGAAAATTTTGATTATGGAATTTTGTATGTTGATTCGCAAGTAGATAAGAGTTTTAATCAAGATTATAATAAAAAAATAAAAACAATTGTTGGAAGAGTAAGAAAAAATTTAGTAAATGATAACTCTCATATAGGTTTTACAAATTCTATTTATGAAGATTTTAAAGATTTATCAAAAGTTTACTCAATTGATGCATTATTTAGCTTACTTGAAAATAGATTAAAAGTGGATGGACAAATTGCATTGTCAAATATTGATAGTACTCAAAATGGACTTGGTTACTCATATGAAATAAGTTATAGAAATAAAATTAATGATGAACACAGATTATTTTTTAATAATAGCATCATTGATTTTTGGTTAAATCATCAGATTTATGATGAACAGTTTTATATTAATCACGTTGGATATTTGGATAGGAATGATATTAAAAAACAGAATATTGGAATTGCAATTACAAAAAATAATCCTAATCCTAAATTAATAAGTAGATCTATAAATCTACAGCATACATTGAAAAAAAATATTAATAATGATAATTTAGGTCAATCATTTACGTTCAATTGGCAAAGCACTTTCAAAAATAATTATAGCATGGAGTTTAGTTTATCTAAATTATTATCTCATTATGATGATTGGCTTTTTTTAGATTTATATAGCTATGATTATTTTAGTTATAATGAAGTAAGTCCAATTGTAAAAATTCCTGAGTCAAACCACTTTAATATTTCTTTTGCCACAGATCCAACATTTAATTTTTATACCTTTTACAATATAGTCTATTTTAATGATAAATTAAATGATTCAGGTATTGGTCATAACATTTATTTTAATTATAAACCTAATCAATGGTTGTCAATGGATTTAGATTTTGATATTAAAAATAAAACTAATAAATATAATTTTTTAAAAAGGAGAAGGTCTTTTGTGCCTGATTTAGGAAATGCACATAGATTTCAGGATAATTACCTTTTTTCTGATTCTGAAATTTTTGAAAAACAATTGACTCTATCATTATCTTCATCATTTTTAAATAATTTTAATATTCAAATTTTTTCAAGTTTTTATACGCACGATAATTATTTTGATTCAAGTATTCCATATTCAAAATTAAGTTCAGAAAATAATTACATGTACCCAGAAATGGAAGAATTACCCACATCTAGTTATGAAAGTGATATATTACTTTATGGCGCAAATTATTCTTCAGTAGAATTTAATTTTATACTAAAATGGGAATTTGACAGAAGAATTAATTTATATTTCGTTTACAGCCAAACTAAGGGGGTTAACGGCGAAGTTTTTAATAATATATCAGATTTTTTTAGTTATGATTTTAAGGATAATGGGGAGTCAGAATTATTTTTTGACAAATCTCTATTATTAAAATTTGATTTTATGCTTGATATTTAATTTTTTTCAAAAATTGAATAAGCAGAGCACAACTCACCGTAAAGTACCTGTTTGGCATATTTAGTTAGTCTAGCAGTTATCATCATATATGCCCAAGTAGGAACAGGAACTGAAGCACAACCTTTTATTAAAACTTTATCATTTGAAAATTCAACCCAATTTATTGTATTTAATTTTTTTTTGAATTTTTCTTCCTTTATTATACCATCTGATAAGAAATCATTTAAATCTATGGTTTTAATTTTATTCCCATTCTTCATTTTCATTTGCCTTTTTTACTTTAAATCCAAGTTTTTCTTTTCCTAAATCTGTCATCATATTGGGTTCCCAAACTGGTTCGAAAGTTGTTTTTACATTAACTTGTGCAACTGACCTAACAGCTAGTAATTTATTTTTAACATCTTGAGCTATTACATCTGCCATAGTGCAGCCCGGCGTAGTGAGAGTCATTAAAATATCAACATTATCTTCATTAATTGATATATTATAAATTAATCCTAAATTCCATAAATCTATTGGTATTTCAGGATCATAACAAGTTTGTAAAATTTCAATGACTTCTTCTTTTTTTATCATATTTTCCTTTCGATTGCTTTTGTTATTGATTTGATAGCTATTTCAATATGTTCGTCAGAATTAAATTTTCCAATACCAATTCTTATTGATGAATTAATATAATTTTTATCTAATCCAATAGATTTTAAAACATGAGATGAGTTAGGGTTTGAAGATGAGCAAGCTGAACCACTTGAAACAGCAATTTCAGGTAATGAATTTATTATAGATACTCCATTAAGAAATGGAAATGTCAAATTAACATTCCCAGGTATTCTTTTTGATTTAGATCCATTTATGACTGTTCCAGGAAATTTTTGTGAAATTTTTTGAATCAATTTATTTGATAAATTTCTGATTTTTCTTTGATCTGATTCAAAATTTTTTTTTGCAATTTTACATGCCATGCCAAAACCAACAATCATTGGGCTAGGCAATGTCCCTGATCTAAAGTTTTTTTCTTGAGATCCGCCAACAATAATTGGTTCTATGTTAATTTTTTTATTTGAAGAATTTATAAATAAAGCTCCAATACCTTTTGGACCATAAATTTTATGAGATGATATAGATAATAAATCGATATTCATATCTTTGACATCAATATTAATTTTCCCAAGTGATTGTGCTGCATCTACATGAAAAATAATGTTTTTATTTTTACATAGTTTGCCAACTTCCTTAATCGGTTGAATAGACCCAATCTCATTATTAGCATGCATAATACTAACAATTTTTACATTTTTATTAATAGTTTTTTTAAATTCTTCCAAATTAATTATTCCATCTTTATCAGGTTTTAGGTAATGAATTTTATGTCCCTTTTTTGATATTTTTTTACAAACATCTAATACAGCCTTATGTTCAATTTCTGTGGTAATTATTTCAAGGTTTTTTGAATAGAGACCTTGATAAAGACCATAAATAGCAAGATTATTTGATTCAGTTGCACCACTTGTAAAAACTATTTCTTCATTTTTTGCATTGATTATTTGTGCAACCTGTTCTCTAGCTATTTCAACCGCAGCATTTGCTTCCCATCCAAATGCATGTGATTGGCTAGATGGGTTACCATATTTTTCATTAAAATAAGGAATCATATGTTTTAAAACGTTTGGGTCTATCTGAGTCGTTGAATTGTTATCTAAATAAATTTTATTCACAATATATTGAATGATTTTTTTTATTGGTAAATTCACCAATTATTGATGCTTTGTAATCAAGGTTCTTGTTTAGTTCCATTAATAGATTTAAAGAATCTTTTTTATTACAGCTTATTAATAATCCACCAGAGGTTTGCGCATCTGAAAGTATGAGCTTTTGATAAAGTCCAAATGAATCATGAAATTGAATTATATTTTTTAAAAATTCAAAATTTTTCTTACTCCCACCTGGTATTATATCTTTCTTTGCAAAATTTTCTGTATTCGTCAATAAAGGAATTTTTTTGTACTGTATTCGAGCACTAACATTACTTCCTTTGCACATCTCACTTAAATGTCCTAATAAACCAAAGCCTGTAACATCTGTACATGAATTTATATTATATTTTTGCATGATTCCCGATGATTCTTTATTTAAATCTTTCATCACTTTAACAGCGTGATTGTAAGTTTTTTCATCTGCCAAATTTTTTTTTATTGCAGTCGCAATTATGCCTGAACCTATAGGTTTAGTTAGAATTATATCATCTCCTTCATTAGCATTGTTATTTGTAATGATTTTTTCATTATCTATCAGTCCAGTAACAGCTAATCCATATTTTGGAACATCATCTTTTATAGAATGTCCACCAAGAATTTGAATATTTGCTGAATTACATTTATCGATTCCTCCTTGTAAAATATCTGAAAGTATACTTAAGTCTAGTTTATCAGAAGGGAATCCAACAATATTTAGAGCAAATAATGGTTTGCCACCCATCGCATATATATCAGACAATGAATTACTTGCAGATATTTGTCCAAAAGTATAAGGATCACCAACGATTGGTGTAAAGAAATCTACGGTTTGAATGATTGATTGTTCTTCATTTATTTTATAAATGCTACAATCATCAAACGTCTCAAAGCCACTTGAATATTCAGATTGACCAGAAATTTTTAATTTACTCAAAACTTGAGTAAGGTCGTTTGCACTTAATTTACAAGCTCAACCAGCTCCAGGGCTAAATTTAGTTAAGTTTACCTTTTTTTCGTTTTTCATGTTACATAAAGTTAAGGCAGTATTTATTTTAAATTAATAAATAATTTCATTTTGTTGAAATGTCGATATCTAGCTAAATTAAAGTAATTACGGTAAGGCAAAATCAAAAATTATGAGTAAAGAATCTTTAAATAACGAAGTAGTAACAATTAGATTTTCTGGTGATTCAGGAGATGGGATGCAGTTGACAGGTGTACAATTCTCTGAAAATACTGCTATTTTTGGTAATGATTTAAATACGCTTCCTGATTTCCCTGCTGAAATCAGAGCACCTCAAGGTACTCTTTATGGAGTTAGTTCTTTTCAAATGCAATTTGGTAGTCGTCAAATTTTCACACCAGGAGATGAATTGGATGTTTTAGTTGCAATGAATCCTGCTGCACTTCAAGTTCATTTATCAGATTTAAAAGAACATGGATTATTAATTGTCAACACTGATAATTTTACAAGTAAAAATTTAAAATTAGCAAATTATGAAACAAATCCATTAGAGGACGAATCATTAGCTAAAAAGTATAGATTAATAACAGTAGGTATGACAAGCTTAGTTAAAACTAAGTTAGATGATATGGAGCTTACTCCAAAAGAAAAAGCTAGAAGTACTAATATGTTTGCTTTAGGTTTGTTGTATTGGCTTTATGAAAGAGATATTCAAACAACAATTGATTTTTTAAATAAAAAATTTAAAAATAAACCTTTGATTTCAGAATCAAATATAAAAGCTCTAAAAACGGGTTTTTATTATGGGGAAACTATTGAAGTAATAAAAACTACTTATAAAGTTGGCAAGGCTAAATATGAACCAGGTAAATATAGAAATATCATGGGCAATCAAGGATTATCTCTTGGACTACTTGCTGCTTCACAGAACAATGATATAGATTTATTCTTTGGTGGCTATCCAATTACACCTGCTAGCGATATTTTGCACGATCTTTCAAAATTTAAATCTTTTGGAATCAAAACTTTTCAAGCAGAGGATGAAATAGCAGGAATTACAAGTGCCATTGGTGCAGCTTTTGCTGGAGATTTAGCTGTAACTGCTAGTAGCGGTCCTGGAATTGCTTTAAAAGGTGAAGCAATAGGACTTGCAACAATTACAGAGTTGCCTCTAGTAATTATAAATATTCAAAGAGGTGGTCCATCAACAGGATTGCCTACAAAAACGGAACAGTCTGATTTATTTCAAGCTATATATGGTAGAAATGGAGAATGTCCATGTGTTGTATTGGCAGCTTCATCTCCCTCTGATTGTTTTGAAATGGCTTATCAGGCATCAAAAATTGCCTTGGAGCATATGATCCCTGTATTTCTTTTATCTGACGGTTACATTGCAAATGGTTCTGAACCATGGAAATTTCCTGATGTTAAAGATTTACCAAAGTTTAAAATAAATTATGTAAAAGATGGCGAAGCTTTTTTACCTTACGAAAGAGACGATAATACTCTTGCACGTAAATGGGCCATACCTGGACAAAAAGGCTATGAACATAGAATAGGTGGCTTAGAAAAAGCTGATGGTACAGGAAATGTCAATTATGATCCTGACAATCATCACCATATGACAATTAAAAGGCAAGAAAAAGTAAATATTATATCGAATTTCATACCTGATGTAGAAGTTTTTGGACCCTCTAGTGGAAAATTACTTGTTGTTGGATGGGGGGGGACGTATGGTTCAATAAAATCAGCGGTAACAAAAGCTCATCAAGAAAATTTGTCAGTATCTCAGATACATTTAAAATATTTAAATCCGTTACCTAAGAATTTGGGAGAAGTTTTACTTAAGTTTGATAAAATTTTAATGCCTGAACTAAATATGGGCCAATTATTATCTATCATTAGAGCAAAATATCTTGTTGATGCAAAAGGGTTTAATAGAATTAAAGGTAAACCTTTTTCTGCCAATGATATTTTCAAAGAAATAAAAAAACATTTAGAGGAATAGTATGGCAATTACAGAACAATTAACAAAGAAAGATTTTCAGTCAGATCAGGATATCAGATGGTGCCCTGGTTGCGGTGATTATGTTATTTTAGCTCAAGTTCAAAAAGTTTTTCCTAAGTTAGGAATACCAAAAGAAAAAATGGTCATTGTATCAGGCATAGGTTGTTCAAGCAGATTTCCTTATTATATGAATACCTACGGATTTCATTCGATCCATGGAAGAGCTCCTGCAGTAGCAACAGGTGTAAAATTAGCTAATCCAGAATTAGATGTTTGGGTCATAACTGGAGATGGTGATGCAATGAGTATTGGAGGAAATCATTTTACACATGTGCTTAGAAGAAATATTAATATGAAAATTTTAATGTTTAATAATAGAATATATGGACTAACTAAGGGACAATATTCACCCACATCTGAAGTTGGTAAAATAACTAAATCAACTCCTATGGGTTCTTTAGATTATCCATTCAATCCACCAGCATTAGCTTTTGGTGCTTCTGCAACGTTTATAGGCAGAACTATAGATAAAGAATTAAAGCATATGGGTTCGATGGTTGAAGAATGTTCAAAGCATGTTGGCACATCTTTTTTAGAAATTTATCAAAATTGCAACATATTTAATGATGGGGCTTTCAAAAATTTAACAGATAGAGATGTAAAATCAGATAACGTAATTGTTTTAAATGAAAATACACCTATGATTTTTGGTAAAGAGAAAGATAAAGGCCTTGTTTTAGAAGGAACTAGATTTAAAGTAGTTAAAATTGGTAGTGATTTTTCTGAAAGTGATTTAGTCGTGCACAATCCTCGAGATAGAAATTTAGGCCTGATGATTAGTGAAATGACATATGATGAAAATTTACCTGTCCCAATTGGAGTTTTTTACAAAGAAGATAAGCCCACATATGAGGAAATGATGATAAATCAGCTGAAAAGTGCAAGTAAAAAAGTTGATTTACAATCCCTTATTGAAGGACCTAATTCTTGGGAAGTTAAATAATCTGAAACTTTCTTTTCTCGTACCTTTATAAATACATAGCTATTATATTAAAATGAACAAAGACAAGAATATGAGAATTGAAAAAGATTCAATGGGAACTATGAGAGTTCCTATAGATGCATTATACGGACCACAAACACAACGAGCAGTTGAAAATTTTCCTATAAGTAATATTTCCTTCACCGCAGATTTTATTAGTGCTATTGTGATTATAAAAAGGTCTGCTTCAATAGTTAATAAAAAATTATGTCTACTTGATAGTATAAAGTCAAAATCGATTGTAAGTGCATGTGATGAAATCCTAAATGGAAATTACAATGAACACTTCCCTGTAGATATTTTTCAAACGGGTTCTGGGACTTCAACAAATATGAACGTAAATGAAGTTGTTTCAAAACTTGCAAATACCCATTTTTTAAAAGATAAAAAAAATGTAATCCATCCAAATGATCATGTTAACATGGGTCAATCAAGTAATGATACTATTCCAACTGCAATCAATTTATCTGTATCTATTTTAATTAAAAATAAATTAATACCATCTTTAAATAATTTGATTGAATCGATACGTAAAAAAGAAAAAGAGTTTGATAAAATTATAAAATTAGGAAGAACACATCTTCAAGATGCTACACCAATTAAGTTATCACAAGAATTTTCTGGTTATAGAGAGCTTCTACTAAAAAGTAAAAAAAGATTTGAAAAAATAAATCAAAATCTTAGTCGTTTACCACAAGGTGGAACTGCTGTTGGTACAGGTATAAATACTCATCCAGATTTTGGTAAACTTGTAGCTTATGAAATTTCAAAATATACAGAAATAAATTTTATTGAATCTCCTAATCATTTTGAAGCTCAATCTGCTCAAGATTGTTCAGTAGAGGTTAGTGGAGTACTAAAAGCTCTTGCAGTATCTCTATCAAAAATAGCAAATGATATTAGATGGTTAGGATCAGGACCAAGGTCAGGACTTGGTGAGTTAAATTTACCTTCAGTTCAACCTGGTTCTTCAATAATGCCTGGTAAAGTAAATCCAGTTATATGTGAATCAGTTTTACAATCATCAGCTCAAGTAATAGCTAATGATTTGGCGGTTACCTTAGGAGGACTAGGGAGTATTTTAGAATTAAATTTGATGTTACCTCTTATCGCACATAATTTACTTTATTCAATTAATATACTATCAAATTCAATGACTGTCTTCAAAGAAAAATTAATGGATCACATTTCAGCTAATAAAGAAAATTGTGAAAATTACATAGAAGGAAGTTTAGCTATGTGTACTTCTCTTGCACCAATAATTGGTTATGATGCTGCAGCTGAGATCGCATACGAGGCTTTTAAATCAGGTAAAACAATCAGAGAAATTGCATTGGAACAAAACATTCTTGAAGAAGAAGAACTAGAAAAAGTTTTAGATCCTAATAATATGATTCACCCAAAATAAATTATTTTGGAGCAAGTAAAACAAANGAAAANAAAAATCTGGTTTAAAGTATTTAGAAATACGCTATTATTTTCTTTATTTTGNTNATTAATTGTAATCGCATATTTATTTAATCTTTCAAAAAATCTTCCNTCAATTGANGANNTAAATAAATACAATCCTGAACAAGTNTCAAAAGTAATATCNAGTGATGGTACAGTTATAAAAAAATTGTATATACGNAANAGAGATATGGTTGATATTAGTANTATCCCGCAACATTTAATAGATGCATTAATAGTTATGGAGGANNGAGACTTTTTTATTCATAATGGTATTAATATTAAATCAACTTTTCGAGCCCTTNTAGTGGATATTATTTCTTTAAGTTCNAANCAGGGTGCAAGTACTTTGACNCAACAGCTAGCTAGAACNATGTATCAGAATAAAGGAGCAAAGTATTACATAGGACAATCAAAAAANATNACTAGAAAAGTTAAAGAATTAATTACTGCAATTAAAATTGAAAANACATATACAAAATCTGAAATTTTAGAACTNTATTTTAATTCAGTTTATTTTGGTCATGGNACATATGGAGTNCAAGCAGCATCATTATATTATTTTGGAAAAGATGTTTCAGATATAAGTTTAGATGAAAGTGCCATTTTAATTGGTTTATTACCAGCNCCTGCNAGATATAGCCCTATANGACATCCAGATAGAGCCATTTTAAAAAGGAATNTAGTTTTGANTGTCATGNCTAAAAACAATTATCTTACTAGAGACCAATATAATTCNAATAAAATAAAAGANNTGCCTATNAAAAATATAGATTANGATAATAGTTTAGCTCCTTATTTTTCTGAATATATTAGAAGACAGCTTGAGNATGTTGATAATGATTTAGGTATCAAAATTTATGAAGATGGACTNAATATAAATACAACTTTAGATATGNGTATCCAGAAAATAGTTGAAAAATCATTTNANGANGTGATGATTAAAAATCAAAAAATATTTAATGAAAGTTTATTAAANAGTAANAATAAATTAAAAAAACTTTCNAAAAGTTTCAATATCACAATTGATTCTTTNAAGANAATATTAAGTGGTTCTGTTANNATCCCTAATGAATTTAGAAAAAAGTTATTAGTGCAAGGTTCAGTTGTAGTGATGGANACAAAAAGTGGTCANATTTTATCAATGATAGGTGGTAGAAATGAACCAGAATATTTAGATCANTTTAATAGAGCNACTCAAGCAAAAAGNCAACCCGGTTCTGTATTTAAACCATTTATNTATTTAACTGCTTTAGAGCAGGGTCATAGTGCTTGCACNCAATTAATGAATCAACCTNTAGTATTTTTTATTGATGANACNACACGTTGGAATCCACAAAACCATGATGGTTCAACAAGTTTATTAGAAAGTTTACGAGATGGNTTAAGACGNTCATTAAANTTAATATCTGTAAGAATAGTTCAAGAATTGATTACTCCTAANGANGTCAAAAANACAAGNAAAAGATTTGGATTAACAACTGATATTAGAGCAGTTGATGCTATAGCNTTAGGAGTTTCAGANGTAATTCCANTAGANATAACAACAGCATATTCTGCAATTGCAAANAATGGAATTTTGAACNAGCCTTTATCNATGATATCAATTTATGATAANGAGGGTNGAGAAATTANACAATNNATGAATGAATCTTTAGAAGTAGCAGATGAAAGTGATNTTTATATTTTGAGAGATATGATGAAATCAGTAGTTGATCAGGGTACTGGNGGNTCNATTAGATGGAAATATAATTTTCTTGCTCCAGCNGCTGGTAAGACNGGTACTACNAATAGTAAAACAGATGCNTGGTTTGTAGGATTTACNCCTCAATTGACAATTGGTATTTGGGTGGGNGTNGATGATCCATCAATGGTNCTNGGTGAAAAGCAATACGGNTCAAGTGCNGCACTTCCAATTTTTGCAAAATCTATTAAATCAATTTANGAAAATGGNACATTCAACTACTTAAATCAAACTGTTAAATTGAATAATAAGAAAGATTGGATTATGCCTAATAATATAGTTATCAAAGATATNTGTAAAAATTCATGTTGTTTGAAGACTGANTGGTGTGATAGCTATAAAGAATATTTCAGTTTAAATAATGTTCCNCAAGAGGTTTGCAAAGATAAGAATCCNCTTTTAAGNTTTAATGATTAGNANNTGAATTAAATTTNTCAAATTTTATTTTNACATTTAATTCATTTTCCATTTNNTTTATTTCATTAGNAATCATACTAATTTTAAAATTTTCAGGNATTAAAATCACTGCTTTTACATAAAAAAGAGGAGAGCCNGTTACTGGTGCATTAATAANTTTAGTATNCATATCTAAAATATTAATNCTNTTTTTTGAAAATAAATTTGTNTANTGGTGNACAATNCCTTCNGTATTNGCTCCTTTTAAAATGAATATATANTTATTTAAATTTTCANTTTNATTTATATTAANATNATCTATCAGNATNTTTAAATCAGAATAGNTTTTAAAATTATTTCTTAAATCATTAATTTTATCATAGTCNATTGATACNAGTAAAAGCATATTAAATTTATCATAAGNTTTAATCATCTTNCTTGTTTCAATATTTCCATTNANNTTGCTAATTNCTTTTGAAATATCNGAAATNATTCCTATTCTATCTTTTCCACTAACGTAAACTATTATTTTATTCATTTTTCTCCTANATTGTTAAAATTNTTCNTNAATGTATTTATACCTGATTTAATAAAATTATTTTCNGTTGATGAAACATAGAATAANTATAATGATAATATACCTATTAAAAAATTACCNAGCCAAACTGCGAGNAATGGATGTAATTTCCCATCATCACCAAGAAATTCTCCTATGGTAAGTAGAGCCCAATATAAAATAAAGAAACCTAAGCTTACTGCTATACTTATACTAAAATTTCCTTTNTTTGATATTATTCCNATAGGAATACCNAGTAGTATAAAAATAAAACATGCTATTGGTATGGCAAACTTCTTGTGNTATTCAACACTATATTTATTTATATCTGAATTTAAAACAGGTATAATTTTATCATTTTTTTTAGTNTTGTTTTTAAAATTATTTATTGAAGTTTTAACTTTATTTAAATCAATAGATTTACTTTTATAATNNGGATTATTTANTCCATTTTTAANTTTAATAANATTTATTTCATTAGATAAATTTTTGTATNTAATTTCTAGTTCATTAATTTTTTTACTATTAAANTTATTTTTNATTTGNANACTATCAACTTCAAATTTTNTTTTACTAATTTCNCTTGTNAATAAATTANAATNCATTTCTCTATCTTGACGAATAATTTTTTTATTTGGACCAATATTTATTTGATTATANGGAATNATTATTTTATAATCATCAAAATATATTTTTCTATATTCATTTTTTTTTGATTTAATATTNTCATGAATAGAGCCATTTTTAAGATTTAAAATTAATCCATCAAAAAANGAATTAAACTCTCCTTGGTTTGCAAGAATCGTACTATTACTTTTTTTATCAAAAATAACAANATCACTAAATGANTTTTTATTAATTCTGTCACCTACAAAAATCATTTTTTCATAAATNGAGTTAAGCATATTTTCTCTAATTTCAATATCAGGTCTATTTTTACTNATTTTNTATGAAAGTTTTCTAATATTATGATTCATCTCNGGNAAAATCCATAAATTAAATGGAATCATCAATGANACNATNATNATNCCAAATAANAGNCCNGGTTTNAGAAAATCTGTATTACTTATNCCTGAAGATTTAAAACCAGTAATTTCATTATCAGANGATAACCTTCCAAATGTCATCATTGTTGCAATCAGNACTGCCATTGGNGCTGCAAGAGAAATAATAGATGCTGAATTAAAAATNANNAATTGAANAATTGTTGAAAATGGTAAATCCTTNCCNAAAAANCNATCNAGGTGTTTAACTAAAAANTGTGTNAATAAAACNAANANTAAAATAAATAATGATAGAATAAATGGATAAAGAAGTTCCTTAAATATATATTTATTAAGTATTTTCACTATATGTGTAAAAATGTGTTTATCTTAAAATTTTNTCAATAACTAAGATAATGTCAGTGACATTCATTAATGTGTCATTATTTAAATCAGATANGAATAGCTGATGTGAATTATAAATGGAGTTATCTGAAATTATATNTTCAATTANAAGTACTATATCTGTGATATTNATATTCCCATCCATATTNATATCTCCAGTTTCTAAGTCAGAAATTGAAATAANNGANATACTATTATTTTCCCATTTTTTATTACCAGTGATTTCCATTATATATTCAGAATCATTTCTTTCAATAAATATTGATATATCTTGTAAATCTTCNCAATAATTTTCAGTTCCAACAAAATCATCTTTACCCATAGCAATTAGGTCTGTGAANTCTCCTAGCCAATAAGTTTCTCCAACAATACGATTATTACATTTTACANTAATTTTTTCATTTTCTAAAANTTCACTACCGTTAAAAAATGCATTCTCAATGAAAAAAACTGACTGTAAAATAGANTGATTATATGAGTTGGGACTCTCAATATCNAAAGTTATATAATTANAATTATTTGANGAATTTGTTAATGATGGTTCATTATATTGAAAAGGTANACTGTTTTCCATNAGNAACCAATATCCTTTGTTTGGTTCAAAATGAGTTAAAGAACCAACAACTTGATTATTNAGNATTAATGCTGCTTCATCTTGNCCNATTATTGCATATAAGTTNTCAAACATATAGAATGGAAGTGCTTGNTTAATTTCTTGAGATACCTCATANGGATATGAAATTAAATTAGCTCCATGATNTAANAAATAANTTGTATTNTTATTNATAGGTCCTGNNAAATTTATAAGNACTACATCCGAAGTTACNATCCAATATCCATCNTTTGTATTTATATTTGTTAAGTTTCCTACCCAGTCATTTGTATTATTATAGCTTACCTCACCTGATGAAATAATTGCAATGATATTATTTTGATTTGAATTAAAAATATTATCTATTGATGAATTATCTGGTAAAATATCAAAGCTAACTAGATTAGGGCCTGGTTGAAAATAATAAATTCTGTTTGATTCAGTTTCAGAAACCAAACAGCTTGATAAAAGAATTACTATGTAAAAATATTTTTTCATTTTAATTATTATACTATAAATTCATCTCAATAATATTTTAATACATTTATGGTTATGTTACAAATTATTTGTTTTAATTAATAAAATTAATGTTTTTTACAAAATAATTAATAAATTAACGGGCTTTTAGAAAAAATAAATCGAGGTGTAGCGTAGTCCGGTTAGCGCACCTGCTTTGGGAGCAGGGGGTCGCAGGTTCGAATCCTGCCACCTCGACTCTGACTTGAAAAAGAAAACCCCTTCAGAAATGTTGGGGTTTTTTATTATAAGCCAACTTATTAGTTTGTATTATAATTTGACATTATATGCCCACCACTTGACAAGAATTCACTTGACAAGATTGATTTTACTTGACAAGATTCAAACTTAATAATTAATGTTTTATAAAATTTTATGTAAATTAATATGATTAACTAATAAGAGGGAGCTATGAAACATTTATTTTTTATATCTATTTTATGTTTATTTGTATCTAGTTGTGATAGTGGAGATGATGAAGGTGGAAATAATGGAGGTGACAATACCTTAAATCTAGTTGGTAGTTGGCTAACTGAAGGACTTTGTATGGGTGATGATTGTGAGCAATGTATTGCTCCATCTGATTCATATGATGATTTAAGTTGCTGGTCAGGTGGATGGGATTATCCA
>PANV01000024.1 GCA_002707765.1 Fidelibacterota bacterium
AATGAAAATAGTATTATTCCTGTAAATGAAAAAAGCGATAAAATTGAAAGAGAACTCATTCTTAAACAATTGTTATTTTTAAGGCAGGATATCAATGAAATAAAAAAATATTTATTAATCAACTCTAATTCAGATAGGTCTATGAATTCAACCAACTCTTCTCTTTTTTTACCATCTGAAGAAAATATTGAAAAATACGAGTCAGATGGTAGCTTAGATAATATTACAGATGCCAGACTAACAGCAATAAAAGATGAGGCTGTTGGCGAGATTACAATTAATGAAATTGAAAAAGAAATTATTGAGCGATGTTTAAAACAATTTAAAGGTAACAGAAGAAAAACAGCTAGTGCTTTAGATATTTCCGAAAGAACTTTATATAGAAAAATTAAAGAATATGATTTATAAAAATAGATATATTTTTTACTTAATTTTATTGTTGAGTGGATGTGGTTTTTATTCTTTTAAGGGTTCAACTCCAGCAGGAATCAGTTCCATTTGTCTTATTCCAATAACAAATAATACCTCTGATTTTACTTTGTCAAATTTAATTAATGAAAAACTCTATGATGAATTACTTAATCAAAATGTATATAATGTTTCTGATATATATAATTCAGATTCTTCTCTAGAAATCGAAATAAATTCAGTTGAAGATAATTCAAATATATATTCAGCTAGTGATGATTCATATGAGGTAGTAAAACAATGGAAATTACAGGTCACTGTAAAAATGAGTTGGTATGATATAAAATCAAGTCAAATTATATTAGATAAAAAAATTCAAGAATGGGCATTGTATGATAACTCAGGTCTTGATGTTAGCATTGATGGTATTGATAATGATTCTGATGGATTGATGGATAGTGAGGATTCAGATGAGTATGGTACATCTAGAGAAGCAGCTTTAAGAATAACATCTGATAAATTAATTAATAGAATTTTGAATGAGCTAATTTCAAATTGGTAATTTAGGAGTAATTAATGAAAGTAATTTCAATTAGTAAAGTAAAAGATTATAAAGAAAAAGATATTCAAGTAAATGGCTGGGTATATAGTATAAGAAGAAGCGGAAAAATTGGTTTCCTATCCATAAGAGATGGATCAGGTATTTTACAGTGTATTGTTGAAAAAGCTTCAGTAGGTGATGAATTGTTTGATCTATTTAAATCTCTTACTCAAGAATCATCTTTAACTGTTTTTGGTAAAATTGTTGAAAATCCTAGAGCTGTTGGTGGCTATGAATTGTTATTGAGTCAATTAAAGGTTCATCAACTAACTTCAAATTACCCAATTTCACCAAAAGAACATGGTCCAGATTTTTTAATGAATCATAGACATTTATGGCTCAGATCAAAAAGGCAACATGCGATTTTAAGAGTAAGACATGAAATTGTCAAATCAATCAGAAATTTTTTTGATGAAAATGATTTTACACTAGTTGATACTCCAATATTTACCCCAAATTCAGCTGAAGGTACGTCAACATTATTTGAAACAGATTATTTTGATACCAAGGCTTATTTGTGTCAAACAGGGCAGCTTTACGGAGAAGCAAGTGCAATGGCATTTGGGAAACATTACAATTTTGGACCATGTTTTAGAGCTGAAAAAAGTAAAACTAGGAGGCACTTAACAGAATTTTGGATGGTTGAACCAGAAATTGCATATTGTGAGATAAAAGAAAATATGGATTGGGCAGAAAAGTTACTCATATATATAGTAAAAAATGTTTTATCCAATAAATTAGAAGAGTTGAAAACGTTAGGTAGAGACTTAGAAAAATTAAAAGTTTGTACCAGTTCTTTTCCTAGAGTTAGTTACTCTGAATGTATTGAAATTTTAAATAAATCAGGTAATAATATTAAGTGGGGAGAAGATTTTGGCTCACCTGAAGAGACATTTATAGCTGAGCAATATGAAAAACCAGTAATTGTGTATGGATTTCCATCAAAAATTAAAGCTTTTTATATGAAACGAGATCCTGAGAATGATAAAGTTGTACTAGGTATGGATATTCTTGCTCCTGAGGGTTATGGTGAAATTGTTGGAGGTTCAGAACGTGAAACTGACTTGAATATTCTACTTGAGAGAATTGAAGAAGAAAAATTAGATAAATCTGATTATGAATGGTTTTTAGATTTAAGAAAATTTGGTTCTGTGCCACATTCAGGTTTTGGTATGGGATTGGAAAGAGTAGTTGCATGGATTTGTGGACTATCGCATATTAGAGAAACTATTCCTTTTGCAAGAACAATGACAAGATTAAATCCCTAAGATGAGTTTAGAAAAAGAAATATCATTATGGCTAAAAAATTATCTTATTGATAATAAGTTAAAATCTTTTGTTATTGGAATATCTGGAGGAATAGATTCTGCTGTTACATCTACTTTATGTGCTATGACTGGTTTGAAGACAATTGTTGTAACAATGCCAATACATCAAAATCCTAAGGAAACAAATAGAGGCATTGACCATTGCAATTGGTTATCAGATAAATATCAAAATATTGAAGTATTAAATATTGAATTGACAGAAGTATATGAACAATTTAAAAAAACTATGCCTAGAAATTTTAATAGTACTTTAGCTCTAGCAAATCATAGAGCAAGAATTAGGATGTCAACCTTATACTTAATAGCAGCTAATAAATTTGGACTAGTAGTTGGAACAGGAAATAAGGTAGAAGATTTCGGGGTAGGTTTCTATACTAAATACGGTGATGGGGGTGTTGATATTTCTCCAATTGCAGATTTAATGAAATCAGAGGTATTTGAATTAGGTTCAAATTTAGGAATAATAAATTCTATATTGACTGCTAAGCCAACAGATGGTCTTTGGGATGATGGAAGAACTGATGAAGATCAGCTTGGTGTATCTTATGATGAATTAGAATGGGCAATGACTTATGATGGAAAGATTATGAACGATAAACAAAGAAAAATTATCGAAATTTACAACAAGCATAGAAAATCAAACTTACATAAAATGCAACCAATTCCTATTTTCAAAAAGAAATAATTTTTAAAGTAAAAAATGAAAAAAAATAAAAAAGTATTTCTAATTGATGGTATGGCATTGATTTATAGAGCACACTATGCAATGGTCTATAATCAATTAACTACATCATCTGGAATTCATACTTCTGCAATTTTTGGTTTTTTTAGCTCATTTTTTAAAATAATAAATGATGAGAAACCTGATTTTATTGCTATATGTTCTGATACTAGTGCTCCAACATTCAGGCATAAAAAATATAATCTTTATAAGGCTAATAGAAAAGCAATGCCAGATGAACTGCGGGAACAGATTCCAATAATTTATAATCTTTTTGAAAAATCTAATATTCCCTTACTTATTTTAGATTCTTATGAAGCAGATGATATAATTGGAACGTTTTCAAAAAAACAAGAAGATAAAAATATTCATACTTATATTGTTAGTGGTGATAAGGATTTAATGCAATTAGTAAATGATAATACCAGTGTATATTCACTGGGAAACAAATTTAAACCTACAACAATTTATAATAATCAAAAAGTTTTAGATAAATGGAATTTGCCTCCAGATAAAATTATAGATTATCTAGCATTAGTTGGTGATACATCTGATAATATTCCTGGTGTTGCTGGAGTAGGTCCAAAAACAGCTGTAAAATTAATTAATGAATTTGAAAATGTAGAAAATATTTATAAGTCACTTGATGAAATTAAAAATCCTAATTTGAAGACTAAATTAATAAATAACAAAGAAAATGCTTTTTTATCAAAAGAATTAGTAACAATAAATTTGAATGTTCCTATAGAAATTGATTTTGAAAAAATGAAATATCAAAATATAGATTTTGAATCTTTAAGGATGGAGTTGAATAAAATTGAAATTTATAATTTTGATTCAAATTTAAATAAATATATTGAAAATGAAACAGGAATAGAATCCTTTGAAACTGTAAGTGAAAAAGTAAATTATATTTTAGTTGATGATGATAAAAAAATAAATAGTATGATAAAGACAATTTGTAAAAGCGATGTTCTTTCTTTAGATCTAGAAACTACTAGTTTAGATCCAATGAAAGCTGAAATTGTTGGGTTAGCATTATCTGTTAAAGAAAATGAAGCCTTTTATGTACCCTTTATATCACCTAATGAATTATTTGCTATTCAGCCAAAAGTAATTTTTGATAAACTTTATCCAATCTTTGAATCGGAAATAAAAATTATTGGTCAGAATTTGAAATATGATTGTTTGATTCTAAAGAGATTCAATGTTAATATTAATAAAATTGCATTTGATACTTATATTGCTGAGAGTTTGATTTCTCCTGAGAGAAATAGCTATAAACTTGACAATCTCGCTATTGATTATCTTAACTATAAAATGCAACCGATTGAGGATTTAATTGGTGAAGTTAAAAATGAACAAATTTTAATGTCACAAGTACCCATTGATAAAATATGTTTTTATGCATGTGAAGACGTAGATGTTGTGCTCAAAATATATAATAAGCAAAGGCATATAATTGATGAAAAAAAATTGGATAATATTTTTTACAATATTGAAATGCCTTTGTTAAAAACTCTTATTGATATGGAATTTAATGGGATGTTTATAAATAAGAAAAAAATTAAAACTTTATCTGAAGAATTAAAGAAAAAAATAATATTGATTTCAGAAAAAATTTTTTCGTATAGCGGAAAAGAATTTAATATTAATTCACCCAAACAACTTGCTGAGGTATTATTTGATGATTTGAATTTAAAACAGGTAAAAAAAAGAAGTACCGCATCTAATGTACTCAATGTATTGAAAAATTATCATCCTATAGCTGAAGAATTATTGGAATATAGACATTTAAGTAAGCTCGTTAATACATATTTAGATAAATTACCTTCATTTATTAATGACCATACCAATAGGATTCATACTACTTTTAACCAAGCAATTGTTTCTACTGGGAGGTTATCAAGTAACAAACCTAATTTCCAGAATATCCCTATAAAAACTGAGATTGGTAAGGAAATAAGAAAAGCATTCACAGCAGGTACCAAAAATAGTTATATATACTCATTTGATTATTCACAAATAGAGTTGAGAATATTAACTCATTTTACTTCTGAAAATGAGTTATTCAAAGCTTTTAATAATGATCAAGATATACATCTAAGAACTGCATCCCTAATCTTTGGTTTAGATGAAAATAATGTCAATTATAGAGAAAGGCAGATTGCTAAGACAATAAATTATAGCATTTTATATGGAGCAGGACCATTCAGAATATCACAAGAATTGAAAATTCCTATTAAAGATGCAGCAGAAATAATTGACAATTATTTTAATAGCTATCCTAAAATAAAAGAATATATTGATAAAACAATAGAATTTGGTGAAAAGAATGGATATGTTCAGACATTAAATGGTAGACAAAGAAAAGTATCAAATCTTTATTCATCTAATAAAAATTTAGTGGAGGCTGAAAAAAGAGCTATGATTAATATGCCGATTCAAGGTACTGCTTCAGAACTTATTAAAGTTGCTATGATAAATATACACAGAATTTTTAATGAAAAATCAATGAAAACAAAAATGATTCTTCAAGTTCATGATGAATTGCTTTTTGAAGTACCAAGTGATGAGTTAGATGAAGTATACAAAATTGTAACCTTAGAAATGGAAAATGCGATTGATTTTAATGTTCCAATTAAAGTTGATTCTAATTTCGGTAAAAGTTGGTACGAGGCACATTAATGAAAAAAAGTGAATTGATTATTGGAATTGATGGAGGAGGTACAAAGACTTCATGTATTCTATTTGATACTGAAGGGAATATCATTGATAGAATTATCAAAGAGGGATCTAATCTTTATGTATTCAAAGAAAATGGTGTAAATATTCTTTTATCTGCAATTAATAAAATTCTAAAAAAAAATAAATTAAATATTGATGATATTAACGCTTATGGTATTGCTGTAGCTGGTATTTCTGATCAAAATCAGAAAGACTTATTATTAAAAGAACTTGATAGAATTAAAATTACAAGTAAAACTATTTTACTATCGGACGTTGAAGCAGCCTATAGAATCTTATGTCCTAAACAACAAGGGCTTTTGGTTAATATTGGCACAGGTATTATTTGTTTTGCTAAAGATGATAATGGTAAAATTATAAAAGAAGCTGGGAATGGTTTTGATAAAGGAGATATTGGAAGTGGATATTGGCTTGGTAAAGAATTATTTTATAGGTTAATATTGAATGAAGCATTGGTCTTTGAAGATGATGATTTAAAGCAAATTTTTGATGCATCAATTGATAAATTTAATGTTAAGAATTTTAGAGAAATGTATCAGTTGATTGAGCAGGGAGATGATATTTTTTGTCAATTATCATCTTTAGGACAAGATGCAATTGATTTAGCAATGAAAGGTAATGATGTTGCACTTAGCATTGTTCAAGAAGGTACAAGATATGTCGCAGATTATATTTTAAATATATGTGAAAGACTTGATATGATTAATCTTTCTGAGATTATAATTGCGATTAACGGAAATGTTATAAAAAATAATTTTTATAGGAAAATGCTAAATGAAGCTCTACAGTTTGATTTTAAAAAAATTCATTGGGTCTCATCTGATATAGATTCAGCTATTGGTGCAGGTATTTTAGCTTCTAATTACAAAGGTATTGATATTTCTCTTAAAACTATAATTAGGAAGCATAAAAATTGAATTTACCTAGAGCAATAATAAATCTAAATTATTTTAAACAAAACTTAAAATATCTTCAAACGATTTCAAATGATTCAAAATTATATCCAGTTATAAAAGCGAATGCTTATGGACATGGATTTAAGGAAATAGCTAAAACAATTAATAGTGTGAATATTGATGGAGTATGTGTTGCTACAGTTAATGAGTTAAAAGATTTAATTGATTTAAACGTTAAATATTCAATTTTACATTTAGGTAATATTGTTTTTTCTGACATTAAGATTTATGAAAATTCTAATATTATTGCTACAGTTAATTCACTTGATGATGTATTAAAAATATCAAAAATGAGTAGTGTAGATAAGTTGATTAGAGTACATATAAAAATTGATACTGGTATGAGTAGAATGGGATGTTCAATTAATGATTTTGATAAAATTTTTAATATGTGTTTAAAAGTTAAAAAAATTAAACTTGAAGGTATTTATTCTCATTTAGCTAATTCTGACAGTAGAGATAAAAAACTAAATATAAAGCAAATAAAAGAATTTGAAAANATNAAAAATAGAATAAATGGTAAAATAAATAANTTTAAATATCANCTTCTAAATAGTGGTGGTTTATTTAATTTTGCANAAAACTCATACGATTTAGTTAGAACTGGGCTTTCNATTTATGGGGTNTCACCANCTGGAGTNATAAATAAAAATCTTAAGCCTGTAATGGAATTTAATGCACCTATTATTTTNAAAAAAANCATAATAAAAGGTTCTATGGTTGGTTATGCAAATACGTTTGAAGCTAAATCAGATATGGNAATAGCTATTGCTCAGTGTGGGTATGGAGATGGAGTTCCATTTGAGTTTTCAAATNAAGGTTTTGTTTTTTTTAAAAATTATAAAATTCCAATAATTGGAA
Source organism: Fidelibacterota bacterium (assembly GCA_002707765.1). GTDB lineage: Bacteria > Fidelibacterota > Marinisomatia > SCGC-AAA003-L08 > D37C17. The sequence continues at coordinate 7,624 of PANV01000024.1, forward strand.
GGGTTTCTATGGATTTAATATGTTTGGATATTAGNAGTGTTAAAATAGAAATTNATGATTATGTTACCTTNTGGGGTTCGATTNAAGTTAATGATAGCAGATTAGAAAAGATATCAAATAAATTTAAAAGAATACCATACACTTTTTTAACTGGAGTTACNCAACGAGTAGAAAGAGTATATATAAATGATTAAGTTATTAATTNTATGTTTATCANTAAGNTTAACCTTNTGNNATAATTTTTTATGTANAGAAGAATCTGAATTATTCTTTTGTAATGAGNTATTCCAAAGNAAAAGTATNTCTGAAAAAATATCACAGATGATNATGGTTAGAGTTAATGGAGAGTTTCAAAATAAAGATAGNTGGANTAAAAAGAACGTTTCTAGATTAATAANTGATAAGAAAATAGGTGGATTAATTACTTATACTGGTAGTATTCATGGTACTTTTTACAACATTAAAGAATTTCAAGAAATGTCAGATATTCCACTATTTATAGCTGCAGATTATGAAAGAGGAGTAGGTCAATTTACTGATGGTACATTATTCCCATCAAATATGGCTATTGCAGCTACAAATAATACGCAAAATTCTTTTAAACAGGGTGAAATTACTGCAATTGAAGCTAAAGCCTTNGGTGTTAATATGGTTTTTGCTCCTGTTTTGGATATTAATAANAATTATAACAATCCNATTATTAATTTTAGATCTTACAGCGATAATNCTCAGACTGTTATAGATTTTAGTCTTCCATTTATTNATGGCTTACAGAGTAAAAAAGTTATAGCATGTGGAAAGCATTTTCCTGGTCATGGNGATACTGATACAGATAGCCATACAAGTTTACCTGTTATTAATAAAAGTTTGGAGAGAATTTTTTCAAATGAATTACTACCATTTAAGACTGCATGTCAGAATGGATTACAGTCAATAATGGTTGCGCACGTTTTGTTTCCCAATCTTGATGATAAGAATCCAGCAACTTTTTCAAAAAAAATAACTAATAATATCTTAAGAGAACAATGGGAGTATGATGGTTTAATTATTACTGATGCTTTAGAAATGGGAGCTCTAACNAATTTTACTTGGCATGGAGAATCTGCAGTNAAAGCAGTAGAAGCGGGTGCTGATATAATTNTACTTCCAATAGATGCAGATGAAGCAATAAACTCTATNATCCAANCAGTNAAAAGTGGAAGAATAAGTGAAGAAAGAATAAACCAATCTTTTAATAGAATAATTGATGCTAAGCATAAAGCTGGATTGTTTGATAATTATTCTAAAACATGGGAAGAAGTAGAAGAAAAGATTAAAATACATGAACATACAAAAATATCAAAAAAAATTGCACGTGAATCNATTACACTTGTAAAAAATAANAATGNTATTGTTCCNATCAANCCTCTGAAATATAAAAAAATTACTCATTTAATTTTNTCAACNGATGAAGGAGTAAAATCAAGGTTTAAAAGCTATTCNTCAAAAATAANAAAATTNCATGGTAATGTTACTGAAGTCATTGTTAATGANNAATTAACNAAACTTGGAACCAAAGATGTAATAAATAAGNTCAAAAAGTCAGATTTAGTGATAGTTTCAATGTTAATAAGAATAAAAATGGATAAGGGAATTTCTACAATAGATGATTCTCATTCAAATTTAATNAAGAAGATTAGTAAATTANACATTCCAATTNTAGGTTTAAGTTTTGGNAGTCCATATTTACCNAGTTATAAAAATCTCGATGCATANATTTGTACTTATGGTTACGGTTCAGTAACNATTAACGCTGCATTNGATGCAATNTTTGGNAGACAATCNATTAATGGNAAACTACCNGTNAGGTTAAATGATGAATNTATTAATGGACATGGGCTAAATATAAAAAAAATATCGAGNCTATTTGATANGANCCTNAATATTGAATTGTCATCNTTTAGTTTTATTGAAANTGCNATCAATGATAGTATCTTCCCTGGNGCTCAATTNTTTGTATCAAAAGGNAATCAGATAATATCGAGCCGAGGTTTTGGTTCNCAAAGTTTTGATNAAAANAGTCNATCAGTNGATAATAATACAATTTATGATTTAGCNTCATTAACAAAAGTNTTATCTACAACTTCTNTTGTAATGAAGTTGATTGAAAAAAAAANGCTTAGCTTAAATCATTATTTNTCAGATTATTATCCAGAGTTTAATTCTCAATATAAAAAAAATGTAACAATTAAACATTTATTAAATCANACANCTGGATTAAAGCCATANATTGANTNTTANAANAAAGGTGATTTTNATAAAGAAAAAATAATTAATNATATTATCAATNTNCCACTTGATTATGAACCAGGNTCTAAATTTATTTATAGTGACTTAGGNATGATTTTACTNTATGATATAATTGAAANANTCTCNANTAAAAANTTAGAAAATTTATCTNATAATTATTTTTATAAACCNTTNAAAATGAAAAGTACATTTTTTAATCCACCTTCAAATNTNAANNANCTTATTGCTCCNACTGAAGATGANAAATATTTTAGAAATAAATTATTNAAAGGTGATGTTCATGATGAGAATGCTTATATAATGGGAGGTGTTTCTGGTCATGCAGGTTTATTTTCTAATGCAGAAGATATTAGTAGTTATTNTAAAATGATGATAAATCAAGGATATGCTANNGGNGNAAGGTATTTTAGCAAANATATCATTAAAAGATTTACAGAGAAAANCGAGACTNTTNTAAANTCTGATTATGTNTTGGGTTGGGATACNCCATCTCANAATGGAAAAAGTTCNGCTGGAGATTATTTTTCTGAATNTACTTATGGACATTTNGGTTTTACTGGTACATCAATGTGGTTAGACCCTNANAATGAGATAATAGTCATTTTNTTNACAAATAGAGTNNATCCTNNNCGNGATAAAAAAAATATTGGNAGAANAATGTATNATTTTAGAAGANATTTTCANAANAGCATAGTTAAAGAAATTTTAAGCCTGTNATGAGTATANTTGATACTTTAATTGTTCTNNTTTTTTTAATTTTTTTATGTTTTTTTGGNTTTTATCANTCTAAAAAAAATANTAANCAAAAAGACTTTTTTCTNGCTNGTAAAAATATTGGTTGGATNACTTCAATGTTTTCTATTGTTGCTACNGANACTTCTGTTTTAACATTTATTAGNATNCCAGGAATTGCATACAGAGGAGANTGGACTTTTCTCCAATTATCNTTTGGTTACATAATAGGTAGATTTTTAGTAAGTATAATTTTAATTCCAATATANTTTAAAAATAATATTGTNTCNATTTATGAACTTTTAAATANGTCNTTNGATCCAAAAATTCAAAAATTAGCATCNGGAACATTTTTGNTTACNAGAGTTTTAGCNGATGGAGTNAGATTTGCTGCAATAGCAATTGTTATNCAGTCTNTAACAGGATTTTCAATNAGNTCTTCAATAATTATTGTTGGNTTCATNACATTANTATATACNGTNCTTGGNGGTTTAAGAGCNGTTATNAAGATTGATGCATTNCANTTCATTATTTACTTGTTAAGNGCAGNNATATGTATTTTTTATATTGTACAATATTTAGATATGTCATTTTTNACAATACTNNATANTTTAAATGCAGAAAATAANTTTAAAATNTTTGATTTTTCTGGAAACNTGTTTAACTCTCCNTTNAAATTTATTTCAGCNGTTATTGGNGGAATAATGTTATCATTTTCATCTCATGGAGTAGATTATATGATGGTNCAAAGAGTTTTAGCAACAAAAGATGAATTTTCAGCAAAAAAAGCAATGATTGGAAGTGGTTTTTTTGTGATGCTTCAATTTTCATTATTTCTTTTNGTTGGTTCTATTTTATATCTTTTACCTGAATGTCAAATGATTAGTAAGGATAAAGAAATCACTTATGTAATTCAGAATATTCTTCCAATTGGTATGAAAGGTATTGTAGTTGCAGGTATTCTATCAGTTGCAATGTCTACATTAAGNTCTTCTATTAATTCGTTATCTTCTTCCACAATAAATGATTGGTTTCCAAAATTAAAAACTCTTAGAAATTCGAGACTAATTTCAATTTTATGGACCGTCGTTCTTATATTGACAGCTTTATTTTTTAGTAATCCAAATGAACCTTTACTAATTGTGGGTTTAAAAATAGCATCTTTTACTTATGGATCACTTTTAAGTTTATTTTTAGTAGCAAAATTATTTAAAAATATTAGTACTAGTATCATTTTGACTGGGTTTTTATTTGGAATTTTAGTTGTTTTTTACTTTATGAAATATGATATACCATGGACATATTATATATTAGGAAGTGTTCTGGCAAACTTATTGATTATATTTATTTTACAGAATCTAAATCATTCTTTAGTAAATAAATTTGCATTTATAGCTTTAATCTTATCCTTAATCCCACTATTTTATGGTGAAAAAGAAATATCCTCTAAAACTCAAATTATAAGTTTGCCTGTAAAGAATAATTGTAAATTAGATAGTACTTTATATGGTTTTGATGTTATGTCATTCCATGATAAACAATTTGATGGTATTTTAAATATTGGTTTAGTTGCTAATCATACCAGTAGTATGATTAAAATTAATAAGGATAAAAAAAATATAGAAATTAATTTAGGAAATAATAGATTATATGTTAAAAAATTATTTACACCTGAGCATGGTTTAAGTAACGACTACCAAGCAGGTGAAAAAATAATGGGAGATATGAGTTATAATATTCCTATTATTAGTTTATATGGTGAAAATTTTAAACCTCAATTAGATGATTTATCCGAATTAGATGCTTTGTTTTTTGATATTCAAGATATTGGGAGTAGATATTATACATATGTTAGCACTCTTACATATGTAATGGAAGCATGTGCTGAAATTGGTTTACCTCTATATGTATTAGATAGGCCTAATCCCATTGGGCAAAATATCGATGGTCCAATTTTAGATAAAAAATTTAGTTCATTTGTAGGTTTACATCCCATTCCAATCTCACATGGTATGACTATTGGTGAAATAGCATTTATGATTAATGAGTTGGGTTGGATTAATAATAACTTAGATTTAAATATTTTAAAAATGGAAGGTTGGAAACGAGAAGTTTATTTTGAAAGTACAGGAAAAAAATGGATTCCGCCATCTCCTAATATACCTGATAATGAAACGGCATTTATCTATCAAGGTACATGTCTTATAGAAGGCACAAATTTATCTGAAGGAAGAGGGACAGATAGACCTTTTTCTTATATTGGTGCTCCATGGTTAAATTCTAAAGAAGTTATAGATAAAATTTCTAGTATGGATTTTAAAGGTGTTGAATTTAATGAAGTAGAATTTACACCTAGATTTATTCCAAGTAAAGCAACTTATCCAAAATATAAAGATGAAAAATGTTATGGGCTTGAGATAAGAATTATTGATAGAGAAAAAGTTTCGCCTTTAAAAATAATTGTTTCTCTTATTGATATTATTTATGAAATGCATCCTAATGAGTTTAAATTTAAAACAAATAATTTCATCGATAAATTATATGGATCTGATAAGTTAAGAAATACTATAATATTTGATTTAGATTTAAATATTTTATTTGAAGACTGGAGAAGAGATAAAATTAATTTTTCAAAGTTAAGGCAACCGTTTTTAATTTATTAGAGTAAGGTGTATTAATGAATTTATTTGATATAAGTATAATATTAATCTATCTATCAATTATTTTTATTTTAGGTATTTATTCAAGGAAATATATTGATAATTTTTCTGATTTCATGATAGCTGGCAGAAACGTCAATTTATCACTTTCTATAGTTACTTTACTTGGTACTGAATTAGGCTTGATTACTGTAATGTATACTGCTCAAACAGGAGTAAAGGGTTTATTCTCATCATTTCATATAGGCTTAGCAGCATTTTTAGTTACTTTAGTAATTGGATTATCAGGTTTTGTAATTGTAAAGCTAAGGCAATTAAAAGTAAAAAGTATTCCAGAATTTTATGATTTAAGATTTGGAAAAAAGACAAGAGTATTAGGTGCTATTATTTTAGTTACAGGTGGAATACTTAATATGGGTTTATTTTTGAAAGTTGGAGCGATTTTTATTCAAACAATTTTTGGATTAGATCCTGATTCAACACTTGTGTTTGTAATGTTTATTTTGATTACTTTAGTATTAATTTATACGATTAGTGGAGGGATGATATCAGTCCTAATAACTGATTATATACAATACATTATTTTATCTGTAGGATTACTTTTAGCAGTATTTTATTCAATTTTAAATTTAGGATGGACAAGTTTATTTACTAGTTTAGAAGAAATTATAAACATTTCAGGTTCATCAAGGGATATTTATAATCCCATCGATAGTATGGGAGCAGCTTATATATCATGGCAGATGATTTTGGGGTTTGTTAGTGCAGTAATTTGGCCAACAGCAATAACTAGAGCATTATCAATTAAGAATCCAGAAATGGTTAGAAAACAGTATATTTGGTCTTCTATATCATTTTTGTTTCGGTTTATAATTCCATGTTTTCTTGGTATTTGTGCATTTATTTATTTTGATGGTAATTTAGTTGCAAATGAATCATTATCTTTAATGCCTAAATATTTAAAAGAAATTCTTCCTTTTGGATTTTTAGGTTTAGTAGTTGCAGGAATGTTGGCTGCTTTTATGAGTACTCATGACAGTTATTTATTGTGTTGGAGTACGATAATAACAAATGATATTATTGAGCCTTTATATGGAAAAAGTATAACCTCTGATATAAAAATTAAATTAACCAGAATGATAATTATATTTTTGGGTATTTATATATTTTATTGGGGAATGTTTTATGAAGGAAGTGATGCGATTTGGGATTATTTAGGAATTACAGGAGCAATTTATTTTACTGGTGCAATATCTGTTGTTGTAATTGGTCTATATTGGGAAAGAGCGAGCTCAGTAGGAGCAATTTTATCATTGATTGGTGGATTATCATCAATAATTGGATTAGAACCCGTAAGAAATTTTTTCGGAATAAATATGGTTAATCCAGCAGTAATTGGATTGTTATGTTTGGGAATTAGTTTTTCATTAATGATAATTGGTTCTATTTTATTTCCAGATAAAGAAAATAAATTTTTGGATCATAAAAAGAAGTTCAAAAAACAAACTAATCTTTTCAAAAAGTTTCATTTTTTAGAAATAAGTCTATTTGTTCTGTTTGTTCTTTTACCTATATTCCTTGGCCCTGCAAAGTCTTATTTGAGCATGTTTTTCTCATGGAAAATCTTATGGCAATCAGTATTTATATTTTCTGTTATAGCATATGTAATCGTATTTTTAAGATTTACATTTAAAGGGTTCTTAGGCCTCAAGGAAATTCTTAAAAAATAAATATGCAAAATTATAATTATAAAAAAACAATTTTTTCCTGGTCAATTTATGACTTTGCAAATCAACCTTTTACAACTATTACTGTAACTTTTATTTATTCTACCTTTTTTGCAACAGCTATTTTTCAAGGTTCTGAAGAGGCAGGTGTCGCAGCATGGGGTAAAGCAGTTACAGTTTCATCTTTGATTATAGCTTTTATATCTCCAATTATGGGAGCAATTGCCGATAAGGGAGGTTATAGAAAATTTTTTTTGATTTTTTGGACGTGGATTTGTATAATATTTTCTTTTTTATTATATTTTCCAAAGACGGGTGATGTATTTAATGCATTATTATTTTTTTGTATAGCAAATATAGGTTTTGAAATGGGTGGTGTTTTTCTAAATGCTTATCTGCCTGAAATAGCTCCTAAGAAAAAAATTGGAAGAGTATCTGGTTATGGTTGGTCTTTCGGATATGTTGGTGGTTTAATTGCGTTAGGATTTTGTTTTATATTTTTTGTTTTACCTGATAATCCTGTAAATATTCTAACTGGAAATCCACTAGATACAGAGACTTATGAACACATTAGAATAATTAATATTTTTATTGCAATTTGGTTTGCCTTTTTTTCTATACCAACTTTTTTATTTCTCGACAGTGGTAAAAATTATAATAAGAAATCCATGTTTAAGGATAAAATTATACATAACTCAATTAATTCTTTGAGAAAAACTTTTGGTGAAATAAAAAAATATAAACAAATTTTAAGATTTTTATTTGCTAGAATTGTCTATAATGATGCAATCATTACTGTCATAGCTTTTGGAGGTCCCTATGCATATACACAGTTTGATTTTGATATGGATACAAACGGAAAATTAATGATTTTTGGTATAGTACTAAATGTTTTTGCAGGTTTGGGAGCATTTTTACTTGGATTCTTAGATGATTTAATTGGAGGGAAGAAAACAATTCAGTTAACAAATATAGGCTTTGTTGTTGCTTTGACATTAGCCTATATTGCTCCAGATTTTAAAAATGAATTTGGTTTTATTAATAAAGTTAATGATATCTTTGGAACTTCTTTGATAATTGATAACGGAGAAGCCCTTTTTTGGTTTGCTGGCATACTGATAGGGGTTTTTATGGGACCAAACCAGGCAGCAAGTAGATCTTTTATGGGTAGAATCATTCCTAAAAATAAAGAAAATGAATTCTATGGTTTTTTTGCTTTTTCTGGAAAAGCGACTGCTTTTTTAGGACCAATGTTATTTACTTTGGTTATTGAGTTAACAAATAGTATGAGATTATCTTTGCTCATGTTGGCTGTACTATTTTTAATCGGAATAATTTTATTACATCTTGTAAAATCCCCATCATTAGATACAGATGAATATTAACTCTTAATAAATTACTTTAAGTAAATGTTGTTTATTATATAAAATTATACTTATAATATTTAAACATATTATAGGATAATTTTGAAAAATATATTTATAATATCTTTATTTCTATTAGCTTGTACAGCTATTTTTTTTAATTCCACCCCTGATAATAAGGCTGAAGTAATTATTAGCGTAAAGAATCTAAATAGTCCGAAAGTTATGAATTATCTTGAACAAGATTTTAATAAGCAATCAGGTGTAAAATTTATAGATGGCTCACTTATGGCTAATACAATAGTTTTAGAGGTTGAAGATAATGACATACAAATATCGACATTAAGCCAATTACTTGAAAATTGGGGCTGTACAATAGAGTCTATTAGCTATCGAATATTAAAAAGTGTTAAATGATTTTTAAATTGATTTGTGTCTTACATCTACAATATCAGCATTTTTTCTACAGTATTGTATCCAATTATTAAATATAGAATTAGACATACTGTTTAGTAATCTTTTTCTAATTGATTTAAATTTTTCTTCATCAATTATTTCAGTAGGTTCAGAAATATTATTTAACTTGATTTGATAAATTTTATTATTACTCTCAATGATATTAGATACATCACCATCTTTCATTGCAGATAAGTAACCCATTAGTTGATAGTTTTTCCCAATTGACTTAAAACTTCCATTAATTGAACCTTCTTCAGATTTTGATACATTAGCTAACTTTGTTTTGTTATATTTTTCTAATTCAGTTTCCTCATATTTCTTTTGTGATACTGGACCCCATTTACCATCTGATTCTAGCCCATTATTAGTTTGAAATTCTTTTATTTTATCAGTTTCTCCTTCAAATGGATTATTTGCTATTATTGGAAGTGATGGATTCAATAATTTCTCAATTTCCGACCAAGAAAGATTTTCTTCATTTATTAGTTTAATGATATAATCTTTTTTAAGTTCTTCAGATATTATTTTAGATATTTCAGATCTTGAATCTTCATAACTTTTAAATGATGCTGCTTTCTTATCAACTATTTTGAAAACTGCAAGGCCTTCTTTTGTATTAATTTTATCAGAAACAGTGTTTACTCTATTATCAAATGCAAATCTTATTATTGATCTATTGTAGCCCATACTCATTGGCAGGCCAGAATTACTATCAAATTTTTCGGTTAATTCTAAAGTACCCGTTA
>PANV01000025.1 GCA_002707765.1 Fidelibacterota bacterium
GGAATTATGAAGCGATTGAACTTACATTGAAAGGATTAAAAGAAAAAAATCTTAAAATCTTAAATCTTTCACAAATGAACGAACTATCTAAAAAAAAATCATATAACTAAAAATACAATGTTGTTATTTTTGCTAAAGAGTTCAAATATTAATATATTTTTTTTATGATAATTTTAAAATACTTTAAATTATATTAAAGAATACAAATTAAATATTAGGAATACACTCATATGATTGAATCATTACTTATCGCTGTTGGATTAATTGTTCTTGTTATTTTTCTTCAGATGCAAACAAAAACAAGTAACAACAGCAATATCCAATTTAAAACATCATTAGATGAAAAAATTAAATCAATTCACGATGAAATTGCTCGAAATAGAGATGAGTCAAATAAAAACTCATTAGAAAATAGACAAGAATTATCCAAAACACTTTATCAGTTTGAAGAAAAGTTTGGTAAGAATATTAAGGATGTTAAAGAGACCATTAATAATCAGCTTAAAGATATTAGAGATGATAACACAAAGCAGCTTGAAAAAATGCGCGAAACTGTAGACCAAAAGCTCCAAGAAACCCTTGAAAAAAAGATTGGCGAATCCTTTAATTTAGTAAGAAAACAATTAGATGCAGTTCATAAAGGACTTGGTGAAATGCAAACCGTTGCTGCTGATGTAGGAGATTTAAAAAATGTTTTATCGAACGTAAAAAATAAAGGTGTGTTTGGAGAATATCAACTGGGGAATATTTTAGAACAAATACTTACTCCTGATCAGTATGGTAAAAATGTTGCAACCAACCCAGACTATAATGGCTCAGTAGAGTATGCAGTAAAAATGCCAGGCAGTGAAAAAGATGGCACACTTTGGCTTCCTATAGATTCCAAATTTCCAACTGCATCATATGATGAGCTTTTAGATGCATATGATACGGCTGATAAAGATAGTGTTGACAAAGCAAGGAAGGTACTTGTTAAAGCCGTTGATGGATTTGCAAAAGATATATCAACAAAATATATTTCTGTGCCTAATACCACTGATTTTGCAATAATGTTTTTACCTGTTGAGGGATTATTTGCAGAGGTGTTAAGAGAACCTGGTATTATGGAAACACTTCGCTCCAAATACAAAATCGCATTAACTGGACCAACTACTTTATCAGCATTACTTAATAGTCTTCAAATGGGCTTTAGAACTCTTGTAGTTCAAGAAAGAAGTAGCGAAGTATGGAATATACTAGCAGGAGTTAAATCAGAGTTTTCAAAATTCGAAACACATCTTTCAAAGGTTCAAACACAGCTTAAAACTGCCTCATCATCATTAGAAACTCTTCAAGGTACTAGAACTAGAGCTATTGATAGAAAACTCAAAGATGTTGAGATTATTGAATCTGGAGAAAGTAATGAATTCTTAGATGTTGTTTCAAATGAGGAATAAGCTTTATCTAAAAATATTAATTTGTTTATCTTTAATTTTTTTTGGTTTATTTTTTTTAGATAAGCCAATTGATTACTCTAAATATAACTTCAATTATAGTACAACTATTCATAGAGATAACTGGGGAGTTCCTCATATTTATGGCAAAAATGATAATGATGTTGCATTTGGTCTTGCCTACGCTCACGCAGAGGATGATTTTGAAACGATTTTTGAGATTCTAATTGCATCGAGAGGAATTTCAGCTTCTGTTAATGGAAGGGATGATGCACCTATTGACTACCTAGTTGGATTATTGAAAATTTGGGAAACAGTTGATAAAAAGAAATCATCCTTGAAACCTGAAACTATTGATTTATGTAATGCGTATGCAGATGGTATAAATCAATATATAATTGATAATAAAATTAAATTATCTAAAGATATTTTTCCTATTAAAGGACTTGATATAATTGCTGGCTTTACACTAAGAACACCCCTAATGTTTAAACTAGATTGGTATATTACAGAATTGATGAAAGATAAAAGGCCTAATTTTTTAGCTTATAAAGAAAGTAAGACTGAAAACTCAATGTATGGATCGAATGTAATTGCTGTTGCTCCCTCAAGATCAGCTGATAAAAGTACTAGAATCGCAATAAATTCTCATCAACCTTGGGAAGGTCCAGTAACATGGTATGAAGCCCACCTTCACAGCGATGAAGGATGGAATGCTTCAGGTGGATTATTTCCTGGTTCACCAGTTATATTAAAGGGTTATAATGAAAATATTTCATGGTCTCATACAGTAAATAAACCTGACCTTGTTGATGTATACGAACTTACAATTAATCCGGAAAATAAATATCAATATCAACTTGATGATAACTGGATTGATTTTGAAGTTTCACAGCTACCTATAAGAGTAAAACTTTTTGGCCCATTCTATTGGACTGTTAAAAGAGAGATTTTATATTCAAAGCATGGTCCTGTTATTGAAACTAATCATGGTACATACGCAGTTAGATACTCTGGACATGGTTTAATTGGCCAGGTTGAGCAATGGTATAATATGAATAAATCACATACTCTTGAAGAGTTTCAGAAATCAATGGAAATGATGCAAATTCCAATGTTTAATACTATGTTTGCAGACAAATATGGAAACATCTTTTACATATATAATGCACTCCTACCAAAAAGAAAAAATGGAATTAACTGGAAAGATATAGTTCCTGGTAACTTCAGCGATTTAATATGGACAGAATATTATACTTATGGTGAACTACCATCATCCCTAAATCCAAAATCAGGCTATCTACAAAACTGTAATAGTACACCATACAGTGCCACGGTTGGAAGGGGTAATCCATTAAAAACCTTACCTAAAAACTGCGGAATAGAAGAATATCAGACAAATAGAGCGTTTAGATCTCATGAGCTTTATGGTAAAGATGAATCTATAACAAAAAAAGAATTTTACGCCTATAAGTATGATACTTATTACTCTAAAAAATCTGTTATGAATTATGCTTTAAATAAATTTATTCGCGAATATGAACCCCAGGAGGAAAAACATAAAAGTGCCATTAATGTCATGAAAAATTGGGACTTAGGCAATCAGAAGACAAATAGAGGAGCAGCTATAGCCCAACTTACATTTGATTTAACATATGATATTGATGATTTTGATTACAATTTTAAAAAAATCAAAGATAGTTTTATTAAGAGTACCGATTATTTAATTAAAGAATTTGGTAGGGTAGATGTTGAGCTTGGTAAGATGCAAATAATTAAAAGAGGTGATAAAGAGCTACCTCTAGATGGTGGTCCAGATTTATTAAGAGCAATTTATTCCAAAATGGATGATAACAGAAAGGTTGCCACAGGAGGAGATTGTTTCTTCCAAATAGTTGAATGGGATGAAAATGGAAATCTTTCTGCAGAAAGTATTCATCAATTTGGAAGTGCTACGCTCGATAAAAATTCTATCCATTATAATGATCAATCAGTTTTTTTTAGTAATCTTAAAATGAAACCTTCTTTCATTTATTTTGATCAATTAAAACCATTTATAAAAAAATCATATAATCCTTAGATTTTTTGTTAAGAATTTTTACAATTGATAAACTCATTTTTTATATAATTATATGTTAAATTCTAATGTATTTATAATTTATTTTTTTAGCTAAAATGGCATCAGTATTTAAAAACAATGATTTTGATTCTTTAGATAAATACTTTAGAATAAATCTTATTAATTCAATAACGGGCTTAAAGCCTGCAAATCTCATTTGCTCTCAATCAAGTTCAGGTATTGATAACGTTGCAATATTTTCATCAGTGGTTCATTTAGGATCAAATCCACCATTAATTGGCTTTACAATTAGACCTCAACATAAAAGAAAAACAGACACTTGTACTAATCTAAGAGAGAATCCTTATTTAACAATAAATTCTATACAAAATAATTTTATAGATAAAGCTCATCTTACATCTGGAAAGTTTAATAAAGATGAGTCAGAGTTTGACAAAATAGGAATTAATAAAATATTTTTAGAAGATTTTAACGTCCCATTTGTTAAAGAATCAGCTATTAAATCTGGTCTTAAAAAGATTAAAGAAATTAAACTACCAAATGACTGTATTTTAATAATATGTAGTGTTAAAATCATTATTATTGATGATAATATTCTTTTAAATGATGGAAATATTGATTTTGAAAATGGTGATATAGCCTCAATCTCTGGTTTACAATCATATTATTCTTCTAAGAATATAAAAACTTTAAGCTATGTAAGTAAATCATCAATTAAGGATATAAAATAGATGAGCAAAGGCCTCCCATATAAAATTTGTGCTGTATGTGAAAAGCCATTTGATTGGAGAAAAAAATGGAAAAAAAACTGGGAATTTGTTAAATATTGTTCTGAACGATGCAGGAGAAATAAATGAAAGAATATAAAAAATTAAACATTGCAATTATTGGAAGTGGTATTTCAGGTTTAACCTCTGCATATCTTTTAGATAAACATCACAATATAACACTTTTTGAAAAGAATGATTATTTTGGAGGACACACGCACACACATTCGCTAACAGATGGAGAAAGAAAGTTTAATGTTGACTCGGGATTTATCGTTTATAATGAGAATACGTATCCAAATTTCATAAAACTTTTGGGCATGCTTAATGTAGAATCTCAAGTTTCCTCAATGGGATTTAGCGTAAAATCATCAAACAGAGATTTTGAGTATTCAGGTAATTCATTAAGTGCTGTTTTCGCCCAAAGATCAAACATTTTTAGTCCAAAATTTATTGGTATGATTCGATCGATTATTAGATTTAATAAAATTGCACAGGTGGATATGAGTAAGATTAATATAACTATGACAATGGATGATTATCTGAAACAAAAGAATTTTTCAAAGTTTTTCATTAACCATTATATTATTCCAATGGCTGCATCAATTTGGTCTACTAGTCCAAATATGATTCTTAAGATGCCAGCATATTTTTTTATTAGTTTTTTTAAAAATCATGGATTGCTAAAAATTGTAGATAGACCCCAATGGTGGGTTATTAAAAATGGTTCTAAACAGTATGTAAAAAAAATAATTGAAAACCTAAAAGGAACACTTCTACTCAATACAAAAATTAAATCTGTAAAAAGAGTAGATGAAAAAGTATATGTAAATTTTAATGACAAAACTGAGACTTTTGATAAAGTTATTTTCGCCACCCATAGCGACCAATCATTATCAATACTAGAAGATCCATCTAAAGATGAATCTAAAGTTCTTAGTAAAATGAAATATCAAAAAAATATTGCCTACATTCATACAGATGATAGTATACTTCCAAAAAGAAAAAATGCTTGGTCTAGCTGGAATTACCTGCTTGGAAGCGAAAATGATAGTCAGGTAACACTAACATACAATATGAATATCCTTCAAAGCCTAAATGCNAAGAAAACGTTNTGTGTAACACTTAATAACTGCGAACAAATCGATAAAAATAAAATNATTAAAGAAGTTGTTTANCATCANCCATTGTTTACCTCTGAGACAATAAAATCTCAGTCTAAGAAGNATTTAATTGATGGTCAGATTAATACATNCTTTAGCGGCGCTTATTGGTCAAATGGATTTCATGAAGACGGTGTAAAGAGCGCGATTGATGTTTGCAAAAAACTTGGTGTTGAATTTGAGTAATAAAAACTACATATATTATGGAACAGTAAGACACAGCAGGTTTACTCCATTTAAAAGAATGTTTGCCTATAAAACATTTATGACATTTTTTGATATTAATACCATAGAGAAATCTTTTAAAAGCTCATTTCTATTTGGTATTAATAAAAGAGCCCTTGTTTCATATTTTAGAAAAGATTACCACGGTGATCAAAATCTTTCGCTTGATGAGGCTGTTAGAAAAACAATTAAAACAAAAACAAAATATAATCCTAAAGGACCAATAAGAATTTTAACCCACTTAAGATATTTTGGATACTGCTTTAACCCTGTGAGTTTTTTCTATTGCTATAATGAGGAAGATACTAAAGTTGAAATGATTATGGCAGAGGTTACCAATACGCCATGGAATGAGCGACACTGTTACTTTATAGATAACAAAAAAAATAATAAATTTAAGCAGGATTTAAAAAAACAATTTCACGTTAGTCCATTTTGGGATATGGACCATGATTATGAATGGTATTTTAATGAGCCAAATAAAAATTTAAATGTTAATATGATTAACTTTAAAGATGGTAATAAAATTTTTAATGCGACACTTGATTTAAAAAAGAAAGCTAAACTTAACTATAAAAACTTAATGCTATATACACTAAGATTTCCTTTCTTAACTTTAATGGTGTTTTTAAGGATACATTTTCAAGCGTTAATACTCTTGATTCGTGGTGCTACTTTTTATAGCCATCCAAAATACAAAGAGGTAAAAAATTAAATGAAGTTAGACAACGTTAAAGACATATCAAATAAAATATCGAAAAAAAATAAAATATCTTTCTTAAATAATTTTTTTAAAAAAAATGTACTAAAAAACTTCAATCTGATCAAGATTGGTTTTATTGATATTACAGATGGATCTGATATTTTTGAAGTCGGTAATAAAAATGACGCTTTAAAATGTTCTATTACAATAGAAAGCTCAGAGTTCTACTCATTCATTGGATCAGGTGGCATTTTAGGAGCTACTGAAGCATATGCTGCAGGATTATGGAAGTGTTCTGACCTTGTTGCTCTTACTCAAATAATGGTAAGAAATAAAAAGCTCATGGCAAACTTAGATTCAGGATTAGCAAAACTATTTGTACCTATCAATAAATTTATTCATTACAGAAAAAGAAATACTGTTCTTGGAAGTAAGAAAAATATTCTTGCTCACTATGATCTTGGAAATGATTTTTATAGACTTTGGCTTGACAATACTATGACATATTCCTGCGCATATTTTGACGATGAAAACACACCACTTGAAGATGCATCTAGAAAAAAGCTTGATATGATTTGTAAAAAATTAAATCTTGGTAAAAATGACTCAGTTTTAGAGATAGGAACTGGATGGGGGAGTTTTTCAATTCACGCAGCCCAAAACTATGGATGTGATATTACAACAACAACGATTTCAGATGAACAGTTTGAATTTGCAGTTAATAGAATAAAAAAATTAGGCTTATCCGATAAAATTACGGTTGTACAGAAAGATTACAGGTTACTCGATGGCAAGTATGATAAAATCGCCTCTATTGAAATGATTGAGGCAGTAGGTCATAAAAACGTACCAACTTACTTTGAAAAAGTATCCAATCTTCTAAAAGATGGTGGACTGTTTGCTATGCAAGGCATCACATACAATGATCAAAATTTTGACACTTATAAAAACTCTGTAGATTTTATTAATAAATATATATTTCCCGGATCTTGCCTGATTTCAATTTCTCAAATTTCAGATATTGTTAAAAACAAAACCAAGTTCGACTTTATAGATCTTGAAGATATTACGCTCCATTATGCTAAAACTCTAAACATTTGGAGAAAAAACTTTCTTGGCAAAACAAAAGAAATCAAAGAAATGGGGTTTAGCGAAACTTTTATTAGACTCTGGGAATTTTATTTAACATATTGTGAAGCAGGTTTTTTAGAGAAGAATATAGGAGATTATCAGTTTGTTTTCTCAAAACAGAAAAACTATTAAACTTAAGGAGATACTATGAATTTTATTTTGCCCATGGCCATAATGGCACTTGTTATAATTTTTTTAACGTTAAGACTCATGTTTTTAGCTGGCAAATTTATATATGCAAAGGATATATCAATTGATCAATTTCAGCTCTATGACGGAGAATTTCCTGATAAACTAAAATCCGCAAGATATCAGTTTCAAAATATGTTTGAGATACCTTTACTGTTTTTCCCACTGTGTATTTCTCACATGATACTAAATAACTCTACAACATTAGACCATATTTTTGTTTGGGGTTTTGTTATTTTTAGAATTTTACATATGTTTTTTAGATTACAAAATCAAAGAGGATTAAATATAAGACCTAGAACATTTTTTTTTCTAATCAGTCTTCTATTACTTGGAGCTGGATGGATTAATCTACTATTGAATTCCTTTTGTATCTAATAATTATTAAATTATATATATGTTAAACTACTTAATTAAGCTAGCTGAAAATGGAACACTACCTGATATTTTAATCAAGAGGGGTATTAAGAATCTTTGTAATGATCGTCTCAAATGGGCAAAGTCTTTAGGGCCTGATAAACTTCATGAACATAATCAAAAATGGATTGAGGAACTTAAAAAAAGTCCTATTGCTTTAGTTCCTGAGAAAGCAAACGAACAGCATTATGAATTACCGCCTTCATTTTTTGATATTGTACTTGGAAGCAATTTAAAGTATAGCTCTGGGTTCTGGCCAACAGACCAAACAACTTTTGATCAATCAGAGGTAGAAATGCTCGAATTATCATGCAAAAGGGCAGAACTTGAAGATAAACAAGACATTCTTGAACTTGGTTGTGGATGGGGCTCATTAACCTGCTTTATGGCACAAAAATTTCCAAATTCAAACATTACAGCTGTGAGCAACTCTAAAGACCAAAAAAAACACATAGAGGCGAGATGTAAAAAACTTAAACTTACTAATATTGAGGTTATTACGTGTGATATGAATGACTTTGATATTGATAAGAAATTTGATAGAGTAGTATCTATTGAAATGTTTGAACATATGAGGAACTACGGAACATTATTAAACAATATATCAAAATTTTTGAATGATGGAGGAAAACTATTTGTTCATATTTTTACCCATCATACACTCATGTACCCATATGTCGATAATGGCCCTGGAGATTGGATGGCTAGAGAATTTTTTAGTGGAGGACAAATGCCTTCTCACAATTTATTATTAAATTTTCAGGAAGATTTAAAAATTGAAAAGACATGGAAAATAAATGGAACCCATTATTCAAAGACTTCATATGCTTGGCTAGATAAAATGGATAATAATAAAAAAGAAATAATAGAAATTTTTAATGATACATACGGTAATGATAATTCTAAAATGTGGTTTCAAAGATGGAGAATATTTTTTCTTTCATGTGCGGTGATGTTTGGAATGGAAAATGGAACAGAGTGGGGAGTTTCTCACTACAGATTTAGGAAGTAATATGCTCACAATTTTTTTAATATTTATAGCTCATTGGTATTTATCGCTCTTTGTACAAACCTTTTTCTTACATAGATATGCATCTCATCAAATGTTCACAACATCTAAATTTATGGAAAAAGTTTTTTTCGTTGTTACACTGCTAGCACAGGGCTCTTCTTTTTTAAGACCTTCTGCATACGCTTTGATGCACAGAGATCATCACAAGTTTAGCGATACAGAAAAAGATCCACATTCTCCGGTAGCTTTTAAAAATATTTTTTCCTTCATGTGGAAAACTGCTAATGAATATAGATATTTTACTGACCTTGCTCTTGAAAGAAAGGATGATAAATCATTACCTAGATGGACAGCATTTGAAAATATTGCTGATACGTATCCATGCAGAATTGCATTTATAGTGTTATATATACTTATTTATGTAAAATTTGCTCCCTCTTATTGGTACTTTGCACTCATTCCAGTTCATATTCTTATGGGTCCTGTTCATGGATTTATTGTTAATTGGTTTGGTCACAAACATGGCTACAGAAATTTTGATAAACTTCACGATAAATCAAAAAATACATTATTTATTGATTTCTTAATGCTTGGTGAGTTATACCAAAACAATCACCATCGATTTCCTACTAAAAACAACTTTGCCTACAAATGGTACGAAATAGATTTTGGTTACTGGATTGTAAAGTTTTTTAGTAAGCTTGGCATTATAACTTTAATCAAGTAATACATGGACATAAAAAAATACAGAAAAGATAAGCTTTCAAGCTCCTATGATGTTATAATTATTGGCTCTGGGATATCAGGTATGTGCAGTGCTGCGCTCCTTTCTATGGAAGGTAAAAAAGTTTTAATGTTAGAGAAACACTTTAAGGTGGGTGGATACACGCATACTTTCAGAAGACAAAAATATGAATGGGATGTTGGTATTCACTACATTGGAGGAGTCCATAATAAAAAAGCATTCACACGCAGATTATTTGATAAAATCTCAGATAACAATTTAAAATGGAACAAGACAGATAAAAACTATGATAGAATAGTTTTCCCAGACAAATCTTATGATTTTGTTGCTCCTAAAAGCAAATTTATCGAAAATCTTAAGGATTACTTTCCAGATGAGTCAGCTAATATTGATAAATATATGAATGTAATTTGCAGTATCAATAAATCAATGATTAAGTATTTTGCTGCAAAAGGACTTTCAGGATTTAAAGAAATACTTTTTAGTAATTTTTTATCCAAAGAATTTTTAAAATTTTCAAATAAAACAACCTACCAAGCTCTTAGAGAAATCACTTCTAATGAAAAGCTTATAGGTGTTTTGACTGGTCAATGGGGTGACTACGGACTGCCTCCGAAGCAAAGCAGTTTTGCAATTCATTGCGCAATCGCTACTCATTATCTTGATGGTGCGAATTATCCAATTGGTGGTTCAAGGATGATACCAGAATCAATAACGCCTGTTATAATCAAAAATGGTGGAGATATTTGCATAAGCACTGGAGTTGATTACATTAAAACTAAAAATGGAAAATCTACTGGAGTTGTTCTTGATAACGGAGACACAATAGATTCAGAGTATGTTATTAGCAGTGCGGGTATACAAAATACTTTAAATAAATTTTTGAGACACGAGGATTCACTTAGCTCATATAGAAAAAAATTAGAATTAGTAGAACCATCATATGGTCACGCTTGTTTGTATGTAGGTTTTGATAAATCAGCAAAAGATTTAGGTATCACAAATACGAATCTATGGATTTATCCATCCTATGACCACGATTTAAATACTGAAAAATATATGAACGACGAAAGCAATGATTTTCCTCTTGCCTACTTATCTTTTGCATCGTCAAAAGACCCTGATTGGGAAAAAAACTATCCTGGAACTGCAACGATGGAAGTCATTGTTCCAACAAATTTCAAAAACTATGCTAAGTGGGAAGATGAAAAATGGAAAAAAAGAGGCAGTGAGTACGAAGATTTTAAGTCACAATATTCAGATAGGATAATAGCTACTATCTATAAACATTGTCCTAATCTAAAAAATAAAATTTCATATTCAGAATTATCATCGCCATTATCTACTCGTGATATGGCGCATTATGAATTTGGAGAGCTGTATGGTGTGAATCATACACCATCCAGATTTAAACAAAAATGGTTAAAACCTAAAACCCCAATTAAAAATTTATATTTAACAGGCCAAGATATAACAACAGTTGGATTACCGAGTGCTTTGATGTCAGGAATGTTGACATCTTCAGCGCTCTTAAATAAAAATCTATTTACTAAATTATAATTGAATATCGTTTGGCTTAAAAGAGATTTAAGGCTACAAGACCACGAGCCATTAAATCAATGTGAACTATCTAAGGATGAGTATCAAATTATTTATATATTTGAACCCAGTGTAATCAAATACCCTGATACATCTTTAAGGCACCTTCAATTTATTTATCACTCTATCCTTGAGATGAATGAAAAACTTAAACCATTTAATAGAGAAATACTAATGATGCAAGGTGAATGCCTAGATGTATTTAAAGATTTAATAAATCAATCTCCAGTTAAAAATATCTATTCATACCAAGAAAGCGGCATACCATTAACCTATAAAAGAGACATTGAGCTTAAAGAGTTTTTCAAAAACAATAACATTAGATGGAATGAATATCAAAGAGATGGTATTGAAAGAGGCATTAATAATAGAAGAGGTTGGGATAAACGATGGTTCTCTACAATGAATAAAGAGATTATCGACAATAAATACTCAAAATCTAAAAATAGTATTCTAAGTAATAAATTTAAGCTTGATAAAAACCTCTTAAAAAAACTTAATAACTATCCTAAATATTATAAAAAACCAGGAGAGATAGAAGCCCACAAGACATTAGAAAGTTTTTCCTCAAAAAGAGGTTTTAACTATTCAAAGTTTATTTCAAAGCCAACTGAAAGTAGAATAAGCTGTGGGAGAATTTCACCACATCTAGCATGGGGTAATATATCTGTAAAACAGGCCTATCAATTTGTAAAAAATCACCCTAACTATAGTAAAAATAAACGTTCTTTTAACGGCCTATTAACGAGGCTTAAATGGCGATGTCATTTTATACAAAAATTTGAGGTTGAGTGTGAAATTGAAAAGTTATGCGTTAATAGAGCGTTTGAAACTTTGGAGCGCTCTAACAACAAGGAGTTTATCAAAGCTTGGAAAGAAGGCAATACAGGCATTCCATTAGTAGATGCTAATATGAGATGCCTTATTCAAACAGGATGGATTAATTTTAGGATGAGAGCTATGCTTGTNTNNNTTTTTTGNCATCATATGGATTGTGANTGGAGAGAGGGGGTTTANCATTTAGCNAATCTNTTCTTAGACTATGAACCNGGNATTCACTTTTCTCAGTTTCAAATGCAAGCTGGAACAACAGGTATNAANGCCATAAGGATATATAATCCTATAAAGCAATCCTACGACCATGATGANAATGGTANTTTTATAAAAAAATGGGTTCCTGAATTAAAGGAATATGATAAGGAAAACATACATGAGCCATGGAAAACACCACCGTTAATACTTGAGCTTATGAAAAATAAATCTAAATATCCGGAACCTATTATTGATGTAGATGAGGCAAGTAGAGCTGCACGGCAAAAGATTTGGTCACACAGAAAGCTAAAATCTGTTAAAACAGAAAATAAACGAATATTGGTGACACATACACGAAATAATTGATTAAAAGATTGATTGTTGATTCTTTTACAATTATAATAAATTAACAGTAACGAATATGGGAGTTTTATGAACAAAACTATCGCACTTATTAATATAGTACTACTGTCATTTTTATTTTCAGTAGACACATACACCGTAGTTAAAGATTCAAGCAGACTTGAATGGATTGGAAGCAAGGTAACAGGAAGCCATGATGGTGTTATTGATTTTAAATCAGGAACCGTTTTAATAAAAGATAAAAAGCTTCAATCAGCAGAGCTAGTTGTTGATATGAAATCTATCACTTGTCTCGATATAAAGAAAAAAAGCTCAAACGAGTACTTTGTTGATCATCTTAAATCAGATGATTTCTTTGGTGTAAAAAATTTTCCTGAGGCACATATTAAATTCATAAGTACAGAAATTGATAAAGAAACAGGTGAAACACTATTAAACTGTGAGCTTACCATAAAAGAAATAACAAATAAAGTTAAGTTTCCTGTATCTATAACTTTTGATAAGAATCTTGCTATAGCGGAAGGAACTATGATTGTAGATAGAACCAAATATGGTATCAAGTATAAATCAAAAACAATATTTTCTGATATTGGAGATAGATTTATTTATGATGATTTTATACTTACATTTAAAATTGTATCAGAGCTTAATAAATAATTTTTGTATATTGTTTATGCACGAAAGAATATGAAAATTACTCTATTAACTTTTTTAATTATTTCTATGTTTACTATTTTGTTTTCTAAAAATCATTCTAATGAATATTTTGATGAAAGTAAGGAGCACCATACACCTCATGGTTTTACAAACCCTTTTCTTTCAGATGGACCACAAAATAAAAGTTTTTATGATTTGATTAAAATGATGCGTGAGAAAAGACCTGATAGACCTAAAAAAATTGAGGTAGAAGAAATTTCATCTAGTGAAATTGAAGAATTGATTAAAAAAGGTGAAAATTTTTATTTATGGGTCGGACATTCAACAGCTTTTCTACACATAAATGGTAAAAATATTCTTACAGATCCAATTTTTTCTGATAGATGCTCTCCTTCGCAGCTATTTGGCCCAAAGCGCTATTCTGAGACTTCTATTTCTATAAATTCATTGCCAAAGATTGATCTTATTGTAATTAGCCATAATCACTATGACCATCTTGACTATAATACAGTCAAGTTAATCGGTGATTCAACTTTTTGGTTTGTACCTTTAGGTTTAAAAAAGTGGTTTAATGATAGAGGTGTTAAGAATGTAATTGAAATGGACTGGTTTGAATCATATGATTATGAAGGAATAAAAATAGATTGTCTACCATCGCAACACTGGTCGAAACGAACTGCGTTTAAAAGCTTTGATACTCTTTGGGCCTCTTGGTCAATTAAAGTTGAGGATTTTAAGTTTTGGTTTGCTGGAGATACTGGATACAACGATGTACAGTTTAAATCAATTGGTAGAGACTATGGACCATTTGATTTTGCGGCAATACCTATAGGCGCCTATGAACCAAGGTGGTTTATGAAGAATTTTCATATTAATCCTGAGGAAGCAGTTCAAATTCATTTAGATGTTTTATCAAAAAAGAGCGTCGGTATTCATTATGGAACTTTTATTCTTACTACAGAACCAATCGATGAGCCTGTAAAAAAATTGGATATTGCTAGGCAAAAATATGGGCTCGATATAAATGATTTTTCAGACTCAAAATTAGGAAAAATTATTAAACTTTAATATTATGCTTAAAATAATTTCATATTTTTTTATATTCATTTCATTAGCTTTAGCAAATGAAAAACAAAATATTATCGATGTGTTAGATCAATATAATAAAGCTTTTGGTAAAGCTGATTATTCAAACATTGCTAAATGCTTTGATTATCCAGCATATTTTAATCTTCAGGATAAAACAATTGGAGCTTCTGGAAAGTTTAAACTAAAATTAATCTACAGAAAAATCAGAGGTGATTTACCTGATTATTATTCATACAGTAAATGGGACAAGATTGATATTGAATTATTTGATGAAAGTATTGCGATTGTCAATGCAAGCTATTCTAGATATAAAGATGATAATACCGTTTATGATTCAGGAAAAATGCAATATCATATGAGATTAATAGGAAAAGAATGGAAAATATTTAGTCTTACACCTTTTACAGAAATCAAATCTATAGAATAATTAAAGAGGTATTTAATTGAAAAAAACTATTATTATAGGTTCTGGATTGTCTGGACTATCTTGTGCTCACTATCTTGATAAAAAAAAATTTGATATAAAGATTTATGAAAAAGAATCTTATTTAGGAGGCAGGGTAGCAACTGAAGATGTCAATGGATTTAAATGCGATGTAGGTTTTCAGGTACTTCTTAATAATTATGAAGAGGTTAAGAAGATAGGGGTATATCATAAGCTTGACTTAAAGTATTTTAACTCTGGTGCAAGTATTTATAATAAAGATAAAAATCTAAACCTATACAATCCGTTTTATCATCCCATTAAATTCTTACAATCTAACTTACTAAAGATTTTAACGTTATCTGATATGATTAATCTCTTTCGATTATTTATATCATCAAAATTAAAGGAAAAAAAAGTAGGGGAGTTGTTTCAAAATAGATTTTCTAACAAATCTCAAAAACTCTTTCTAAATCCCTTTTTCAAAGGAATTTTCTTATCTAAAGATTTAAATACTGATACAAATTTCTTTCTTAAAATTTTTAAAAAGTTTGCTCTTGGCAAAGCGAGTCTTCCTTCAAATGGGATGAACATACTCCCAAAGACAATAGCTGAAAATTCTAAATTGGATATAAGTTTTGATTCTGAAGTAGAGATAATAAAAGATAATAAAGTTTATTTTAAAAATGGAGAATCTGAAGCGTTTGAATATCTTATAATAGCATCACCGATTCATAATATCTCTCAGATGACTGAAATAGATACAAAAATGGACTATAATGAAAATAAAACTATATATTTAAGCTCAGATAAAAACAGGCTAAATAAATCAATTCTTTTAGTTTCTGATGATTACGAAACAAATTCTATTCAATGTTTGACTAATATATCAAAATCATACTCAAGTAATAATTTGAATCTGTATTCATTATCATCTTTAAATACAAAAGCTACAGATGATAAGCTAATAAATGAATTTAAAGAAATAATGGAGCTTGATAGCAAAGATATAAGTTTTGTTAAAAGTTATACAATTAAAGAAGCACTTCCTGCAAGCAAAACTAAAATTAAAAGCAAGAAAAACATTTATTTCTGTGGTGATTGGATGGAGGAGCCTTCCATTGATGGAGCATTAAAAAGCGGCAGAATAGTCGCTAACAAGCTAAATCAGATATAATTATACCTTATCCCAGTATTAGGTTTACCAGCGCCACAACATCTAAAACATTAACAATCCCATCACTATTAAGATCAGCAGGTAGACTATAGCCATCATTCAATACTAAACCAACAATTAAAACAATATCTTGTACATTGATAATTGTATCATTATTTAAATCACCAAAAGATACTGTAAACTCAAATGCTCCCATATCAGGGGCAGAGCCATTATAAGAAGATTCACTTAAATCTAAAACTGTATTACCGAAAGCCTGAAAAAATGATGTACCTGCATCAATGCATGGCGAATCACTGCTTAATGAATAATCACCACTAGCAGGATTTACAAATAATGGATCAACATTCATATTTCCACCTGCACTGGATACACCCCAAAGTTCACCTATATTTGAATGGCTTAAAAGAAATTGACCTGTATTTCTTTTTTCAATATCCTGTGATTCATTATTTAAATAATTTCCTCTTACAATTGAATTAACTGCACTTACATTAGAATCCCAAGTTGATATACCACCACCATGGTGAGTATTTACAGGATCGTTGTAGTAATTGGCAATATTATCAACAAATGTAGCATGCTTAAATGAGACGTTAGAATTATTACAAAATAATCCTCCACCACTGTGACCTGCTCTATTACCATAAAATAAAACGTTTTCAAAATCAATA